>DATGQT010000249.1:0-15998 GCA_035304085.1 Rubricoccaceae bacterium
CCCTGCACGCCCGCCTCGATGCGGGTGACGTGCCAGCGCCCGAGGTTGGCCGTGAACAGCTGGTCGAAGCGCTCCCCGCCGAAGGCGACGTTGGTGGGGTTGCCGAGCGTGTGCGCCTCCCAGTCGTCCACGAACACCTCGGCCGCACCGCCGGGCGCGACGCGGTAGATGCGGCAGGGGGTGTAGCAGGAAACGTACAGGTTGCCCTCGGCGTCGCACGCGACCCCGTCGGGCACCGTCTCGGGCAGCGTCACCACGACCTCCCGCGCGCCCGCCGAGCCGTCCTCCAGGATTTCGATCCGCTCGACGCCGGGGAGCCAGGAGCAGACGACGTAGAGGGCGTCGCCCGCGGGCGAGAGGCACATCCCGTTGGCGAAGTTGAACGGGCCGGCGTGCCACACGCGCCCGCGCCCGTCGGCGTCGAAGGCGAGGACGCGCCCGCTGACCTCGCGGAAGGCGCCGCTGTCGGAGACGTAGAGCGTGCCGTCGTAGCCGAAGACGGGGTAGTTGGGGACGGAGAGCGGATCGCCGTCCTCGGGCGCGCGGGTGAACTCCGTCACCCGGCCGGAATCCAGCTCGACGCGCCAGACGCACTGCCGCTTGAGGTCGCACGCGGCGAGCCACGAGGCGTCCGGGCTGAAGGCGATGCCGAGGACGAACCCGCCCGTGTTGGCGACCTCCTCGGCGGCCGAGCCGTCCGGCGCGATGCGGTAGATCTGCCCCGCCTCGCCGCCGGCCCAGACCGAGCCGTCCGGGTGCACGGCCACACACTCGGGGTGGTCGAGGCCGTCGTAGAAGACCGAGGCGCGGGAGAGAGGGAGGAGGGGCATGGAGGAGCGTAAGAAGGTAGGAGCGTAAGAGGGTAGGAGCGCGTAAGCGTAGGGGCGTGAGCGGCTTCCGATCCTACGTTCCCACGCGCTCACGCTCCTACGCTCCTGCGATCACGGCGAAGCCGGAACGGCCCACTCGGTGTTGGGCCAGCGGCTGAACCAGCCGGGGCGGTGGGGGTCGCGGTCGTACGGGTAGCCGCCGAGCTTCTTGTACAGCTCGGCGTACTCGGCCAGCTTGTCGCGGTCGAGCGTGACGCCGAGGCCGGGGCCGGTGGGGACGGCGATGGCGCCGTCCTCGTAGCGCATCTTGCCGCCAGCGATCACGTCGTCCGTCAGGTGGTGGTAGTGGGCGTCGGCGGCGAAGGTGAGGTTGGGGAGGGCGGCGCCGAGGTGGAGCATCGTGGCGAGTTGGATGCCGAGCTCGCCCGAGGAGTGGACGGCCACACCGAGCTGGAACGCGTTGCAGACGGCCCCGGCCTTCCACGCCTGCCGGAGCCCGCCCCAGAACGTCGTGTCGAGCAGGATCACGTCCACGGCGTTCGTGCGGATGCAGGCGGCGAGCTGCTCGAAGTTGGTCACGACGGTGTTCGTCGCCGTCGGGATGGCCACCTTCTCGCGGACGCGGCGCATCCCCTCCAGCCCCCAGCAGGGGTCCTCGTAGTAATCGTTCGGCAGGTCCTCGATGGCGTGGCCGACGCGGATGGCCTCTTCGACGGACCACGCGGCGTTGGGGTCGATGCGGAGGCGGTGGCCGGGGAGCGCCTCGGCGAGGGCACGGAAGACCTCGACCTCGTAGTCCGGCGCGAACACGCCCGCCTTCAGCTTGTGCGTCGTGAACCCGTGGCGCGCGGCGAGGTCGCGGGCGTGGGCCACCATGGCGTCGGCGGTCTCCTCGCCGCCCTGCCCGATCCCCTCGCCGGGGTAGCGGAAGAAGAGGTACGACGCGAACGGGACGGCCTCGCGGAGCGCGCCGCCGAGGAGGTCGCACGCGCGGACGCCGAGCTTCTGGCCGACGAGGTCGATGCAGGCGAACTCGAGGGCGGCGTGGAGCTGCATCCGGCTGTTGTAGAGCGACGCCGTCGGGTTGCAGATCTTCCAGAACATCGCCTCGAGCTGCATCGGGTCGTGCCCGAGGAGGTAGGGCTTGAGGCCGCGGAACGCCGCCTCGGCTGACTCCCCGCCGCCGCCCATCTCGCCGAGGCCGACGAGCCCCTCGTCCGTCTCCACCTCGACGACGGTGCGGACGAAGCGGCCCCAGTGGGCGCCGTTGGCGTGGCGCAGCGGCGCCTCCAGCGGGACGGTGACGGTCGTGGCGCGGATGTCGGTGATCTTCATGATGGTGGTCCGTGGTCCGTGGTCCGTCGTCCGTAGCGGCCTCCATCGACCACGGACAACGGACCACGGACAAATCCTAATCCCGCTTGCTGCCGCCGATGGAGAGGCCGAGGCCGCCGTCGATGCGGTAGGCCTGGCCGGTGATGAAGGCCGCGTCGTCGGAGGCGAGGTAGCCGATGAGGGAGGCCACCTCCTCGGGCGTGGCGATGCGCTGGAGCGGGTGCATCGCGTGCACCTCCCGCATCACCTCGTCGGGGTCGGGCGACTGGTTGACGGCCCACCGCAGCATCGGCGTGTCCACGGTGCCAGGGCAGACGGCGACGCAGCGGACGGCCGGCGCGTAGTCCACGGCGATGCTGCGCGTCAGCCCGAGGAGGGCCGTCTTGCTCGTGGTGTAGGCGGCCACGTTCTGCTGCGTGATGAACGCCTGCACGCTCGCCACGTTGACGACGACGCCGCGCCCCCGCGCCAGCATCGCGGGCAGCGCGGCCTTCGCGCAGAGGAAGGCGCTCTTGAGGTTGACCCCCATCACCTCGTCCCACAGCGCCTCGTCGGTCTGCGTGACGGTGCCGTAGCGCTGCACGCCGGCGTTGTTGACGAGCACGTCCACCCCGCCGAGCGCCTCCATCACCCCGGCGAACGCAGCCTCGACCTCGGCGGACTTCGACACGTCGCAGCGGAAGAAGCGGGCGGGCTCGCCGAGCGCGGCGGCCGTCCCGGCCCCGGCCTCGTCGGTGTCGAGGAGGGCGACGCGGGCGCCCTCGCGGGCGAGCAGGGCGGCGGTGGCAGCGCCGATCCCTTTGGCGGCGCCGGTGACGACGGCGATACGGTCGGTGAAGCGCATGGGGGCGTTAAACGTTTAGCGTTCAACGTTGAACGTGACGGGCTCTTCGAGGACGGGGTTGGTGAGCGTGCCGACGCCCTCGATCTCCACCTCGACGACGTCGCCCGGCCGGAGCCAGCGCGGCGGCTTCCGCGCCATGCCGACGCCCAGCGGGGTGCCGGTGAGGACGACGGTGCCGGGGAGCAGCGTCGTGCTCCCGCTCAGGAAAGCGACGATCTCGGCGACGGAGAAGATCATGTCGGCCGTGCGCGTCTCCTGCACCGTCTCGCCGTTGAGGCGGGTGCGGAGGGTGAGCGCCTGGGGATCGGGGATGGCGTCGCGGAGGGCGAGGGTGGGGCCGAGGGGACAGAAGGTGTCGAAGCTCTTGCCGCGGCTCCACTGGCTCCCGCCGCGGGCGATCTGCCAGTCGCGCGCGCTCACGTCGTTGGCGCAGGTGTAGCCTAGGACGTAGTCGAGGGCCTCGGCCGCCGTCACGTTCTTGCACGCGCGACCGACGACGACGGCCAGCTCGCCCTCGTAGTCCACCTCATCGCTGTGGAGCGCGCGCGGCAGCAGGATCGGCGCGCCGGGGCCCACGACGGCGTTGACGCCCTTGGCGAAGACGACGGGGTGCTCGGGGACGGGCAGCCCGGCCTCCTCGGCGTGCGTCCGGTAGTTGAGCCCGACGCCCCAGACGGCCGGCGGCTCGATCGGCGCCAGCCACTCGGCCACCCGCGCGGGCTCGTCGGTCACCTCGACCTCCCCGAACGGCGCGCCGAGGACGACGCGCAACGTGCCGTCCTCGCCTTCGGCGGCGTAGCGGACCTGCCCTTCGGGGTCGCGGTAACGGAGAAGGTTCATCACGTCCCGGCGGTCCAGCCGCCGTCGATGTAGAAGGGGACGCCGGTGACGAAGGCGGCCTCGTCGGAGGCGAGGTAGAGCGCGGCGGCGGCGATCTCCTCGGGGCGCGCCATGCGGCCGACGGGCTGCGTGGCGGTCATCTCGCGGTAGGCCGCCTCGGGGTCCGGGTACTCCGCCAGCCGCGCCTTCACGAACGGCGTCTCGACGCGGCCGGGGCAGATGGCGACGGCGCGGACGCCGTCCTTCGCGTGGTCGAGCGCGAGGCACTTCGTCATCCCGACGACGGCGAACTTCGTCGCGCAGTAGGCCAGCCGGTCGCGGATGCCGACGATGCCGCCGATGGAGGCGAGGTTGACGACGACGCCGTAGCGCCGCGCGAGCATCCCCGGCAAGAACGCCTTCGTTACGTTGAAGACGCCGCGGACGTTGACGGCGTACATCCGGTCGAGGTCCGCCCCCGTCGTCTCCAGCATCGTCCCGACGTGGCCGACGCCGGCGTTGTTGACGAGGACGTCGAGGCGGCCGTGGGCGTCGTGGACGACGCGGGCGGCCTCGGCGCAGGCGGCCTCGTCGGTGACGTCGAGGGGCTGGAAGGAGGCCGTGCCGCCGGCGTCGGCGATGGCGCCGGCCGTGGCCCGGCCGGCGGCCTCGTCGCGGTCGGTGACGTAGACGACGGCGCCGGCCTCGGCGTAGCGCCGGGCGATGGCCGCGCCGATGCCGGAGCCGGCGCCGGTGACGAGGGCGATGCGGTCGGTGAGGGTCATGCGGGGAAGGCCTGGGAATTCAGGAACGTCATCCTGAGCGGAGCGAAGGATCTACTGCCGGCTTGCCGTTAGCCTCATCGTGCCCCCCGTCGCACCGGGGCTAGATCCTTCGTCGCTACGCTCCTCAGGATGACAACGAAGAAGATGGTCGATCCGGCGATGCCAAAGCGCCTCGGCCCTCCCCCTCTCTGTCCGGGGGAGAGCCTGCTGGGAGTGCCTTGACAGGCTCGGCGGGGCGCCGTATTCTTCGTCGGAAAAGGTAAAGTCATCAGATCACCTTGTCAATTCTACCACCGTGAGCGACGCCCTCAGCCCCGTCCTGCGCCAGAGCCTGCCCGACGACCTCGCGCAGCGCATCAAGGCGCTCATCGAGGCCGACGGCTACGCGCCGGGCGACCGCCTCCCCTCCATCGCCGTCATGGCCCGCCGCTTCGGCGTCGGCGCGCCGACGCTGCGCGAGGCGATCAAGAAGCTCGAGACCCTCGGCGCCGTCGTCGTCAAGCACGGCTCGGGCGTCTACGTGGGCGAGCGGCCGAACCCCCTCTTCGTCCCCAACTCGGTCCTCGCGGGGGCGCCGTCGAAGAAGACGCTCGTGGACCTCATCGAGGCGCGCGTCCCCATCGAGACGACGGCCGTGGCGCTGGCCGCGCGCCACGCCTCGGCCGACGACCTCGCCGCGATGCAGGCGCTCCTCGACCGCGCCGAGGCCAACCTCGACGACGACGACGTCCTCAACGCCACGAACATGGCCTTCCACACGGCCATCGCGGCGGCCTCCGGCAACACCGTCCTCCACCAGCTCTCCGACGTGCTCGCGCGGCTGTTCCAGGACGAGCAGCGCGTCATCATCGACATCTTCGGCTCGCGCGAGCGCGACCACGCCGAGCACGTCGGCATCCTCGACGCGCTCCGCGCGCGCGACGAGGCGCTCGCCGTCGAGCGGATGCGCACCCACCTCGAGGGCGTCCGCGCCGCGCTCCTGCAGTGGGACGGCGACGGCGCGCCCGACGGCACCCCGTGACCCCACCCCGATGCGGCTCTCCGACCCTCTCCCCGCACCGCTCCCCGTCGGTCGGCAAGACCACGGACCACGGACCACGGACCACGGACGGCTGCGGACCGTCTTCCGTCGGCTGTCGTCCGCCGTCCTCCTGCTCCTCTTAGGCGCGGGCGTCCACGCCCAGACCGGCAAGATCGCAGGCGTCGTCACCGACGCCGGCACGGGCGAGGCGCTCCCCGGCGTCAACGTCGTCATCGAGGGGACGACGCAGGGGGCGGCCACCGACCTCGACGGCAACTACGCCATCATCGGCGTCACGCCCGGCATCTACACCGTCCGCGCCACCTACATCGGCTTCACCGACGTCGTCGTCGAGGAGGTCCGCGTCCAGAGCGGGCTGACGACGCCGCTGGACATCGCGATGGCGGAGGCGGCGCTCGACGTGGGCGGCGAGGTGGTGGTGACGGCCGAGCGCCCGCCCGTCCAGCGCGACCAGACGGCGAGCGTGCAGTACCTCGACTTCCGCCAGCTGGAGGAGCTCCCCGTGACGAGCGCGCGGGAGGGGCTCTTCGTCCAGGCCGGCGTCTTCTTCGACGTCGAGCCCGTGATGGGCGGGCTCGGCGGCTCCGGCCGCGGCGAGCCCCGCTACGCCGTCCGCGGCGGGGACCAGACGGAGGTGCGGTGGTTCGTCGACGGCGCGCGCACGGCGGCGCTCATCGAGGGCCGCGCCGACCAGGGCGGCTCGTACTCGACGATCAACCGGCTGGCCGTCCAGGAGATCCAGGTGCTCACGGGCGGCTTCCCGGCCGAGTACGGCGACGCGCAGTCCGGCGTCATCAACGTGGTGACGAAGGAGGGCGGGGACGACTACGAGGCCACGCTCGAGTACCTCTACGGCCCGCCGGGCCAGCGCCACTTCGGCAACTACCTCTACGACCCCGCCACGCAGAAGGAGTTCATCGACCACACCCTCGCCGACGGCACGCTCGACCCCGCGTGGTGGACGCCCGAGCGCCAGAGCCAGGTCTACGACTACCGCGACCTGGCGGACAACCGCGTCTGGGGCAGCCTCGGCGGGCCGCTCTTCGACCTCGGCGGCGTCCGCGCGCGCGCCTTCGTCGCGGGGCAGTACAACCGAGAGGCCTACACGTACCCCCACCCGATAGACCACCGCGAGCTCGACGACGTCCTCGGCAACGTGGTCCTCGAGATGGGCCGGGGGATGAAGCTGAAGCTGACCGGCCTCTACAGCCGCGCGCTCCACTCGACGCTCCAGGAGAACGGCGACTTCGTGGTGCAGTCGAAGTACTACCGCGGGTGGGGCTCCGTCCTCGACACCCGGCACACGCTGCTCGCCGCGAACTGGACGCACGCCCTCTCGCAGAACCTCTTCTACGACGTCCGCCTCAGCGCCTTCGGCCTCGACTTCCGCGAGGAGCCCAGCCCGTTCCTCCGCCTCGGCGAGAGCGAGGACCAGGACATCTTCGGGTTCCAGTTCTACGAGGGCTTCCCGGAGGAGCCCTTCCACGCCTACTCCTTCGTCTACGACCGCCACGAGCGCGTCGGCGACCTCTCGCTCGTGACGAGCGCGACGTGGCAGGCCGACCCCCACAACCTCCTCAAGGCCGGCGTCGAACTCCGCCGGAACACCTACGACGAGCGCCGCTCGTTCCGCTTCCCCTCCTTCACCACCGACGAGCGCTACTGGCTCAACCGCGGCCTCGACGAGACCTACCACCCCCTCCAGTTCGCCGCCTACGTCCAGGACAAGATGGAGTTCAGGAGCATGATCCTGAACCTCGGCCTCCGCTACGACTACTTCGACCCCAACCGCGACTGGTTCCCCGTCACCGACCTCCCCGTCCTCGCCCTCGACCCCCTCTACGACCCGGCGCTCGACCCCGACGGCGACCAGGTGGACGAGAACGGCCGCGTGCAGTACGCCTTCGAGAACGTCTTCGACAAGCCCAGGGCGCCGGCCCCGTCGTTCCACCGCCTCAGCCCCCGCCTCGGCGTCTCGTTCCCCATCACCTCGGGCTCCGTCCTCCACTTCAACTACGGCCACTTCTACCAGCTGCCCCCGCTCGACCGGATGTTCGAGTTCGGCTACTTCCGGCCCGTCTACATCGTCGAGTGCCAGTACGCCTACGACCACGGCCTCCCCGTGGGCGCCGGGACCGACTACGAGCGGTGCACGCCCGGCCGCACCCACGCGCCCTCCGCGCCCGGCGACCCCGAGCGCGTCGTGGCCCTCTCCCTCGACGACCTCAAGCCCGAGAAGACCGTCTCGTTCGAGGTCGGCCTCGCCCAGGAGCTCAGCGACTACGCCGTCCTCAACGTCGTCGGCTTCTACAAGGACGTCTCGGACCAGGTGCTCCCGCGCCAGGGCCTCTTCGACCGGCAGGTCACCCTCCCCACGGGCACCTTCGTCAGCAACTTCTCCGGCGACTACGGGGACTCCCGCGGCTTCGAGGTCAACCTCCGGACGCTCTTCAGCGAGCACGTCACGTTCGACTTCAACTACTCCTTCTCGCGCTCGACGCTCGGCCGCGCCACGCCCGGCCGCGTCGTCTACGACACGACGGGGACGCCGACGCTGATCTACGACCAGGAGGCCAGCCGCCGCCTCCCGTCCGAGCTCACGCACAGCCGCCCCCACATCTTCCGCGCGAACCTCTTCCTCCGCTACCCCACCGGCGGCGGCGCGTGGTACGACCGGCTCCTCGACGGCGCCAGCGCCTCCTTCCTCGGCCGCTACGTCTCCGGCCGCGCCTTCACCTACCTCGGCCCGGACGACCCGCCCGACACCATCGACAACCAGCGGCTCCCGGCGCTCCGCACGCTCGACCTCCGGCTGGAGAAGCCCGTCCACCTCGGGCCCCACCGCCTCTCCGTCTACGCCACGGTCACCAACCTCCTCGACACGAAGAACCTCCGCGCCTACGGCGAGCCCGTCTTCGACGCCAACGCCACGCCCAACTTCGTCGAGGACGGCACCATCACCACCGTCGATGCGGCCGGCTACGACATCAGCTGGATGAACTACTTCGAGCCGCGCCGCTTCTACTTCGGCGTCCGCTACGACTTCCGATGATGCGACACGCTCCCCACGGACCACGGGCGGCCGCTCCGTCCACCGTCCACCGTCTACTGTCCACCGTCTTCCTCCTCGCCGTCGGGAATCTGGCGCTCCCCGCCGCCGCGCAGGTGCGCGAGGCGGAGTTCCGCGTCCACGACCGCGGCGAGCTGTGGGAGACGGCCAAGGACGACGGCACCCTCGGCGCGCCGGCCCCCCTCGACCCCTTCGAGTACTTCCCCTCGATGGACTGGCCCGGCGGGCCGGCCGAGCTCGAGACGAAGGAGGAGCAGCGCTCCTACCACGCCGGTGCCGGCCTCTGGATCGGCGGGCGCCGCGGCGGCAGCGTCTTCTTCACCGAGCACGGGCCGCTCGGCTTCAGCCCCGGCGCCTCCTTCGAGCCCATCGAGGAGGTCGAGAACTTCGTGGAGAGCCCCGGCTACGACCCGGCCGAGGCCGAGGAGACCATCGTCGCCCGGTTCACCACCGGCTCGGGGCTGATGGTCCGGCGGACGAGCCGCGCCTGGAGCTTCCGCGGCCTCAACACCTTCATCCTCCTCGACTACGCCGTCACCAACGTCTCCGGCGAGGCGCTCACCGACGTCTACGTCGGCTTCCCGTACCTCCTCCGCCCGAGCTACCAGGACGTCAACGTCCACAACGGCTGGGGCGACGACTTCAACCGCGACGACGACGTCGTGGCCTACGACACGGCGCGCGCCCTCGTCTACGCCCGCGACGACACTCCGAACTTCGACCTCCCCGGCGACGTCGGCAACTACTGGGCGGCGCGCGACGAGCTCCGGACGACGGGCTACGCGGGCGTCGCCCTCCTCGACGCTCCCGCGGGCACGGGCGGGCAGGCGCAGCCCGCGACGGTGTTCTGGGCGCAGCTCCTCAACAACGGGCAGAACCTCTCGCTCTCCGGCAGCAGCCCCCAGGCCCTCTACGCCATCCTCTCCGGCGAGGACACGTCGCTCCAGGCCGCGCCCGACGAGCGCATCACGCCGTTCGTGCTCATGGCCGTCGGCCCCTACGACCTCGGCCCGTCGGAGTCCGTCCGCATCACGCTCGTCGAGGCCGTCAACGGGCTGCCGCTGGAGGTGGCCGTCGAGGGGCTCGCGGCGCAGGAGGAGCTCCCCGCCGCCCTCGACTCCCTCCGAGCGAGCGTGGACCGCGCCGCCGCCCTCGCCGATTCGAACTTCAACGCATTACGATTGCGCGTCACCCCACCACCCGCCCCCGCGCTCGAGATCATCCCCCTCCCCTCCTCGCGTTCCGTCTCGGTCTCGTGGCCACCAATTGAAAGGGAGTGGGTGGACCCCTTGCCGCTCTCGGCCGGCCGCATCACCGAGTACCGCGTCTACCGCAGCGAGCGCGGCTTCATCGGGCCCTACGAGCGCGTCGGCCGCGTCCGTGTCGGCAACGAGACCGACAGCACGCGCTACTACGACGAGGAGCGCAACCTGTGGCAGTTCGTCGACAACGGCGTCGGGCTCGGCTTCGCCTACCACTACGCCGTCACGGCGGTGGACGGCGACGGCCAGGAGAGCTGGCTGACGAACCGGAACGTGGACCCCGTCACGGTCTCGAGCAGCGCCGCGCCGGACGCCATGAACGTGTCGGTCTTCCCCAACCCGTTCCGGCTCACCTCCGGCTTCCCCTCGACCGACGACGCCAACTCCATCGTCTTCAACAACCTCCCGGCGCGGGCCACCATCCGCATCTACACCGCCAGCGGCGAGCTCATCCGCGTCATCGAGCACGACGACCCGAACACGGGGCAGGCCGTCTGGGACCAGCTCTCGACGGCGCGCCAGCGCACCGCCCCCGGCATCTACTTCTACACCGTGGACTCCCCCGCCGGCACCGCCCGGGGCTCCATCGTCATCATCAAGTGAGGCAGACCGCGATGAGGCTCTTCGAATCCCGTACGCGTCGGCGGCGCCTCGGTGCAGAGAACCACGGACCACGGACGACGGACCACGGGCGGCGTAATCCCGCCCACCGTCTGCTGTCCGCCGTCCTCCTCGGCCTCCTCCTCGCCCCGGCCGCGGCGGCCCAGATCGACTACGGGTACGAGTTCGAGCGCTCGGGCTCGGCGGGCTTCCAGTTCCTCAAGATCGCTCTCGGCGCCCGCGAGAGCGCCCTCGGCGAGGCCGCCGCCGCCCTCACGAACGACGCCAACGCGGTCTTCTGGAACGTCGGCGCCCTCCCCCTCGCGGACGCGCGGCAGGCGGCCTTCACCCACAACGAGTGGATCGTCGACAGCGCCATCGACGCCCTCGCCGTCTCCACCCCCCTCGGCAACTACGCCGTCGGCCTCAGCGTCGTCCGGTTCGGGATCGAGCCGTTCGAGGAGACGACGGTGCTGGAGCCCGACGGCACCGGCCGCATGGTCGAGGCCGGCGACTTCATGGTCGGCCTCGCCGGCGCCCGCCGGTTCACCGACCGCCTCACCATCGGCATCCAGGCGAAGTACGTCCACGAGACGCTCGACACCGACAGCTTCTCCGACGTCCTCTTCGACGTCGGCGCCCTGTACTACACCGGGTTCCGCGACCTCCGGCTGGCGTTCACGCTCCAGCACTTCGGCCCCGACGTGCAGGGGCTCCAGCAGAAGTTCCGCACCCCCCTCCTCTTCCGCGTCGCCCTCGCCGACCGGCTGTTCGAGGCGTCGAACGTGCGGGTCGAGACGGCCGTCGAGCTCGTCCACCCGACGGACAACAACGAGTGGGTCAACGCCGGGCTGGAGGCGACGCTGCTCGACGTGCTCGCGCTGCGCGGCGGCTACCGCCTGAGCGTGGACGAGGGCGCGTGGTCCGTCGGCGTCGGCGTCGCGCCGCCGCGCGTGGGCGGCGTCGGGCTGCGGGCCGACTACGCCTACGTCCCCTTCGGCGACCTCCTCGGCGACACCCACCGCTTCACCGTCACGATCTCGCCCTGAGCGCCTTGCGCCTGAACCGCCCCCAGTGCCCCGGAAGTCGGAGCCGCCTCCCGGCAGCGGGGGGCGTAGGGACACGATGCATCGTGTCCCTACAGGGGCTGGATCAGGGCGGTACGCCCGAGCAAGGGGAGAACGCGCGCTGATGGGCCGCTGGCAGACCATAGTGAAGGGCCTCGCCCTCGTCCTCGGTGCCGCCCTCGCCGTCGGCTTCCTCTTCTGGAGCCCGCCGCCGGAGGAGCCCGACGACGGCCGCACCCACATCCGCTACTGGTACATCGTCGGCGCGCAGGACGACGTCCCCTACCACGCCCGCCGCTTCAACGAGGTCCAGGACTCCATCGTCGTCCACGCCACGCCGATCCCGTGGACGGAGCACGAGAAGAAGATCCTCACGGCCGTCCTCAGCGGGGACCCGCCCGACGTCGTCAGCCAGTTCATCCCCGTCGTCAAGTGGGCGTCGCGCCTGGCCCTCACGCCGCTCGACGACCTCATCACCGCCACCGGCTTCGACACGACGAGGTTCTACCCGGCGCTGTGGAGCGAGATGACGTGGGAGGGCCGGACGTTCGCCGTGCCGGTCAACTCCACCTCCTACGCCCTCTTCTACAACCGCGCCCTCTTCCGCGAGGCCGGCCTCGGCGAGGACGACGTGCCCGAGACGTGGGCCGAGCTGGAGGACGTCGCGCGGCGCCTCACGAAGCGCGACGCGCGCGGGCGCATCGTCCAGGCCGGCTTCGTCCCCGACTACGGCAACCTCCCGACGACGCAGCTGATGGCGTGGCAGCGGGGCGTGCGCTACCTCAGCCCCGACGGCGCCGCCGTCACCCTCGACGCGCCCGCGGTGCGCGAGGCGCTGGCCTGGATGGCCGACTACTACGCCGGCTACGGCGTGCGCGACCTCAAGGCGTTCACCGCCGGCCTCGGCACGGCCGACCAGCACGGGTTCCTCTCGGGCAAGCTCGGCATGGCCGTCCTCGACCTCTCGTTCCTCGACCAGATCGAGACCTACGCCCCCGGCCTCGACTACGGCGTCGCCCCCATCCCGACGTTCCCGGGCCGGCCGACGGCCTCCTCGGCCGGGAGCTGGTGGCTGGCCGTCCCGCGCGGGGCGCGCCACCCCGAGGCCGCCTGGGCCTTCATCCGCTTCGCGACGGAGAAGGAGACGCAGCTCGAAGAGGTCGCCGCCACCGAGGCGGACCTCTTCCCGGCCAACCGCCACGCCGCCGAGGACCCGGCCTTCCTCTCGACGCCCGCGATGCGGGTGTTCGCCGACCAGATGGCCGTCGCCCACTCGCCGACGGTCGTCCCGCTGGCGCACGACGTGTTCTGGCGGGAGTTCTTCGGCGCGCAGGAGCGCGTGCTCTACGGGCTGCAGACGCCCGCGGAGGCGCTGGCCCAGGCCGAGGCCGTGGTGCAGGACGCCCTCGACCGCGCCCGCGCCTACGACGCGTACGTCCGCGCGCAGGTGGACCTCGACGCGCTCGGAGGCTGAGGCGATGCAGCCGGACCCCGTCCACGCGATGATCCCCGCTCCGGGCACCGAGGCGCTCTCCCCCACCGGGGCGCCGCCCGGACCCCGCCGCCGCCTCAGCCGGCTCCGGACGCACCGCGCCCGGGAGGCGACGGCGGGCTACCTCTTCCTCTCCCCCTGGCTCGTCGGCTTCTTCGTCTTCGGGCTCTACCCGATGGGGATGTCGCTCTACTACAGCCTCTGCCGGTACGACGTCCTCCGCGTCCCCCAGTACATCGGGCTGGAGAACTACACCGCGCTGCTGACGGCCGACCCCTACTTCGGCCTCGCCGTCTGGAACACGCTGGTCTACACCGTGCTGCGCGTGCCGCTGGCCATCATCGGGTCGCTCCTGCTGGCCGTGCTCGTCAACCAGACCGTCCGCGGCGTCCGGCTCTTCCGGACGGCCTACTTCCTGCCGTCCATCATCACCGGCGTCGTGCTCTCGGTGATCTGGCTGTGGCTGTTCAACCCGTCGGTGGGCCTCGTCAACGTGGCCCTCGGGTGGTTCGGGGTCGAGGGGCCGCTGTGGCTCCAGAGCCCGGACTGGTCGAAGCCGGCCCTCGTGCTGATGGGGCTGTGGTCCGTCGGCGGCGCGCGGATGATCGTGTTCCTGGCCGCGCTCCAGGGCATCCCGGACCATCTCTACGAGGCCGTCGAGATCGACGGCGGCGGGGCGTGGGCCAAGCTCCGCCACGTCACGCTGCCGATGCTCTCGCCCGTCATCTTCCTGTGGACCGTCCTCGAGGTCATCTTCTCGTTCCAGGTCTTCACCGAGGCCTACGTGATGACGCAGGGCGGCCCGCTGAACTCGACCCTCTTCTACAACCTCTACCTCTACTACAAGGCGTTCGACGACTTCGAGATGGGCTACGCCTCGGCGATGGCGTGGCTGCTGCTGGTCATCACGCTCGTGGTGACGGCCGTGCAGTTCCGCCTCGGCCGGCGGTGGGTCTACTACGCGGGGGGCGTGTGATGACGGACTGCAATCTCACCCTCCTCACCTGTCATCCTGAGCGGAGCGAAGGATCTAGTCCCGGCATGACGGCGGCCTGCATGAGCTACCGGCGTACCGAGGCTAGATCCTTCCCCGCCTTCGCGGGGACCGCTCCGCTCCTCAGGATGACAAAGCGCGAGAAGGTGCGCTGATGGCGGCCTCCCGACCCATAGGGCTCAAGAAGGCGCTCGTCTACGGCGCGCTCGTGGCCGTGGCCGTGGTGCTGCTGCTCCCGTTCGCGTGGATGCTCTCGACCTCGCTCAAGGGCAACGAGGCCGTCTTCGCCCTCCCCCCGCAGTGGGTCCCCGAGGAGCTCCGGTGGGACAACTACGCCGAGGTCTTCCGGCGGATGCCGTTCCTCCTCTACCTCCGCAACACCGGCGTCGTCACGGCCTTCACCATCGTCGGCACCGTGCTGTCGTCGTCGCTGGTGGCCTACGCGTTCGCGTGCCTGCGCTGGCCCGGCCGCGACGCGCTGTTCCTGTTCGTCGTGGCGACGATGATGCTGCCGCTGCAGGTCATCATGATCCCGCTGTTCGTGCTGTTCAAGGAGTTCGGCTGGCTCAACACCTACAAGCCGCTGATCGTGCCGGCCTTCCTCGGCGGCGGCGCCTTCAACATCTTCGTCCTCCGCCAGTTCTTCCTCGGCATCCCGCGCGAGCTCTTCGACGCGGCCCGCATCGACGGCGCCAGCGAGTGGCGGATCTACTGGAGCGTCGCGCTGCCGCTGGCGCGTCCGGCCCTCGTGACCGTGGGGCTGCTCACGTTCATGTTCGCGTGGAACGACTTCCTCGGGCCGCTGATCTACCTCTCGGACCAGAGCAAGAACACGCTCGCCCTCGGCCTCGCCCTCTTCACCGGCCAGCACCAGACCGACTGGGGCGTGCTCATGGCGGCGTCCATCCTGATGATGGTCCCCGTCGTCGCGCTGTTCTTCTTCTTCCAGCGCTACTTCATCAAGGGCTTCACGATGAGCGGGCTGAAGGGATGAGGGGAGGGCGCTCATATCGCCGGGGGACGACGAGCCGTCACCGGTCCGTGGTCCGTGGTCCGTGGTCCGTGGCTCTCCTCGCGCTGCTGCTCGCCCTCCCGGCTGCAGCGCAGCCCGTGCAGGCGCCCCTCGCGCACGACGGCACCGTCCCCGTCTGGCTCACCGCCGGGCCGTTCGAGCAGCCCGTCGTGGGCTTCGGCGTGCCGGCGGACGCGGACGTGATCGGCGAGGCGACCGCGCAGCCTTCGGAGGGCGACGCGGAGGCCAGCCCGTGGGCCGCCGGCGGCACCGTGACGTGGCGCCCGGCCGCCCCCGGCCACGACGGCTTCCTCGACTTCCACGCCGCCTTCGCCGACGTGGCGCCGGGCGACGGGCCGGAACGGATCGCGTGGGCGAAGGCGGGCTACGCCTACACCACCCTCGTCAGCGCCGAGGCGCAGGACGTCCTCCTCCTCGCCGGCAGCAACAGCCGCCTCGCCGTCTTCCTCGACGGCGACCGCGTCCACGCCTTCGACGGCGACCGCAACGCCGTGGCCGACCAGGACACCGTGCGGCTCCACCTCGCGCCGGGCTCCCACCGGCTCCTCGTCAAGGTGGGGCAGTCGCACCGGAACGAGGCGCTGCAGTTCTTCGCGCCGCTCGAATGGCAGTGGGGTTTTTACGCCCGCCTCCTCCGGCCCGACGGCACGCCCGCCGACAGCCTGCCCCGCCCCAGCGGGGTGGAGGCGCGGGTGGACCTCGCCGGGGGCGCGCCCGAGGCGGTCGTCGCCTCCTCCATCTTCTTCCGCGAGACGCCCGAGGGGCTCCGCCAGCGCTACGACCTCACCCTCACGCGCCGCGACCTCCGCCCGGCCAGCGGCGAGG
>DATGQT010000250.1:0-9944 GCA_035304085.1 Rubricoccaceae bacterium
CCGCGCCACGACGAGGCCTCCGAGCGAGTGGCCCATCAGGAAGAGCGGGAGGCCGCCGGCCTCCGCACGCGCCCACGCCAGCGCCCGGTCGAGGTCGTCCACGTACTCGCCGAAGGCGTCCACGTGCGTCCGCGGCCCCTCGGACTGCCCGTGCCCCCGCTGGTCGTACGCCAGCACGGCGACGTCGTGGAGGAGGAGGTGGGCGGCGGGGTAGGCGTAGCGCCCGCTGTGTTCGGCGATGCCGTGGACGAGGAGGACGACGGCGCGCGCCGGGCGGTCGGGCCACCACCGGCGCGTGAAGAGGGTGAGGCCGTCGTGGGCGCGGAGGGTGCCGGAGGCGTGCTGCATCGTCGGGACCATTGCCGGAGGGGGGAGTTTAACGCCCCGCACCGCCTGCCCGCGCACCCGTGCTCGTCCTCGAAACCACGCCCGACCGCGACACCATCCTCGACGCCGTGGACGAGGGGGTGCGCGCGCTCCAGGACGCCGGCCTCGAGCCGCGCTACGTCCTCGTCGGGCCCGAGGCGTACACGCACCTGCGCAAGGCCATCGGCGCGCGGTACGGGCGGGGGGCCGGGTACTTCGAGCAGTACCAGTTCCTCTCCATCGTGGTGGACCCGTTCCGGGGCGGGGCCGTGTGCGTGGTGCCGGCGCCTCGGGAGGTGGCCGAGGGCGTCCGCGCCGAGCGGCGGTAGCAAAAAAACCGGCCGAAATGGAGCGCCATCGGCGTTTTTGCCGCTGAAGTGTGGCGGTACGGATTCGCGCGCTATCTTCGCACCGTTTCGTTCGCGGGCGGCCTGCGGGAAGGCGGCCCGAGCCCCACGCCAGCATGGTAGGACTTCGAGGCGGTGCTCCGGCGCTCGCCCTCCTGATCCTGTGTACCCTCGCCGCTCCGGCGCGCGCGGGGGAGCCCGACCGCGCGCTCGACGAGTCGCACCACTTCACGCTCCGTGCCTCCGGCGGCGGCTACGTCCTCGACGAGGAGGTGGAGGTCATCTACGCCCTCCTCACCGAGCGGGCCACGCGCGTGCGCGAGTACTCGGTCTACGCGCCGTTCTTCGCGCCCGTCGAGGACCTCCGCGCGTCGCTGGGGCGCGACCGGCTGCGCGGCGACGACATCCGGGAGGCCGTGCCGGTGTGGGAGGACGTGTTCCTCTCCGGCGGGCGCTACCACGTCGTCACGCTCCCGCGCGCGCCCGCCGTCGGCGAGACCCTCACGTACAGCTACCGGTCGCGCTACAGCGACGTCGCCTACGCCCCGCTCCTCTACGTCCCCGCCGGCGACCGCCTCGCCCGCTACGAGGTCGTCGTCGAGCACCCGGACGACGTGACGGTGGACTTCGGCTTCTTCTTCCCGAGGTCGCCCGTCCCGTACGCCGTCGCGACGCCCGCGCGTGGGCGGACCGTCCTCACGTTCGGGAACCTCGAAGCGCTCGCGGACCTCCCGCTCTTCGCCTTCAACGGCCTCCACGCCGTCGTGCAGCTGCGGTTCACCGGGCCCGGGGGCGCCCCCGTCAACCCCGTCACCGCCACCGACTTCGCGGCGTGGTACGGTCGCCTCGCCCGCGCCGGCGCCGGCGGCTCCGGGGCGCTGGCGGCGCTGGCGCAGTCGCTCCGGCGCGAGACGCCCGAGGCGACGGTGGCCGCCCTCCACGATCACGTCCGAGGCACCATCCGCTACGTCGCCGACGAGCGGGGCGAGCACGCGTTCGTGCCGCGCGCCCCCGAGGTCGTGCTCCAGCGCACCTACGGCGACTGCAAGGACCGCGCGTTCCTCGTGGCCGCCCTCGCGGCGCAGCTCGGCCTCCGCGTCGACGTCGTCCTCGTCTCGACCGAGCCCGAAGCCGCCTTCGAGGGGGGGACGCACGTCGGCCTCTTCAACCACGTCATCAACGCGTTCGACGCCGGCGACGGCCGCCGCGTCTACTTCGACCCCACGCACCCGTACGTCCCCTACGGCGACCTGCCCGAGGGCGACGTCGAGGGGCAGGCGCTCCTGCTCGGGGCGGGCGGTGCCGAACTCCTCCGCGTGCCGGCCCCCGACGGCCCCCCCGCCCTCGACGTCACCGTCCGCGCCGCGCTCGACGGCAGCGAGGGCGAGGCCGAGGTCACCCTCCGCGGCGGCTTCCTCGCGGCCTACCGCCACGCCCAAGACAAGGGCGCCGGCCTCGACGTCGAGAACGTCCTGTCGAACCTCACGAGCGGCTACCTCCACAAGCTCCGCCTCCACGACTTCGCGCCGGCCGCCGACAGCGGCGCCGCCGTCACCTTCCGCGCCGCGGCCGACCTCTCCGAGTTCGTCGTCGCCTCGCCGACGCGGCGCTACCTCCCGCAGACCCCCTTCCGCACGGTGCCCGCCGAGGCCGTCGAGCGCGCCGCCGACGCGTTCCCGCTCCACCTCGGCGAGCGCCCTCACCTCCGCCTCGTGCTCGACCTCGACCCCGGCACGTGGGAGGTGGAGCCCGGGGCGTTCGGGCTCGGCGACGACACCGGCCCCGCCGCCTTCTCGGCCGACCTCGCGCTCGCCGACGGCCGCGCCCGCGTCACGTACCGCTTCCGACAGCGGCGCAAGCGCCTCGCCGGTGATGCCCGCGACGCCTACCTAGGCTTCGCCCGCGGCTACCTCGACGCCCGCCGCAACATGTTCATCTTCCGCCAGCCCGCCGCCGCCACGGGGGGCTGATCCTTCGCACGCTGAACCACGCGCCGATGATGACGCACCGCTACGCTCCTGCTCTCTTTTTCCTGGTCGGCCTCCTCGCCCTCGGGGGCTGCGCCACCGTGGACCTCACCGAGCGCTCCGCCTTCACCGCCCGGCCCCTCGACGCCTTCGCGCCCGTGGGGCCGGTGGACGTCGAGGCCATCGTCGCCGAGCACCCGGGCGCCGACGCGAAGTTCTTCCTCTACGACCGCTCGATGGAGCACCTCTTCCGCTTGGGCGACGACGGCACGTGGGACTTCGTCGACGACGACCGGCGGCAGTACGTCGTCCTCGACCCCGACGAGGAGCGGTGGTCCACCATCCGCATCCACGTCGAGGACGGCGGCGTGCTCGAAGGCTACTTCGGCCGCGTGACGCACCCCGACGGCACCGTCCACACCTTCGCCAAGGAGAACCTCGTCGAGGAGCGCGACGACGACGGCGCCGTCTACAGCCTCGCCTACCCCGGCGTCGTGCGCGGCTCCGTCGTCGAGGAGGCCATCCGCACGCGCTACGCCTTCCGCCGGAACCGGTACCTCCCCCCGCTCGCGCACGAGGTCCCCCTCCAGTTCGACGTCCCCGTCGACACCCTCCGGTTCCGCTACGTCTACCCCTCGGACTGGGCGCTGAAGGTCAAGAAGATCGCGCCCAACCGCGTGCCCCCCGTCTTCGTCGACCGCGACTCCGAGCCGGGCAAGACCATCGTCGAGTTCACGGGCCTGGGCGTGCCCGAGGTGCCGGACGAGCCCTACTCGCCGTTCTTCCTCGAGATGGCGAACTACTTCGAGTTCCTCGTCTCCGAGATCAACATCCACGGCGAGCAGGTGTTCGAGGCGCCGCAGGACTGGCCCGCGTTCGCCGACGCGTTCAAGCGCTACGCCCTCCGAAGCGGCGGCTTCTTCTCCGACCCCGCCGCCCGTGCTGCCGCCGACGTCATCGACCCCTCCGACCCCGACACCGTGAAGCTGGCCGAGATCGTGCGGTGGGTGCAGCAGAACATCGAGGAGGACGGCGAGAGCGGGGCCGACTCCTTCGCCGACGTGCTCCGCTCCCGCCACGGCAACGTCTACCTCGTCACGGGGCTCACCTACGCGATGCTCGACCGCGCGGGGCTCGAGCCGGACTACCTCCTCATCCACCCCGCCAGCGAGGGCTACTTCGACGAGCAGTACGTCCACGAGAGCGAGTTCGGTGTGCCTGCGGTCGGCGTGACGGTGGACGGCCAGCGCCGCGTGGTCTTCCCCTACCTCGACCGCCTCCCCGTCGACTTCATCCCCGAGGTCTACCAGGGCCAGCGCGCCCTCCGCATCACGAGCGAGGGCTTCGGGGGGTTCGAGGAGACCCCCACGCAGCCCGCCGCCGACTCGGCCGTGGACGAGAACTACACGATCCGCGTGGGCGAGGACGGCGTGCTGGCGGTGGAGGAGGAGAAGGTGCTCCGCGGCGCCGCCGCCTACTTCGTCCGCCGCCTCCTCGAGGACCAGAGCGAGGACGAGCGCGAGGAGAGCCTCCGCGAGCTCCTCACGTACAGCGAGGGGGAGGTCGAGGCGCTAACCTACACCGTCGAGCACGAGGCCGACTACACGCAGCCGCTCGTGATCCGGCTCACCTACCGCATCGGCAACGCCGTGACGGTGACGCCCGAGGAGGTGCTGTTCCAGACGGGCGGCCTCCTCTCGCCGGCGTCCCTCCGCGCGTTCGAGGTGGACGCCACCGAGCGCGAGAGCCCCATCCGCATCTACAACGACCAGATCGAGAACAAGCGGATCGTCGTCGAGTACCCCGCGCACTGGACGCTGACGACGCCGCTGGAGGAGGTGGCCGACGAGAACCGGTTCGGGACGGTGTCCGGGCGCTACACCGTCGAGCCGGGGCGGCTCGTCGTCGAGCAGCAGGTGCACCTCAAGGCGGGCCGCGCCGCGCCGAGCAGCTACGCCTCGCTCCTCCGCATCACCGGCAGCCAGTCGCGCCTCTACATCCCGACGCTCATCTTCGAGGTCGGCAGTTGAGCGTGGATGGGCGGCCGGGGGGAGCGTGACCCCCGGCCGCCCGCTGTTCCACGGTCCACCTTCCGCCGTCCGCGCTCGGGGCCAGGACGGTAGCGGGAGCACGGTGCGTGGTAACTTTGCCCCGGTCCTCGCTGCACCCGTGCCTAACGTCCCCCCCGCGGCCTCGCTCACGCTCCTCCTCGACGCCGACCTCTACGCGCCGGAGCCGCTGGGGCGCCGCCACGTGCTCGTCGGCGGCGGGCGCGTGCTGTACGTGGGGGGGGAGCGGCCCCGGATCGCGGGGGTGGCGGTGGAGGAGGCCGACCTCGGCGGGCGGCGGGTGATCCCGGGGCTCGTGGACGCCCACGTCCACGTCACCGGGGGCGGGGGCGAGGCGGGGCCGGAGACGGCCGTGCCGCCGCTGCCCCTCACGGCCTACACCACGGCCGGCGTCACGAGCGTCGTCGGACTCCTCGGCACCGACGACCTCACGCGGACGACGGCCGGGCTGCTCCGGCAGGTCCGAGCCCTCCGCCGCGAGGGCCTCTCGGCGTGGGCGTGGACGGGCGGCTACCACCTCCCCCCGGCGACCCTCACCGGGAGCGTCCGCGGCGACATCGTCCACGTCGCCGAGGTCATCGGGTTCGGGGAGCTCGCGATCTCGGACCACCGCTCCAGCCAGCCGACGTTCGACGCGTTCGTCCACGTGGCGAGCGAGTGCCACGTGGCCGGGCTGATGACGGGGAAGGCGGGCGTGCTCCACCTCCACCTCGGCGACGGCCCGCGCGGCCTCGCTTACGTCCGCCGCGCTCTCGACGAGACGGAGCTCCCGCCGCGTGCCTTCCACCCGACGCACGTCAACCGCCGCCGGGCGCTGTGGGAGGAGGCGCTCACGCTCCCCGAGCGCGGCGTCACCATCGACGTGAGCGCGTTCGCGCCCGAGATCGCCGGGGACGACGAGGTCCTCGCCGCCGACGCCGTCGCCGCGTACCTCGACGGCGGGCTGCCGCCCGAGCGCCTGACGGTCTCGACCGACGCCGGCATCTACCAGCCCGACTGGGCGGATCACCGGGAGGGAGAGCCGAAGGGGCAGGCCCTCCCGCGCCAGCTCTCCGACCTGCTCAGGACGCTCCTCGAGCGGGGCCTCCCGCTGGAGCGCGTGTTACCGCCGTTCACGTGCAACCCCGCGCAGTACCTCCGCCTCCCCGGCAAGGGCCGCATCGAGGCGGGCAGCGACGCCGACCTCGTCGTCCTCGACGACGTGCACGGGGTGGCGGACGTGATGGCGCGGGGCCGCTGGATGGTCCGGGACGGCCGGCCCATCGCCCGCGGCACGTTCGAGTAGGCCCCACCCCCCTTCACCCCCACCTCCTGCCGATGCCCTCACCCGCTCGCCCCGACGCCACGCGCGGCTTCATCGTCCCCATCGGCGGGGCGGAGAAGAAGAAGGCCGACCGCGTGATCCTCGAGCGCTTCGTCCGCATCGCGGGCGGCGCCGACGCCCGCCTCGCCGTCATCCCGACGGCCTCCGAGCTCAACGACACGGGCGAGCGCTACCGCCGGCTGTTCGAGGTGCTCGGCGCCGAGGCCGTCGAGGTGCTGCCGCTGGCCGAGCGGCGGGAGGCGTACGAGGAGGGCTACCTCCGCGCGCTCGACGACGTGACGGGCATCTTCCTCACGGGCGGCAACCAGCTCCGCCTCTCGACCATCCTCGGCGGCACGCCCGTGGCCCAGGCCATCCGCCGGCTCAACGCCGCCGGCGTCCACGTCGGCGGCACCTCGGCCGGGGCGGCCATCCTCCCCGAGCACATGATCGCCGGCGGCGCCAGCGGCCACACCCCCCGCGCCGACGGCGTCATCCTCGCCCCCGGCCTCGGCCTCACCAACCGCCTCATCGTCGACCAGCACTTCCGCCAGCGCGACCGCCTCGGCCGCCTCCTCACCGCCGTCTCGTTCAACCCCTTCGCCGTCGGCATCGGCCTCGACGAGGACACCGCCATCTTCATCGGGCCCGACGAGACGTTCGAGGTCGTCGGCTCGGGCGGCGTGACGGTCGTGGACCCGACGCACCTCACGTACTCCTCGATGGACTCGGCGCACCCCGGCGCACCGGTGAGCCTCATCGGCGTCACGCTCCACGTCCTCACGCACGGCGCGCGCTACGACGCCGAGACGCGGGAGGCTCGGGCGCCCGCGCGGGGTCAGCTCCCCGTCTGATCGCCGCCGAGGCGGACCTGCCGGTAGAGGTCGTCCAGCCCCACGCGCACGTCGAGCGACGCCAGCTCGATCACGGCCCCGTCGCCCGCGGCCTCGAACAGCTCCCAGTGCCCGCGCTCGTTGAGGCGGAAGACCTCGACCCGCTTCCGGTCCTGCGCCACGAGCACGTACTCCCGCAGCGACGCGATGGGGCGGTAGAGCTCGAACTTCTTCCCCCGGTCGTACGCCTCGGTGGTCTCGGACAGCACCTCGACGAGGACGATGGGGTTGAGGAGCGTGTCGAACTCGTCGTCGAGGTAGCGTTCCTCTCCGCAGACGACGGCGATGTCGGGGTAGGTGTAGAGCGTGGTCTCCGGGACGTGGACGCGCATGTCGTTGGTGAAGACGATGCAGTCCCGGTCTCTGAGGGCGTTGTCGAGGAGCGTCGAGAGCTGCCGCATGAGCACGACGTGGTTGCGGCGTGCGCCCGACATGGCGAACGTCTCGCCGCGGTAGTACTCGCTCTTGAAGGGCGCCTTCCGCTCCTGCTCCAGGTACGCTTCCTGGGAGAGGTAGGGGTGGGGCTCGGCCATCGCTCGCGGGATTGATGCTCTGTCGGAGGGGCTCTGTCGGAAGGTAAGTCGTGCGGTGTACCTTCCCGTCCCCGTCCTCGCCCCGCCCATGTACATCCGCTCGACCAACGTCTACGTCGGCCCCAACCGCTACGCGCTCTTCCCCGTCATCCGCCACGTCGTCGACCTCGGCCCGCTGGAGGATTACCCGACGGGGCGGCTGGGCGACTTCCCGGCCCGGCTCGTCGAGGCGCTCCCGGGCCTCCACGAGCACGGCTGCTCGTACGGCGAGCCCGGCGGGTTCATCCGCCGCATGACCGAGGACGAGGGGACGTGGCTGGGCCACGTCTGGGAGCACGTCGCCATCGAGCTCCAGAGCGTCGCCGGCATCGAGGTCACGTTCGGGAAGACCCGCTCGGCGGGCAGCCCCGGCGTCTACGACATGATCTACGAGTACAAGCAGCGCGAGGTGGGGCTCGAGGCCGGCGCCCTCGCCCGCCGCCTCCTCCTCCACCTCCTCCCGGGCGACGTCCGGGCGCTCCTCGACGGCGACCTCGCCGTGGACGGGGAGGGGTTCGACTGGGCCGAGGAGCGCGACGCCTTCATCCGGTTCGCCCAGCGGCGCGCCTTCGGCCCGAGCACGCAGGCGCTCGTGGACGCGGCCGAGGCGCGGGACATCCCCTGGCTCCGCCTCAACAAGTACTCCCTCGTCCAGTTCGGCCACGCGAAGTACCAGAAGCGCATCCAGGCCACCGTCACGAGCGAGACCCGCCACATCGCCGTCGAGATCGCCTCCGACAAGGAGGACACGCGGAACCTCCTCGGCGACCTCGGCCTGCCCGTCCCCCAGCAGCGCCTGGTCTACTCCGCGCGCGAGGCCGTCCGCGCCGCCGAGGCCATCGGCTACCCCGTCGTCGTCAAGCCCCTCGACGCCAACCACGGCCGCGGCGTCTCGATCCGGCTCACGGACGCGGCGCAGGTCGAGACGGCCTTCGCCGTGGCGCAGGAGCACGGGCGGAGCCGGGCCGTCCTCGTCGAGCGCTTCGTCGAGGGGTTCGACCACCGGATGCTCGTCGTCGGCGGGAAGCTCGTGGCCGTGGCGAAGCGGGTGCCGGGCCACGTCGTCGGCGACGGGCGGCACACCATCGCGGAGCTGGTCGAGATCGTGAACCAGGACCCCCGCCGCGGCGTCGGCCACGAGAAGGTGCTGACGAAGCTGACGTTCGACGAGCAGGCCGAGCGGCTGCTGGCCGCCGCCGGCCACACCCGCGACACCGTCCTCCCCGAGGGCGCCGTGTTCTACCTCCGCTCGACGGCCAACCTCTCCACCGGCGGCACCGCCATCGACATGACGGACGTCGTCCACCCGGACAACCGGGCCATGGCCGAGCGCGCCATCAAGGCGCTCGGCCTCGACGTCGGCGGCGTCGACTTCCTCACGGTGGACATCACGCGCTCCTGGCGCGACGTCGGCGGCGCCATCGTCGAGTGCAACGCGGCGCCGGGCTTCCGCATGCACGTCGCCCCCTCCGAGGGCACCCCGCGCGACGTGGCCGGGCCGGTGATGGACGTGCTCTTCCCGCCCGGCACCCCCGCCCGCATCCCCATCGCGGCGATCACCGGCACCAACGGCAAGACGACCACGGCGCGGATGCTCGCCCACATCGTCCAGCTCGCCGGCTACACCCCGGGCATGACCAGCACCGACGGCGTCTTCGTCGACGGCCGCCTCACCGTGAAGGGGGACATGACCGGCCCGATGGCCTCGCAGATGGTCCTCCGCGACCCCGACGTGGACGCGGCCGTGCTCGAGGTGGCGCGCGGCGGGCTCCTCCGTGCCGGCCTCGGCTTCCGGAAGGCCGACGTCGCCTGCTGCCTCAACGTGCGCGCCGACCACCTCGGCCTCGGCGGCGTAGACACCCTCGAGGAGCTGGCCGAGGTCAAGCGGATCCCCATCGAGGTCGCCACCCGCTGCGCCGTCCTCAACGCCGACGACGAGCACTGCCTGCGGATGGCGGAGCACGCGCGGGCCGACCACCTCTGCTACGTCACGGTGGACCCGTCGAACCCCCTCGTGCGCGAGCACGTGCGGGCCGGCGGGCGGGCCGTGGTGCTGGAGGAGGGGGCCGGCGGGCAGATGATCACGATCTACGACGGGGGCCGCCACATCCCCCTCCTCTGGACCCACCTCATCCCCGCCACGCTCGAAGGGAAGGCCGCCCACAACGTCGAGAACGCCATGTTCGCCGCCGCCCTCGCCTACGCCCTCGGCGAGGGGGCCGGCGGCCCGATGCGCCTCACGCTCGACCAGATCCGCCACGGCCTCCGGCTGTTCTCGACGAGCTTCTACGAGGCCCCCGGCCGCCTCAACGTCTACGACGAGCACCCCTTCAAGGTCATCCTCGACTACGCCCACAACCCCGACGCCGTCGAGAAGATGGTGGCGCTGGCCGACCGCCTCGACGTCCGCGGCAAGAAGCGCCTCGT
>DATGQT010000251.1:0-3515 GCA_035304085.1 Rubricoccaceae bacterium
CGAGGTCGCGGACGCCGGCGACGCGGAGGGGGCGGGGGGGCATGCGGAAGAGATGGAGAGGGGGAAAGGGTGAAAGGGGGAAAGGAGGAGGGGGGCTTTCGTTCTCCCCCGCTCTCCCTTTCTCCCTCTCCCCCTTTCTCCAAAGGGCCCTCAGCGCGCCAGCGTCATCCGGCGCGTGGCGACGACCTCGCCATCGACGGTGAGGCGGTAGAGGTAGGTGCCGGCCGAGAGGCCGCGCGCGTCGAGCGTAACGGCGTGCTCGCCCGGCGCCCGGCGGCCCTCGGCCAGCACGGCCACCTCGCGCCCGAGCGCGTCGTAGACGGCCACGCGCACGTCAGCCGCGCGGGTCAGCGTGTAGCCGACGGTCGTGGAGCCGGCGAACGGGTTGGGCACGTTCTGGGCGAGCGTGAAGGCGCCGGCCGCGACGTCGTCCTCGGTCGCTAGAGGTTTTATGATCGTGATCGGCACGTTCATGAGCGTGTCGGCCGTGTTGTCCTCACTGTCGCCGAAGATGATGTCGGCCGTGGCGAAGCCGTCGTTCGTGGTGAAGTAGCCGATCCCGAAGTCGCCCTCCGTCTGGCCGATCTGGAACGAGAGCGTGGCGTCGAAGAACGCCGGGGCGCTGGTGACGGCGTGGGCCTCGTCCGAGATGGTGCCGATCCACTTCATGCCGGGCGGCGCCGGGAGCACGATCTCCGTCGAGTCGGCCCAGCCCTCGTCCTCTAGCATGTCGCCGGTGCCGGCGTCGCCGCCGTAGGTGCCCGAGACGAACGACCAGTCGTCGGGGACGAGGACGGA
Source organism: Rubricoccaceae bacterium (assembly GCA_035304085.1). GTDB lineage: Bacteria > Bacteroidota > Rhodothermia > Rhodothermales > Rubricoccaceae > DATGQT01. Next base: position 799 of record DATGQT010000251.1, read on the forward strand.
GAGCACGCCGCGGTGGGGGTTGATGTCCTCGAAGGGCTGCTCTACCGTCACCGTCACCTCGATGACGTCGCCCGTGAAGGCGGAGGAGGGCTGGAGCACCTCGATGATCTCGCAGGCGGCGAGGAAGAGCGGGAGGCCGAGGAGCAGGCCGAGCACGATGGTGGAATCGCGCCGGAGGGCGCGGGGGGTAGCGGTTTCCATGACGGGCCTCGTGTTTTGGTAGGAGGGTTTCAGGGGTGGGTGTCGCCGGGCTGTAACCGGAGTGTGGCGATCTCGTTCGGGCCGAGGTGCACGGGGACGGCCCCGCCGTCGAGCGGAAGGGGCTCGGGGCGGGTGCCGAGGAAGGTGACGCGCGCGGCGCCGTCGAGGTCACGGCCGGGCAGCGAGACGCGCACGGCCGCCCCGGCGTCGGGGCGGGGGTTGCGGAGGCGGACGGTGACGGCGCCGCCCTCGCCGGGCTGGAACGCCTGAAGGTGGACGGGGTCGCCGTCGAGGCGGAGGAACGCCCGCTCCGGCTCGGCCGCCGTCAGCCAGGTGGGGTAGGCGACGGGCGCCTGCGCGAGCGCGCGCCCGAAGGCGTCGGTGAAGGCGGCGTCGAAGCCGCCCTCCTGCCGCGTGAACGCGAAGCGGAGGGGCCACGTGCCCTCGTTCTCCTCGTGCCGGTTCCAGCTCTCGGGGAAGTGGTTGGCGAGGACGGCGACGACGGTCGGCGCGCCCTCGCCTTCGACCTCGCGGAGGTGGACGACGCGGCTGTCCACGGCGGCCCAGGAGACGGTGGCGTCGGCGCCGCTGAGGGCGAGGCTCTGGCGGAGCGAGAAGGCGTCGTGCGCGATGGCCTCGAACCGGTCGCGCTCCGGCACGACGAACCCGCCGAGGAGGCCGACGTGTACTTCGGGGTCCTCCAGGGCGAAGGGGAAGGCGAGGCCGTACGTCTCGGTGGCCTCCACCGGCGCGAGCGCCTCCAGGTCCACCGCCGCCTCGACGTCCACGCGGTCGAGCCCCTCCCAGAGCGTGTACGTCACGCGTCGCACGACGGCGCCGGGGTAGGTGACGACCAGCCGCAGCCGCGCCGGCCGCTCGTCCACCACCTCGACCGTCGCACCCTCCGCCGGCAGCGGCCGGAACGCGGGGTCGCCGAAGACGGCGCGGACGGGGGCGCCGAAGGGCAGCGCCGCGCCCGCCCGCACCAACTCGGCGCCCGAGCGTTTTTCCGTTACGCTCGTGAGCACGCCCGTCGCGGGGTCGGCTTCGAGGCGGTAGTGGGCGTTCTCTATGGTGAAGTCCCCGGCGCGGAGCGCCTGCCCCGGACTCGATCCCGGGTCGCTCGGTGCGTCGCCCGTGCGGGGCTCCAGGCGGAGCTTCTTGTAGCCCACGGCCGGCAGGTCGCGGGCGACGAAGTGGAGGTCGAAGCCGTCGGCGCGGCTGGGCAGCTCGGCGCCCGTCGCCGGGTCCACGACGCGGTAGCGGGCGGCGTCGTGGGCGAACTCGACGGTGACGGGGGCGTCGCGGCGGGCGCCCGTGGCGTTGACGACGAACAGCGCCTCGGTCTCGAACGCCTCCATCGGGACGACGAGCCGCTGGGTGGCGCGCTGGAGGGCGGCCTCGGTGGCGAGCACGGCGTTCTGGACGTAGCCCTCGCGGTAGGCCATCGTGACGGCGTTCTCGTCGGGGCCGCCGTAGCCGTATTCGAGGCCGCTGCCGTGGGCGCTGTACTGGAGGAGGTGGTGGTACGCCTCGTCCACGAGCGGCGTCAGCGGCGCGAGGCCGTCTTCGAGCCAGGCGGCCGTGCTCATGGCCTCGGCCACGGGGAGCATGTGCTGCGCCCACCGCTGACGCACCGTCCGTGCCAGTTCACCCTGGTTGAGCACGTCCCAGTCGGAGGTCCAGTCGCCCCGCACCACCGGGAGGCCGTCGCCGTAGCGCGCCATGAAGGCCTCGGCGAAGGCGTCGAGGGTGGAGACGACGATCCTCGGGTAGGCGTACTGCTCGTTCCAGGCGCGGGCGCCGTCGAACTCGGCTGCCGGGATCGCCCCGTTGTCGCCGAAGGTGGTGTTGACGAGGACGAGGTCGTAGGCGTTGCCCTGCGCGCGGAGGCGCTGGAGCCGCTCGCGCACCTTGTCCTCCGTCGCGGCGACGCCCTTGATGAGGCCGTACGACTGCCCCTCGTTGTAGGCCTCGGTGCGGTAGGTCACGACGGAACCGCCGCCGGCGCCCTCCCACCGGAACGCCTTCGGGAGCGCGCGCTGGAAGGCGTAGTCGCTGAAGACTTCGTTCAGGCCAGCGACGAAGAACGACACGCCGGCCTCGCGGAGCGCGTCCGGGAGCATCCACGAGAAGCCGGGCTCGTCGTTCGAGATCGCCGCCTCGTAGCCGAACCCGTAGCGCTCGGCGTAGGCGTGCCCGAGATCGAACGAGCGGAGGAGCTCCTCCTCGCTCACCCAGCCGGTGAACGGATTGGCGTAGAGCGGCGAGACGGCGACGCGGCCGGCGCGCACGAGCGCCATCAGCCGCTCCACCTGCTCCGGCGAGCGCGCCTCGACGAACTGTTCGAGCTGCCAGACCGTCTCGATGGTCCAGCGGAAGTCGGGCTCGGCCTCGGCGCGGGCCACCACCTCGTCGAGCAGGAGCGCGTGTTTTTCGGCGACGGTCGGCTGCGGGTGCGTGTAGCCGACGTCGGTGTGCGAGGTCAGCATGAGGTGGAGGTCGTAGCGCGGCTG
>DATGQT010000252.1:0-4742 GCA_035304085.1 Rubricoccaceae bacterium
AATCGCGCGCGCCTTGGCATTTCCTGGGGCGTGTTGGGCGCTGCTGAATTCTGCTTTCATGCCGCGCGCAGCTACACGCTCGAGCGCAAGCAATTCGGCCGTCCGCTCGCCGCCAACCAACTCATCCAGAAAAAGCTCGCCGACATGCAGACCGAGATTGCACTCGGATTGCAGGCGTCGCTGCGCGTGACACGGCTGATGGACGAGGGGCGCTGTCCGCCCGAGGCCGTCTCGATCGTCAAGCGCAACAACTGCGGCAAGGCGCTCGACATCGCCCGCGTTGCACGCGACATGCACGGCGGCAACGGCATCTCCGAGGAATATCACGTGATGCGTCACGTCGCGAACCTGGAGACCGTGAACACCTATGAGGGCACGCACGACGTGCACGCGCTCATCCTCGGCCGCGCCATCACGGGCATCCAGGCGTTCACGCCGCGCGGGAACGACCTGCCGGACGCGCGGCCGGCGCCCCAGCCCACCCGGGCGCTGGCGGAGGCCGAGTAGCCCTGCTATGGGGTCCCCGAGGAGGCCGGGTCGCCGGCCTCCTCGGGCGGCACGGCAGTCTCAGCGGCCGTACACCTGGCTCAGGCGCCCCAGCGCGAAGGCGCCGAGGGCGAGGCCGAGGTCGCGCAGCGCGATGTCCAGCCCCCACCCGGTCCCGTCGAACGTCGCCGGGTTCAGCAGGAGGTTGAGGATGATGCCGACGAGCCACGCCGCGACGACGTAGGCGAAGATCCGCGGCTTCAGCGCCACGCCGATCCCGGCCACCACCTCCACGACGCCCACGATCATCATGAACGTGGAGGCAGGGACGATGTCGGCGACGACGGGGGCGAGGTACTGCTCCCAGCCTGCCGGGACGAGGACGTTCAGGAACTTGTCGAGCCCGGCGAGGATGGGGGCGACGACGAAGCCGAGCCACAGGACGCGGTACGCCTGCCGGCCCATGTCGTTCGCGTCGGCGCGGGCAGCGGCGCGGGAGGGCGAGGTTTCCATGGGTTCCTCCAGAGGGTGAAGAGATGGGACGAGGGGAAATGCGGGTGTCGGGATCATTAATCCAACCGTTTGGTTGCTTTGTTCCCACACTGCCCCATGACGCTGCCCATGCCCCTGCCCGACCGCCTCCTGAGCTTCACGCCCGCGCGCCTCCTCCGTCTTCTCCGGCGCCCCCGGTCAGCCGGGGAGCTGGCGGCCGAGGTCGGCGTGAGCGGGACGGCCGTCCGCGCCCACCTCGCGCGGATGGAGCGCGACGGGCTCGTCCGGCCCGCCGGGAAGCGGCCGGGGACGCGGCGGCCGGAGGTGCTCTACGGGCTCACGCCCGAGGCCGAGCAGCTCTTCCCGAAGGCGTACGCCGCGGCCTTCTCGGCCCTCCTCGGCCTGCTCCGCGAGCGCGAGGCCCCGGCCGAGGTCGAGGCGCTCCTCCGCGAGGCGGGCCGCCGCCTCGCGGCCGACTTCGCCGCGCCCCCCGGCGAGCCGCTCCCCGCGCGGCTCGAGCGCGCCGTCGGCGTCCTCGACGCGCTCGGCGGCCACGCCGAGGTCCACGAGGTGGAGGGAGGGCACCGGATCCAGGGGCACAGCTGCCCCCTGGCAGCGCTCGCCGCCGAGCACGCGCCGGTGTGCCTCCTGGCCGCCGCCATCCTCGAGGAGGTGCTCGGGGTGCCCGTCCGTGAGGTCTGTTCGCGCGGCCCCGCGCCCCGTTGCGCCTTCGCCGTCGCGGCGTGAGCCGCTGGAGACGATCCGAGAACGCGCTCGCCTCCTCGCTACAGGTACGGTAGATGCGGACGGTGGTCGGGGGATGAGCGTGTTCGGAGAACCCGGGGGTGCAGGGGCGTAAGAGGAGGGGCCCTTCTACGCAAGCCTCTCTCACCGCCCCTCGTCCCGTGTTCGGCACCCGGATCAAGAAGCGCTACGTCGCGCTGCTCCTCTCGATCATCGTCCTCCCGGGCCTCCTCCTCGCCTCCTGGATCACGAGCAGCGCCCCCGAGCGCGTCTACCCCCCGCCCATCGACCGCGACCTCGCCGCCATCGTCGCGCGGGACACCCTCGTGGTGCTGACGAGCTTCAACTCGACGTCGTACTTCCTCTACCGCGGGCAGGCGATGGGGTACGAGTACGAGCTGCTCGGGGACTTCGCCGAGGAGGCCGGCGTCGAGCTCGTGATGCGGGTCGTCCCGCGCGACAGCCTCCTCCTCAACCTCGGCGTCGGCGACGTCGCCGCGGCGCGGATCGTCCCGATGGAGCAGGACACGGCGAACTTCGCCTACACCACCGAGCTCTATCGCACGCGGGGGGCGCTCGTGCAGCGGGAGGGCCCGCCCGGCGAGGCGCTCCCCGCTCCCGCGGACACCCTCCTCGACGTGCCGCCGGAGACCCTCCGCGTGAACGTCCGCCGGATCGAGCGGCCGGCCGACCTCGCCGGCGAGACCGTCTACCTCCCCGACGACTCCCCCTACGTCAGCCGCCTGCTCGAGCTCGAGGACCGCATCACCGGAGACATCCGCGTGGTCGTGGTGGACACCACGAGCGAGGCGCTCATCCGCGAGGTCGCCGAAGCGCGCGTGCCGTTCACGGTGGCGCAGGAGAACGTGGCCGAGCTCGAGCGGAGCTACTACACCAACCTCGCCGTCGCCCCCGCCATCGGGGCCGAGCACCCCGTGACGCTGGCCGTCCGCGAGAACGCGCCCGAGCTGCTCCGCGCGCTGAACCGGTGGATCGAGGAGAGCCGGGAGTCCGAGCGCTGGCGCGCCCTCTACCGGAAGTACTACGTGGACCGCCGCGCCTACCGCGAGCGCGCCGCCAGCGCGTACCTCACCGCCGAGACCGGCACGCTCTCCGACTGGGACGCGCTCCTCCGCGAGCACGCCGCCGAGGTGGGGTGGGACTGGCGGCTCCTCGCCGCGCAGACGTACCAGGAGTCCCGGTTCGACCCGCGCGCGACCTCGTGGGCCGGCGCCATGGGGCTGCTCCAGATCATGCCCGCCACCGCGCGCGACCTCGGCCTCGCCGACCCCTACGACCCCGACGAGAACGTCGAGGGCGCCGTCCGCTACCTCCAGTGGCTCGGCGAGGAGTACTGGGCCGAGGCGATCCCCGATCCCCAGGAGCGACTGAAGTTCATCCTCGCCTCCTACAACGCCGGCGCCGGCCACGTCATGGACGCCCAGCGCCTCGCCGCCAAGCACGGCGACGACCCCTCTCGGTGGGAGGACGTGGCGTTCTGGCTCCTCCGCAAGAGCGAGGCGGAGTGGTACCAGGACCCCGTCGTGCGCCACGGCTACTGCCGCGGGCTCGAGCCCGTCGAGTACGTGGCCCGCATCCTCGAGCAGTTCGCGCATTACCGCCAGTTCGTCCCCGCCGCGCCCGAGGCGTAGGGTGCGCGCAGGCACGCGAGCGCGCAGGCGCGCACGCCCGCGCTCCCGCACACTTCGCACGGGGGTACCCGAGAAGGGCTTTTTTTTCGCGGCTCCTGCACTACCTTGCGGTCCCTCCCTCTGACCGCCTGCCCCGTCCGGCGGGGCGCGCAAGCCCAGTCCGCCATGCCGACTGATACCCCCCTGTCCAACCGGGACGGCCCCGCCCACGGCGCCCTCAAGGACGCCATCAAGGAGGCGGTGGCCGAGGTGCTCAACGAGCAGCGCGACCTGATCCAGGAGATCGTCGAGGACGCGCTGCAGGAGATGGCGCTGGCCGAGGCGCTCCGCGAGGTCGAGGCGCACGAGCGCCGCTACGGGCGCCGGCCCGGCTTCGCCCAGGTCGAGGGCGAGGCCTGACGAGGGGCGCAGGAACGTGAGCGCGCAGGAGCGTAAGAGGGCCGCCCTCACGCTCCTACGTCCCCACACACCTACGCTCGTGTCCCGTCACCTCGTCCTCCTCCCGCTCGCCCTCCTCGCCGCCGCCTGCGCCACCGACGACCGCGAGCGCCTCGTCGTCTACTCCCCCCACGGCCAGGAGATGCTCGCGGCCTACGAGGCCGCCTTCGAGGAGGCCCACCCGGACGTGGACGTGGTGTGGCTCGACATGGGCTCGCAGGACGCCTACGACCGCATCCGCACCGAGCGCGCCAACCCGCAGGCGAGCCTGTGGTGGGGCGCCCCCCAGACGCTCTTCGCGCAGGCCGCCGAGGAGGGCCTCCTCGCCCCCTACACCCCCACCTGGGCCGGCGCCGTCGCCCCGGAGGCGCGCGACCCGCAGGGCCGCTGGTTCGGCACCTTCCTCACCCCCGAGGTCATCGCCTACAACAGCGAGGCCGTGGACTCGACGGCCGCGCCGGCGGACTGGGACGACCTCCTCGACCCCCGCTGGCGCGGCCGCGTCGTCATCCGATCCCCCCTCGCCTCGGGCACCATGCGCACCATCTTCGGCGCGATGATCCTCCGGCAGCCGACCGAGGAGGAGGGCTTCCGATGGCTCGCCCGCCTCGACCAGAACACGGCCGACTACCCCGCCGACCCCACGCAGCTCTACCTCAAGCTCGCCCGCGGCGAGGGCGACGTCACGCTCTGGAACCTCCCCGACATCGTGCTCCAGGCCGAGGACAACGGGTACCCCTTCGGCTGGCGCATCCCCGCCTCCGGCACCCCCGTCGTCGTCGACGCCATCGCCATCACGGAGGGCGCGCCCAACCGGGCGCGGGCCGAGGCGTTCTACGAGTTCGTCACCTCCACCGAGGCGCTCGTGGACCAGGCCCACCGCTTCCACCGCGTCCCCGCCCGTACGGACGTCCCGACCGACAGCCTCCC
>DATGQT010000253.1:0-2885 GCA_035304085.1 Rubricoccaceae bacterium
CAGCTCGGCGACGCCAACCGCTACGGCCTCGTCTACGCCGGCTCCGACCTCCGGCACAGCGTGCTCCAGGAGGGCAACGGGAACGAGGCCTTCCAGATCGGCTTCGGCCGCTCCCGCCCGGCCGACGTCGTCCAGCGCGGCAACGGGCTCCAACTCCTCATCGAGCACTTCTAGCGGCCCCGTGCTCCGCGCCCTCGCCATCGGCCTCCTCGGCGCCGCGGGCCTCGCCGCCCCCCCGGCCTTGCCGGCTTCGTCCGTGACCGCGGCCGACACGACGGGCGCCCGCCTCCTCCTGACGCGCGAGGCGGACGTGGTCCGGGTCACCCCGCTCTACGACGCCCCCGCCGGCGCGCAGGACGCCCTCCGCTACGAGCTCGAGGTGCTCCGCGAGGGCCGGGCCGGGCGGTCTTCGTCGCGCCAGGGCGGGACCTTCGCCCCGCGGCCCGGCCACACCGACACCCTCTCCGTCGCGAGCGTCAACGTGGCGCCGGGCGACCGGCTTGAGATCCACCTCCGCCTCTTCGCCGCCGACCGGCTGGTGGACGAGGCGCATCACGAAGAGGTAGTTTCGGCGACTGACTGAAACTACGTCCCCCTATGCGTCTTCCCCTGCGCACGGCCCCGGCCGTCTTCCTCGCCCTCTTCCTCACCGCCACCGGCTGCAAGGAGTCCGTCCTCGAACCCGAGCGGTTCGGCAGCATCCAGGGGCGGGTGCTCGACTTCGAGACGGGCGACCCCATCGCCGGCGCCAGCATCACCACGAGCCCCCCCACCGGCGCCATCGTCACGAACAACAACGGCGAGTTCTCCATCGAGGAGGTGCTCGCGGGCAACTACACGATCACGGGCAACAAGTCCGGCTACGACCCCAACACCGTCACCGTCGCCGTCCTCTCCGAGCGCACCACGCAGGCCACCCTCTTCCTCAGCGAGGAGGACACCACCGACACCGCCGACGACGCGTCGATGAGCGTCGAGGTGCTCAACTTCACGAACCAGGTCGGCACTGACAGCACCGACGTCCGCGTCCAGTACCGCGTCCGGAACACGGGCGAGGTGACGATCCCCAGCTACGAGGTGTACTTCACCATCCTGACGACGGGCGACACCTACTTCGAGGAGCAGCAGGGGACGAACCTCGGCGTGGGCCAGCAAGACATCGGGGAGTTCACGGAGTTCATCGGGCAGGACAGCGCGACGGCCGTCGTCATCGACACGTTCTTCTTCGAGGGGCAGCAGCGCCTGGCCGGCGCCGCCTTCCTCGGCAACTGGCCGGCACAGGCGGGCAAGGGCGCCCCGACGCCGATCCGTCGGGCACGCTAACCCAGCAGCCACGCCAGCAGCGGGATCGCGAAGAGGACCATGAGCGCGATCATCAACCACGTCGCCGGCCGCAGGCCCGGCCTCGGTAGGGGGAACTCGTAGCGACAGTACGGGCATTCGGCCACACCGGCGGGCACCTCCAGTGCGCACCCTGGACACTCTACGGGACGGCTCGGCATGGTCGGGCAGGACGAGATGATCCCCGGGTACGGATGCACGTCGATCCCCCGGTGGCGGGCTGCGGTGTGCTCCGAAGTTACGGAGCGCACGGAGCCCCCGCGCTCCCGCGTACCGGATCGCGGGCGGAGACCGCGACGACGCGCTGCGTGCCGCCACGTAGCGGGATCCTCTGCTTCCCCCAACGAAACAGGCCCTCGGCGCCTTCCCCGGCACCGAGGGCCCTGAACGGCTGTCACCCGTGGGCCCCCGGGTGCATCGTTCTCTCTCCCTCAGTCCGGTAGGCGCTGCGGGCGCCATCGGCCAGAGGTACGGCCGCAGAACCCTAACCCGGCAATGTGGTTCCCGCCCCGAGTGCCGCGGCGCGTCGCCCCCCGCAGCGAGCGCCATGCGCAGCGACGTCGTTCGCCGTCGTCAGCGCCGCACGATCTCGACGATATAGAATGGACGGCCCCACATCTGGACCGACGCCACGCCCTGCGGGAAGCCGCCGGTGACGCGGACGGCCAGCCCGTCCTCACGGTACTCCTCCGGCAGGTTCGTCGGGAGCAGCTCGTGGCCCTGCGCGGTGACGATGCCGTAGAAGCCGCCCTCCAGCTCGACGTACGCGATGGTGCCGTCGAAGCTCTGGAGTTCCGGGGCATCGTCGGGGATACCGCCGGCGGCCTCGTCGCCACCGGCGCAGGCGGCGAGGGCGAGCACGGCGAGGAGCACGAGGGACTTCACAGCGTGGGGAGAGCGATGAACGCGTCGGAGGGCGCGGCCTCGGACGCGACGCCGGTGGCATGGATCCACCCGCCCGCGAGCACGTCGTCCCCGTCGTAGAGCACGACGGCCTGGCCGGGCGTGATGGCGGCGCGCGGGGCGTCGAAGACGACCTCCACCTCGTCCCCGGCGGTCTGGCGGACGAGGCACGGGGCACCGGGGTCCTTGTAGCGGATCTGCGCCAGCGCCGGCCGCTCGTCCCACAGGCCGGCCACCTTGCCGAACGTGAGCTGCCGCGCCGTGAGCGTGCGCCCGAGCAGCGCCTCCTTCGGCCCGACGTACACCGTGTTCGTGGCGGCCTCGATGCGGGTGACGTAGACGGCCTCGCCGGCCCCGCCGGCGCCCGCGAGGCCGAGCCCGCGCCGCTGGCCGACGGTGTAGAACGGGTAGCCCCGGTGGCGCCCTACCGTCTCGCCCGTCGTCTCCAGCACGAACGGCCCACCGGCGACGCGCTCGGCGAGCCCCTCGACACGACGCGTGAGGAAGCCCCGGTAGTCGTTGTCCGGGATGAAGCAGATCTCGTAGGAGTCCGGCTTCTTCGCGACGTGGTCGAGGCCGAGGTCGGCGGCCAGCTGCCGGATCTCGGGCTTGGTGTAGGCGCCGAGGGGGAAGCGCGTGCG
>DATGQT010000254.1:0-21210 GCA_035304085.1 Rubricoccaceae bacterium
GTCGGGCAGCTTCTCCAGGTTGGTGATGGCGAACATCCGCGCCGCCTCGCGGCGCGCGCCGGCCACCTTGAACACGAGGACGTCCGGCCCGAAGGGCTGGTCCTCGAAGGCGCCGGGCTTCGAGAGGCAGTAGCTGCGGAGGTCGTCGAGGTGCATGGAAGAGCGGAGGGGTGAGGGTAGCAGCCGAAGCTACGCGGGCCGAAGACGACCATGGTCCTCAGCGCCGGACGACCCGGCCGTCGCGCACGTCGTAGAAGTCTGGGTTCCGATCCGCTACGAGCGCCAGCGCGTCGGCCACGACGGCGTCGAACGAGACCGGCGCGTCGGGCTGCCCGACGGGCGTGCAGATGACCGTGCTCCCCGCCGGGTTGGCGTCGACGAGGACGACGTAGAGCCGCTCGTACTGCTCCTCGCGGTCGCCGGGGTCCTCGCGGCCGGTGAACAGTTTGAGGCGTTGGTGCGCGTTGAGGAACGTCGGCTCTCGACTGTCGGTGTCGTCCGAGGCAGCACCTATGTCGAGGAAGAGGAAACCGAGCAGGACGGCATACGGGAACCGGCGGTGAAGCGTGACCGACTCGAAGAGCATGTCGCCGCGCCGATTCGTCAGGTTCTTCTGGAAGTTGCCCGACCGCTCGTCGCGCCAGTTGATCGTCTTGATCGAGGCGCCCAGGATCAGCCCGCACTCCTCGGTCGCCCACGTCACGTCCACCTTCTTGGCGCCTATCCCGCCGGCCATCCGGCGCTCCGACCCTGCCGGCCCGTCGGCGTCCAGCGCTGCCGGCATAGCCTCGCGTGCGCCGCGCTGGCGGAGCGCCTTGCCGAACGCGACGGCAACAGCGTTCGACATGTCCTGCGAGTATTTGCCCTTCTTCCGAGCGCTCGAGGCGTACTCGGACTTCGCGGACAGCACATCGAGTGCTTCGAGTAGAAGCGAATCGGTGGAGTCCATCAGGCAGCTTGGCTGAAGGGGTTCGAGGCCACCGCGGCGAGGTCGCAGGGGACTGGGATCCGCTTGAGTACGGAGCTCTGGAGACGGCGGTAGCCGTTGGCGGCCGGCTGCGCATGCGCTCGGAGCCAGTTGGCCGTAGCCTCGGCGTTGAGCACCTCCGCCAGCGCATCGAGATCGCCAGGGCACTCCGGCACGACGTAGTACACCGAGTGCCGCGGGACCGTCTCCCCTGCCCGATCGATCCAGAAGTGCGGCTCGTGAGCGACGTCCTTACAGAGGAGCTTCGGGCGGAGGATGTCGGGGAGCGGAGGCGTCTCGTGGAAGGCGTACCACGGCTTGCGACGCGCACACGTCCGCTTCAGGAGCTGGGCTTCGTGCTGGCGGAGGTCATCACCGAGCGCACCGAGAGCCTCTGGCAGCAATAGGTCGCCGTGCTCGTCATAGGGAACGAGCATCACGTCGGTGGTTTCGAGGGGCCGTCCCGGCATCAACTGGCGACCGGAGACCGTGGGGTAGGCGAATGGCTGAAGAGCCTCCGCCAACCCGGCGGCCTTCCGGACGAACACCCGGTCGGCGCCGGTCGCCACACCGCAACTCACCCGAAGGGCCACGTCGCCCAGCGTCGGCCCGGCCGTATCGAGTGGGGTCTGCCCACGCACGGCGGCCGCCACTGACGCGCCGTCGTTCGGGAACGCCACGCGCCTGACGCTCCCGTCCCGCGCCCTCACCCACACGGGCCCCGGGACGCCCGGCTCGACGACCGTCACGGCGGGGTACGTCACGTGGCCGGGGAAGGTGTCCTCGGGCAACAACTCGACCTCGGCCACACCCGTCCGTGCCAACAGGCGGCGGAGCGGGCGCGCGGCCTCGACCGAGAGATACTTCTCGGGTGTCACGAACACGAGGCGTCCGTCGTCGGCGAGCGCGCGGAGTGCCTGCTCGAAGAACAGCGCGTACATGTCGAACCGCCCGATGGCCGTCTCGAACCGCGCACGGTACCGCTCCTTCTCGGCCTCCGAAAGCCGAGTGATCGGCACGTACGGCGGATTGCCGATCACGAACTGAGCCACCGGCCAGTCGCCGTCGAGGAAGTCGCCTTCAACGATCTCGACAGTCGGCGCGCCCGCAAACGCCGCCCGCGCCTCGGCCGCCCGCCCGGGGTGGAGTTCGACGCCGAGCAGACGCGGCGGCCGCACACCCTCCCGCTCAACCCACCGGAGCACGCCCGCGATAAACTCGCCGGTCCCACAACCCGGATCGAGCACGAGGTCACCGGAACCCGGCCGTCGTCCGGCGAACAGCTTCCCGACCATGCGATCCACGACGTGCTCAGGCGTGGGAACGAATCCTTTCATCGAACCGGGGCAAAGCGGAGGCAGTACGGCTTGAAGGTAGTGCCCCGCATGGGAGTGCTGTTCGGTGAGGGCACGATGGGCGAGGACGCCCCAAAGTAGGACACGGGCGGGGACGGGGCGCACGGCCCCACCGGGGCGGCTGACCGGGCCACCGAGCCCCTCGGCCGGCCCGTCGGAGCGGCTGGCCTGGACGTCAGCATCACCGCCGGCGGGCTTGTTGTAACGGCCCCCTGCGCGGGCTACCGCAGCGGGTCGTCGTCGCCCTCGACGGGGAGGGGGACGAAGTTGCGCAGGAGGCCCTCCTTGAAGAAGAGGTCGCCCAGCGCGAAGCGGGCGAGGCGGCGCTCGGCCTCGGCCTCCTCGGGCGTGAGGGGCAGCCGGTCGCGGTGGCGGAGGTGGACCTCGCGCCCGGCGTAGGCGCCCACGGGGCTGTAGAGGCGGTCGTCGTAGGCCCACAGCCCGGCCGGGCCCGTGGCCCCGAGCAGCCGGTTGTCGAGGAGCGTGACCTGCCGGAAGCGGACCGTCGGCAGGCGCACGCCGGCCGCCCCCACGTCCACGCTCCCCTCCTTCTCGAACCGCTCGGGCAGCCACACCCCCTCGGCCGGGTCGCCCGCCGGCGAGAACGCGACGCGGTAGGTGGCCTCGAAGGCTTGGACGAGGCCGCCGTGGGAGGGCGCCCCCGGGCGGAGCTCGGCCTCGGCGAGGACGAACAGGCTGTCCACCACCCGGATGCGCCCCTGCAGCCCCACCCGCCCGCGCGGCGTCACGGCGATGTCGAGGTAGCGGCGGCCGTCGGACTCGGTGATGGCGCCGAGGCGGACGTCGTAGAGGGCGAGGGCGTCGGGGTGCGTCGGCGTGGGGAAGCGGACGCCGTCGAGGACGACCGCGTCGTCGAAGAAGAGGTCGGGCACGGCGTCGAGGCCGACGTAGCGGAACGGCCCGCCCTCGGGCACGCGCCGCCGCGCGACGACCTCCTCGCGCCCCCCGCCGTCCGCCCGCCAGAACACGTTGGTCAGCGCCTCCTCGATGCGGACGACCTGCCCCTCGGAGACGCCGTAGGGCAGGCGCGAGAGCGTGAGGCGGGCGTAGCCCTCAGCGGCGTAGGCCGGGAAGCGCCGCCTGAGTTCGGCCTTCCGCGCGAGCACCCGCCGGAGGACGCCCACGGCCGGGTTCTCGGTCGTCACCGTGACCTCGTCGAGCGGCGTGGCCGCGGGCGCGAGGCGGACGGTGCGGCGGACGCGCCCGTCGGCCCCGGCGTCGGCGCGCCCGATGCGGAGGGTGTCGGGGCGGTAGCCGACGAAGCGGACGACGACGGTGGCGGGCAGGCCCGCGAGGGCGAGGCGGAAGAACCCCTCGGCGTCGGCGACGGCGCCCCGGCCGCCCACGGCCTGCGCCGTCGCGCCCGGCAATGGAGCGGCCGTCTCGGCGTCGAGCACGCGCCCCTCCAGCACGGCGGGCTGGGCCGAGGCGGCGGAGGCGGCGAGGAGGAGGAGGGCGGTAGCGAAGCGGCGGGGCACGGGGGGGCGGCGGGGAGGGGCCCCGGGCTAACGCCGGCCGGGTGTCGTTCGGTATTCCCTGTTCAACGCGTTGACCACGCCGGGGCAGGGGCCTAGGTTTGCATCTCCTTCACATACCCCGGACCGATGCCCCACCTCTACCGCCTCCTGTCCGTCGCCCTCCTCCTCTGCACAGCGGCCCCCGCGCTCCACGCGCAGACGTACGTCGACGTCATCGACCCCGCCGGCACCCCACCGCTGTGGGGCCTCGAGTGGCGCGACGGCGCCCTCTACGCCACGAACACCAACCCCGACCAGCTCGTCCAGATCGACCTCGAGACCGGCGCCGTCTCGGTCGTGGCCTCCCTCTCGTTCGACCCGCGCGGCGTGGCGTGGGACGGCACGCACTGGCGCGTCTCGACCGGCTTCGACTCGTCGGACCCCCGGATCAACACCGTGGACGGCGCCGGCACCATCGTCGGCTCGATCCCGGCGCCGGGCGCGCTCACGCACGGGCTCACGCTCCACGACGGCCTCCTCTTCGCCGCGCAGGCCTACCCCGACCCCGACGCCGCCCTCCGCGGCCTCGACCCCGCCACCGGCGCCATCCTCGAGACCGTCGCCTTCCCGCAGACGCAGCCCGGCGGCATCGCCTTCATCGACGAGAACACCCTCTGGGCCACCAACGTCGGCGACGACACCCCCTCTTCGGGCGTCTACGAGATCTACAAGATCGACCGCACGACGGGCGCCGTCCTCCAGACGCTCGGCGTCCCCGAGGGCACCTCGCGCCCGCGCGGCCTCGCCTACGACGGCACCCGCTACATGTACCTCGTCGTCCGCCGCGACGTCTCCCCGTTCGACTACCTCGTCTACAAGATCGACCTCCAGACGAGCGGGAACCCCCAGGTCGCCGTCTCCCCGACCTCCCTCGACTTCGGCCCGCGCGTCTTCGGGAGCGAGTACGTCCTCCCCCTGACGATCTCGAACGTGGGCGACGGCGACCTCGAGATCACGGACGTCCTGGTCGACGGCGACCCCTTCGGGACGGGCCTCACCGACACCACCGTCCCCGCCGGCGGCAGCATCGAGACCTACGTCACGTTCAGCCCGACGGCGCCCCCCTTCGAGTACGACGGCGCCCTCGTGTTCGCGACGAACGACGTCCAGAACCCGACGGTGACCGTCCCCCTCCACGGCTACGGCGTCTACGCCACCCCGCACGTCCACCTCGTCGAGGACGGCCACGACTACGGGGCCGTGCGCGTGGACGTGCCGCCGCTGGCCGTGCGCGGCGACGACGGGCGCAGCGCGGTCCGCTGGCCGCTCCGCGTCGTCAACGCGAGCGCGGCGCCGCTGGAGGTCGGCGGCGTCACGACGACGGACCCCTCGTTCAACGTGCTCACCGGCGGCTTCCCCTACACCCTCGGCACCCTCGACACCCTCGAGGTCGAGGTCGAGTTCAGGCCGCTCGCGGTGCAGACGTTCGACGAGCAGGCGCTCGTGGCGACGAACGACCCCGCCCGCGCCAACGCCGTCGTCTTCCTCGAGGGGGAGGGCGTCCTGCCCGACCTCGCCGGCGGCGACCCGCTCTGGATGCTAGAGACCCCGGACAACCCGGCCACCTCCTCCGACGACCGCAAGACGTTCTCCATCGTCGTCCCCGGCGACCTCACCGGCGACGGGAAGCCCGACCTCGTGCTGGCCTCGCGGAACTACCTCACCTTCGCCGTCGACGGCAACGGGTGGGGGACGCCCTCGGTGCTGTGGCAGCACAACACCTGCCCGGACAACTTCAACTGCGGCGCCGTCAGCGGGAACGCCCAGCTCTACGAGTACGGCATGACGGCCACCCCCGACCTCGACGGCGACGGCGTCGGCGACGTCGTGATCGCGACGGAGGGCGGCCACGACCACGTCACCGCCCTCTCCGGCGCCACCGGCGCCGTGATCTGGGACGTCGGCGACGCGTTCGGCAGCGACCCCTACCTCGCCGGCTACTACTCCGTCAGCGCCCGCCTCGACGCCAACGGCGACGGCACGCCCGACGTGGCGACGGGGACGGGCTCGGCCGACCTCGCCAACAGCCCGAACCCGTACAACCACCGCCGGGTCTACCTCCTCGACGGCGCCGACGGCAGCGTGATCTGGGAGCAGGCGCCGGGCCTGCCGAGCTTCCGCACGCTGCTGTACCGGTCGGGCGGCGAGGCGCGCGTGGCCACCGGCGGCGGGGAGTCCTCGGACAACTTCCTCGCGGCCTACCGCGCCAGCGACGGCCTCCAGCGCTGGAGCATCGACCCCGGCCACTCCGCCTTCATCGTCGAGCCGTACCCCGCGGGGGGCGGGTCGGAGGACCTCCTCACGAGCGGCGTCGGGTCGAGCGCGCTCGAGCGCCGCAGCGGCGCCGACGGCGGCCTCGTCTGGACCTCCGCCGGCCTCGGCACCGTCTGGGACGTCGCCGTCTTCGACGACGGCACCGGCACCCCGAAGGTCGCCGTCGGCACGACGAGCTCGCTCGTCTTCGCGCTCGACGGCGACGACGGCACCACGGCGTGGACCTACAACCTCAACGACCAGGTCTTCGACGTCGCCACGGTCCCCGACGCGAACGGCGACGGGGCCGAGGACGTGGCGGCCACGGGCAAGGGCGGGCGCACCGTCCTCCTCTCCGGCGCCGACGGCGCGCTGCTCTGGAGCTTCACCTTCGGGGACGGCTCGTTCGACGAGTCGGGCGAGGTCGTCGTGGCCGTGCCGGACGTGGACTGGAACGGGATCCCGGAGGTCGCCTTCGGCACGCGCGACGGCCGGAGCTACCTCCTCTTCGGCGGTGGCGGCGACGCGGCGGTCGCCCTCGGCACCGGCGGCGCGGCGGCGCCCGACGACTTCGCGCTGCTGCCGGCCTACCCCAACCCGTTCGACGCCACGGCCACGCTGCGCTACCACCTCCCCGAGGCCGCCACGGCCCGGCTCGCGGTGTACGACCTCCTCGGCCGCACGGTCTGGACGCACACCGTCGAGGGGCAGGAGGCCGGCACCCACGCCGTCGCCTTCGACGCGCGCGCCCTCGCCTCGGGCGTCTACGTCGTCCGCTTCGAGGCCGGCGGCGTCGTGCAGACGCAGCGCATGACGCGGGTGCGGTGACGAGATGGGAGATGGGGAATGGGGATCACAGGCCCGGTGCCTCCCATCTCCCATCTCCTATCCCCCGTCCCCCTCCGCGACAGCGGAGACCACCAGCGGCGCCAGCCCCGTCCCCGTCGCCTCCAGCCGGTCGCCGGCGCGGACGGGGCCGACGCCCTCGGGGGTGCCCGTGTAGAGGAGGTCGCCCGGCTCCAGCGTGAACACGCTCGACAGGTAGCTCACCAGCCTGGCTACGGGGAAGATCATGTGGTCCGTCGTCCCCTGCTGGCGGACCTCCCCGTTCACGCGGAGCACGAGCGTGAGCGCCTGGGGGTCGGCGACCTTGTCGGCGGGGGTGAGGGGGCCGAGGGGAGCGAACGTGTCGAACCCCTTGGCCACGCTCCACGGCCCCTTCTCGGCCTTCGCCCTCGCCTGGAGGTCGCGCGCGGTGAGGTCGAGGCCGAGGGCGTAGGCGGCGACGTGGCCGAGGGCGTCCGCCTCGGCGATGTGCCGGCCGCCCCGCCCGATCACGGCCACCAGTTCCACCTCGTGGTGGACGTCCTGCGACTGCCGCGGGAGCACGACCGTGCCGCCCGTGCCGACGAGCGCCGTCGAGGGCTTGAGGAAGACGACGGGCTCGGCCGGGAGGTCGGCCACGTCGCCCATCTCGCGGACGTGCGCGGCGTAGTTGCGGCCGATGCAGAGGAGCTTGCCGGGGCGGACGGCCGTGCCGTCGGGGAGGGTGAGGGTCAAGGGCGGAGGGTGGAGGGCGGAGGGCAGAAAGTTCACTCCGCACCCTGCACTCCGCATTCCGCATTTCTTGAAGCCGCCGCGGTTGGCCCTGGAGCCCGCGCGCCCTTAGCTTAGCCGGCTCCGAACCCTTCAGATGCGCTCCTCCGCAGGCCCGCCCGCCGCCCCGAGGCCGGCTCGCCCGTGCGGGGGACCCCAAGCTCGCACCCCATGTACGCCATCGTAGAGATCGGCGGGAAGCAGTTCAAGGTCCAGAAGGACCAGAAGCTGTACGTGCCCCGCCTCGACGCCAACGTCGGCGACACCGTGACGGTGGACCGCGTCCTCCTCGTCGCCGGCGACGGCGGCGTGAAGGTGGGCGCCCCCACCGTCGACGGCGCCTCGGCCAGCCTCAAGGTGCTCGGCCACGTGAAGGCCGACAAGATCATCGTCTTCAAGAAGAAGCGCCGCAAGGGCTACCGCGTCAAGAACGGCCACCGCCAGCCCTACACGCAGGTCGCCATCGCCGACCTCAGCGCCGGCGGCGCCAAGCGCTCCAGGAAGAAGGAGGCCGAAGAGGCCGCCTGACCCCGCCCCCTCCGCCCTCCAGCCCCCCGGACCCATGGCACACAAGAAAGGCGTAGGCTCGTCCAAGAACGGCCGCGACTCGAACCCGAAGATGCTCGGCGTCAAGGTGTTCGGCGGCTCCGTCGTCTCGGCCGGCTCCATCATCGTCCGCCAGCGCGGCACCCGCTTCCACCCCGGCACCAACGTCGGCCGCGGCAACGACGACACCCTCTTCGCCAAGAGCGACGGGCGCGTCCGCTTCCAGACCGGCAAGAACGGCCGGAAGTTCGTCCACGTGGACGCCGCCGCCTGATCTCGGAGTGCGGATTGCGGATCTCGGATTGCCCGGGCCGCACCCCCTCCCCAGTCCCAACGCCGCGTCGGCCCCGGTCGGCGCGGCGTTCTCTTTATCATTCCGCACTCCGCAATCCCCAATCCGCACTTGCTCGACCTCCGCGACCGCTTCTTCGTCCCCGATCCCCCCGCCGTCGAGCTGCGGGCGTTCACGCACGGGCTGATGCCGAAGACGGTGCCGGCCATGATGGACCGGTTCGTGGACGACTGGCGCGAGCGCGGCGTGGACGCCTGGAACGCCGTCCCCAACCACTGGCGGCCCGGCTCCGGCGAGGCCGTCGGCTGGTGGACGCTGCCCGACTACCTCGGCGACGCCTTCATCGCGCCGATGCTCGGGGCGCCGGCCGGGACGTGCATCATGCAGCCGAACGTGCACTGGGCGGTCCAGTGCCTCCTCTCGTGCCCCGAGCCGTTCGACGGCGGGCGCCGCGAGGTCGTCTTCACCGAGGGCGAGTTCCCGTCGGTCCAGCACTCCATCCGGCAGTGGGCCGGCGTAACCGGCTTCGTCCCCCGCCCCGTCGCCCTCGGCCCCGACGGCTTCGTTGACGTGGGCGCCGTCCTCGACGCCGTGGGCGGCCGGACGGCGTGGGTGTTCCTCAGCCACGTCGGCTTCGCCACGGGCGAGAAGCTGACGGACGAGGCGCTCCGGGCCGTAGCCGAACGGGCGCACCGGCACGGCGCCCTCTTCGCCGTCGACGGCTACCACGCCACCGGCTCGGTACCCGTGGACGTCCGCGCGCTCGGGGCCGACGTCTACTTCGGGGGGCTGCTGAAGGAGGCGTGCGGCTCCTCGGGCAACGCCTACCTCTACGTCCGCGAGGGCCTCGCGCTCACGCCCCGCCTCGCCGGCTGGTTCGGCGACGCCGACCCGTTCGGGTTCCGGACGGAGCCGCGCCCGCACCCCGAGGTCCGCCGCCGCTTCCTCGCCGGGACGACGGCCGTGGCCTCGCTCTACCACGCCGTCGAGGGCCTCCGCGTCCTCCTCGACGCGGGCCTCGCGGCCGTGCGCGCCGACGCCCTCGAGAAGACGGCGCTCGCCATCGCCCACGCCGAGCGCCTCGGGCTGGCGCTCCGCTCCCCCCGCGAGGCCGAGCGCCGGGGCGTGATGGTGGTGCTCGCCGTCCCCGAGGCGGGCCGGCTCAGCGAGTGGCTCAAGACGCAGGGCGTCTTCACCGACAGCCGGCGGAACGAGGTCCTCCGCCTCGCCCCCTTCGTCTGGAACGCGCCCGCCGAGCTCGCCCGCGCCTTCGACGCCGTCGAGGAGGGGCTGCGGACGGGCGCCCACCTCCGCCACGTGCCCGAGGCCGCCGGGCCGGTGACGTGAGGGGGCGGGGACCTCACGTGATGCTTTAATACCCGCCCCCCGGCGTGAACCGCCGCCGCCGATTCTACCCCGGCCGTTACGATTCTGTACCAACGGCCCGCCGAGATTAAGCGCCCCGGCGGGGGGCCGACGAAAAAAGTCCGCCCCCGGCGCGTGCGCGTTCAGAGGGGCCGGAGGGCGCGTCCGGTGGACAGAAAGCGCCCAGAGGTTTTCCGCGAGCCCGCCGCGACGCGCCGACGGGGGGGGGTGGCGGGTAGAGTGGCACCACTGTTGAAAGGCGGGGCGCCGAGTCCACAGCAGTCACCCCCATGCCCACCTGGAACCTCCGCCTCGTCGCCTGCGCCGGCTTCGTCGCGCTGCTGAGCCGGCTCCCCGCCCTCGACTCCGCCGCCGACGTCGTCGCCGCGGTGGCCGTGGCGGGGGCGCTCGCGCTCGGGGCTCACCTCGGGCCCCTCGCCCTCCGCGCCCTGCGCGGCCGGCTCCGCCTCACCCTCCCCCACCCGGCGGCCCTCCGCCCTCGCCTTCACCCCGCCCATGGTGCCGACGCCTAGTCTCTCCGCCCCCCGCATCGACACCGCGCTGACGTCGAACCTCCAGCGCGCCGCCGAGCGCTACGCCGAGAACCCCACGCCCGAGTTCGGGCGGGCCGTGGCCGTGGCCGCCCTCCCGCTCGTCCGCGCCCTCGCCCGCCGCGTGAGCCTGCCGGACCACCCGCTCGCGACGTACCGCGACCTCGAGAACGCCGGGATGCTCGGGATGCTCCAGGCGCTGCAGAGCTACGACCCCTCGCGCGGCACCTCGTTCGCGTCGTTCGCCTACGGCCGCATCCGCGGCGCCCTCGTCGACTTCCTCCGCACCATCGACACGCTGAGCCGGGACCGCCGCCGCCGCGTGGCCGAGGCCCTCCGCGCCGCCGACGAGCTCCAGCAGGAGATGGGCGCCGAGCCGCGCGCGGCGCAGGTGGCCGACCGCCTCGGCCTCCCGCTGTCCGAGTACGACCGCCTCCGCACCGACGCCCAGCAGCGGTTCACCCTCTCGCTCCACGAGAGCGACAGCTCGGACAGCTACGTCTCCCCCATCGAGACGCTCCCCCACCCCGAGCCCGAGGAGGCCCTCGAGGCGTTCGAGCGGCAGTCGCTCTTCGAGCACGTCCAGACGCTCATCGCGCGGTTCCCCGAGCGCGAGCAGCGGATCATCCGGCTCTACTACTTCGAGAACCAGACGCTCCGCGAGATCGCCGACCAGCTCAGCCTCACCGAGGCGCGGATCTCGCAGATCCTCTCGAAGCTCCTCCGCACGCTCCGCCACCAGCTCGAGGCCGCCGGCACGGCCGTGTGACGGCCGCCGCGCGACGGCGCCCCCCTTCGCGGCCCGACGGCCGCCCCGATACCTCAGGGAGAGAGGGAACCCGCCCGGGACGAGGCCCCAGCGCCCGTCCCGGGCGATTTTTTTCGGCCGCCGGCCGCGGGCTATGGGCTGCGCAGGGACACGGCGCGCCGTGTCCCTGCGGTTCTGGATGGTCTACGCCTCGGCCAGCGCGCCCTTGAGGAAGTCGCGGAGGACGTAGTGCAGGATCCCGCCGTGGCGGTAGTACGCCACCTCGATGGGGGTGTTGAGCGCGACGACGACGTCGAAGTCGACGGTGGTGCCGTCGGCCTTCCGGGCCGTGACCGTCAGCATCTGGCCGGGCTTCACGTCGTCCGTCACCGGGAGGTCGAAGTGCTCGGTGCCGTCGAGGCCGTAGGTCTCCAGCGCCTCGCCCTCCTTGAACAGCAGCGGGAGCACGCCCATGCCGACGAGGTTCGAGCGGTGGATGCGCTCGAAGCTCTTGGCGATGACGGCGCGGACGCCGAGGAGGATGGTGCCCTTGGCCGCCCAGTCGCGCGAGGAGCCCATGCCGTAGTCGTGCCCGGCGACGACGATCAGCGGCGTGCCCTCCTCGCGGTAGCGCATGGCGACGTCGTAGAGGAAGCCCCGCTCGCCCGACGGCAGGTGGGTGCTCCAGCCGCCCTCGGTGCCGGGGGCGATCTGGTTGCGGAGGCGGATGTTGGCGAACGTCCCCCGCGTCATCACGCGGTCGTTCCCGCGCCGGGAGCCGAACGAGTTGAAGTCCCTCGGCTCGACGCCGTGCTCCTGGAGGTAGCGGCCGGCCGGCTCGCCCGTCGGGATCGCGCCGGCGGGTGAGATGTGGTCGGTCGTGACGGAGTCGCCCACCTTCACGAGCACGCGGGCGCCCTCGATGGGCCGGATCGCCGGCGTCTCGGGCGTGACGTCGAGGAAGAACGGGGGCTCCTGGATGTAGGTGCTCGCCTCGTTCCACTCGAAGAGCTGCCCGCCGCGGACGGGCATCTCGTTCCAGCGCGGGTTCGAGTCCTCGATCCCCTCGTACTGCTGGGCGAACTGCTCGGGGCGGACGCTGGCCTGGATGACGTCGAGGATCTCCTGCTGGCTCGGCCAGACGTCGCGGAGGAAGACGTCGCGGCCGTCGGGGTCCTGCCCGAGCGGCTCGCTCGTGAGGTCGACGTTGACGGAGCCGGCCAGCGCGTAGGCGACGACGAGCGGCGGGCTCGCGAGGTAGTTGGCCTTGACGAGGGGGTGGATGCGGCCCTCGAAGTTCCGGTTGCCCGAGAGCACGCCGGCCACGACGAGGTCGCCCTCCTCGATCGCGCTCGCCACCGGGTCGGGCAGCGGGCCCGAGTTCCCGATGCAGGTGGTGCACCCGTAGCCGACGAGGTTGAACCCGAGCCGGTCGAGGTAGGGCTGGAGCCCGCTCGCCTCGAGGTACTCGGTCACGACGCGGCTGCCCGGCGCGAGGCTGGTCTTGACGTGGGGCCTCACCGTCAGCCCCCGCTCGACGGCCTTCTTCGCCAGCAGCCCGGCGCCGATCATCACGCTCGGGTTCGAGGTGTTCGTGCAGGAGGTGATGGCGGCGATGACGACGTCGCCGTGCGTGAGGTCGTGCGCCTCGCCGTCGTGCTCGTAGCGGCCGGCGGCCTCGACGCGGTCCTCCGGGAGCCCGAAGCCCTGCGGCGAGGCCGGGCGCGTGAGGGCCTCGCGGAACTCCCGCTTGACCTGCCCGAGGACGATCCGGTCCTGCGGCCGCTTCGGGCCCGCCACGCTCGGCTCGACGTCGCCGAGGTCGAGCTCGAGGACGGAGGCGAACGACGGGTCGGGCGTGTCGTCGGTGCGGAAGAGGCCCTGCGCCTTCGTGTAGCGCTCGACCATCCGGACGAGCTCGGCCGGCCGGTTGGTGCGGCGGAGGTAGTCGAGCGTCTCGGCGTCGATGGGGAAGAAGCCCATGGTGGCGCCGTACTCGGGCGCCATGTTGGCGATGGTGGCGCGGTCGGGCAGGCTCATCGACGAGAGCCCGGTGCCGAAGAACTCGACGAACTTGCCGACGACCTTGTGCTGGCGGAGCATCTGGGTCACCGTCAGCGTGAGGTCCGTCGCCGTGACGCCCTCGCGGAGGGCGCCCTTGAGGCGGAAGCCGACGACCTCGGGCATGAGCATGTAGATGGGCTGCCCGAGCATGGCCGCCTCGGCCTCGATGCCGCCGACGCCCCAGCCGAGCACGCCGAGCCCGTTGATCATCGTGGTGTGGCTGTCGGTGCCGACGAGGGTGTCGGGGAAGGCGACGGGGAGGCCCTCGTCGGAGGGCGCGGTGAGGACGCCTCTGGCGAGGTACTCGAGGTTGACCTGGTGGCAGATCCCCCGCTCGGGCGGGACGACGCCGAAGTTGTCGAACGCCTCGGCGCCCCAGCGGAGGAACTCGTAGCGCTCCCGGTTCCGCTCGAACTCCCGCTCGGCGTTGATGCGGTAGGCGTCGGGGAAGGCGAAGGCGTCGACCTGGACGGAGTGGTCGATGACGAGGTCCACCTTCACGCGGGGGTTGATCTCGGCGGGGTCGGCGCCGTTGCGGGCCATGGCGCTGCGGAGGGCGGCGAGGTCGACGACGGCCGGGACGCCCGTGAAGTCCTGCAGCAGCACGCGGCCGGGGGCGAAGGGGACCTCGACCTGCGCGGGGCCGGCCGGGTCGTAGCGCGCGAGCGCCTCGACGTCCTCCTCGCGGATGGCGACGCCGTCGACGCCGCGGAGGGCGCCCTCGAGGAGGACCTTGATCGAGAACGGGAGGCGGTCGAGGGACGGGACGAGCCCGTCGCGTTCGAGCTTCTCGAGGCGGTAGAGGTAGGCGCTGCCGGAGCCGGTGTCGAAGGTGTCGCGCGCGCCGAAGCGGTCCTGGGCCATGGTCGGGATCGGGTCGAGTGGGGAGGGGCAGGCCGGAGTATACGCGAGCCGGGCGGCGCGGAGCCCGCGGTCCGGGCCGGCGCGGGCGCTTTCCTCCGTGGCTTCGCGCACGCGGCTTCGTACGTGGCCTTGTACGTGTGGCTGCGCGCACCGGTGCGTTACCTTCCGCGACGCCCTTCCCCACCCACCTCCACTCCCCATGCGCTCCGCTCCGTTCCTCGTGCTCGCCCTGGCCCTCTGCACGCCCGCCGCCGCGCAGTCGCTCCAGGTCGCCTTCCCCAGCCTCCCCACGTTCCCCAACCCCGTCGACCTCCAGGCGCCCGACGACGGCTCGAACCGGCTCTTCGTCGTCGAGCAGGCCGGGTACATCCGCGTCTTCGAGAACCGCGACGACGTGTCGCAGGCGGCCACGTTCCTCGACATCGACGCCCGCGTCACCTCCGGCGGCGAGACCGGCCTGCTCGGGCTCGCCTTCGACCCCGACTTCGCGAGCAACGGCTACTTCTACGTCAACTACACGGCGGCGAGCCCCCTCCGCACCGTCATCTCGCGGTTCAGCGTCTCGGCCGACGACCCCAACGCGGCCGACCCCGACAGCGAGGTGATCCTGCTGACGGTGAACCAGCCCTTCAGCAACCACAACGCCGGCCAGCTCGCCTTCGGCCCGCCCGAGGGGCCCGGCGGTGAGCGCTACCTCTACGTCGG
Source organism: Rubricoccaceae bacterium (assembly GCA_035304085.1). Taxonomy (GTDB): domain Bacteria; phylum Bacteroidota; class Rhodothermia; order Rhodothermales; family Rubricoccaceae; genus DATGQT01. Next base: position 14,845 of record DATGQT010000254.1, read on the forward strand.
CCTCGGCGACGGCGGCTCCGGCGGGGACCCCCAGGACAACGGCCAGAACCTCGGCGCCCTCCTCGGCTCCATGCTCCGCCTCGACGTCGACGGCGGCGGGCTCCCCCTCGACTGCGCCGCCGGCACCGGCGCCGCCACGGTCCCCCCGGACAACCCGTTCGTCGACACGCCCGACGCCTGCGACGAGATCTGGGCCTACGGCCTCCGCAACCCGTACCGCTACAGCTTCGACGGCCAGGACCGCCTCTGGATCGCCGACGTCGGCCAGAACGCCCGCGAGGAGATCGACATCGCCGAGGCCGGCGACAACCTCGGCTGGGACATGTACGAGGGGACGCTGTGCTTCGAGGGCCCGTGCGACCCGACCGGCATGACGTTCCCCATCCACGAGTACCCCCACACGTTCAACACCGAGGGCGGGTTCGCCATCATCGGCGGCTACGTCTACGACGGGCCGAGCTGCGCCGCCCTCCGCGGCCTCTACGTCTACGGCGACAACGTGACGGGGAACGTGTGGACCATCGACTACGACGGGAAGACGGCCACGAACGCGCTCCTCCTCGGGCTCACCGGCCGCTCCATCTCCTCGTTCGGGCTGTCCGAGCAGGGGGACCTCTACCTCACCGACCTCGGGATGGACCGCGTCTTCCGCTTCGCCTGCCCGCAGGACGTGACGGTGGCCGTGGCGCCCGTGGACCCGCCGCTGGTCGTCGGCCCCGGCGGCGGGACGGTCGCCTTCGACGTCACCCTCACCAACACCACCGACCGGCGCCTCACCTTCGACGCCTGGGCCGACGCCGACCTCGCCAACGGCGCCGAGCGGCCGGTCGTGCTCGGCCCCCGCACCGTCACGCTCCCCGCCGGCGCCGACGTCACGCGCCGGATCCGCGTGCGCGTGCCGGCCGGCGCCCCCGCGGGCACGAGCACGCTGACGGTGATCGCGGGCGGCTTCCCCGACGAGCCGCAGAGCAGCGCCCGCCTCACCGTGCTGAAGGAGGCGGGCGCCGCCGCCGCCCCCGGCGACGCGTGGGCGGCCGACTGGGAGGCGGAGGCCGGCGACGAGGCGGAGGCGACGCCGTCGGTGGCCGGAGCGGGGGCCGCCGCCCTCGCGGGCGTCCACCCGAACCCGTTCGAGGACCGGGCGACGATCCGCTTCGCCCTCGCCGAGGCCGCCGACGTACGCGTGGAGGTGCTCGACCTCCTCGGCCGCCGCGTCGCCCTCCTCGCCGACGGCCGCGCCGACGCCGGCCTCCACGCCGTGGCCTGGGACGCCGCCGGCGCCCCCGCCGGCGTCTACCTCGTCCGGCTGACGGCGGGGACGGCGGTGCAGACGCAGCGCGTCACGCGCCTCCACTGAGGCCGCGCGCCTCCGCTGAGACCGCGCGCCGCGCACCGGGTGGCGGGCGGCGAGACACCCCGCCCGCCACCCGGACTCCTCCCGCTCACTCGCGTACTCACCGGTCCCCCAGCCCCCATGCGCCTCCTCCACCTCGTCCTCCCCGCCCTCCTCCTCGGCGGCTGCGCCGCCGCCGGGCACGCCCTCGGCACCACGCACGAAACGACGACCCACGCCGGCACCGACTGGTCCACCAGCGTGTCCGAGTACCGCGGCCGGGTCGGCCAGCACGTCACCTTCGCCTGCCCCCCCAACCCCGCCCGCGAGGGCCTAGGCACCGTCTGGGGCGCCGAGGTCTACACCGACGACTCGGCCGTGTGCGTGGCGGCCGTGCACGCCGGGCGGCTCTCGTTCGAGCGGGGCGGCCGCGTCGCCGTCGAGATCCGGCCCGGCCAGGACGGCTACCGCGGCACCGACTGGAACGGCGTCGTCAGCCAGCCCTACGGCGCGTGGGGCGGCAGCTTCGTGTTCGTCGAGCGCTGAGCGGCCGTCCTCCCGGACCGGTTCGCCTGGGATTCGGGTTCCGCCTGGGATTCGGCGGTTGCAACGCTACTTTTCGGCATCCTCCACCAACCCGCGTACCCGTGACCCGTTCGCTCCTCCTCTTCACCGCCCTCCTGCTCCCCCTCGCACTCGCGGCGCCCGCCGCCGCGCAGCCGGCCCTCTTCGAGCCCGCCGACGACGCGCGGGCGTCGCTCGCCCCGCGCCAGGCCGCCCTCCTGGCCCACCTCGAAGGCGACCCCACCACGGCCGAGGTCCGCCTCGCCGAGGCCCGCCTCGACCGCCTCGGCGCGCCGGCCGTCCGGTTCGACCTGCTGCCCGGGGCCAACGCCGTCCTCGCGCTCGACCGCGTCGAGCGCCGCGGCGTCGACGATGCCACGTACTTCCTCGACGGCGCCGACGACGGCACGTTCGCCATCCTCGTGTTGCGGCGGGGCCAGCTCACCGGGAGCATCCGCGTCGAGGGCCGCCTCTTCGCCGTGCGCCCGCTGACGGGCGGCCTCCACGCCGTCGCCCTCGTCGACGAGGGCCGGTTCGCGGACCACGGCCCGGAGTGGGCGGCGGTCGAGGCCGAGGCGGCCCGCCGCTGGGCCGCCGGCGACCCCCTCGCCGAGCTCGCCGCCCCCGCCGCGCCGGAGGGCGGCCCGATCTACCAGCGCGTCCTCGTCCCCTACACCCCCAACGCGGAGTCGCAGGTGGCCGACATCCTCGCCCTCGTCCAGCTCGCCATCGACGAGACGAACGAGGGCTACGACCGCAGCGACGTCGCCCACCGCGTCGTCCTCGCCCACACGTACCGGACGACGCAGAACGAGTCCTCCTTCAGCACGACGCTCCAGCGGATGGCCAACCCCGCCGACGGGTGGTTCGACGAGATCCCCGACCTCCGCGCCGAGCACGGCGCCGACCTCGTCAACATGATCGCGGGCTCGGCCGGCGGCCTCTGCGGGCAGGCCTTCACCATCCTCGCCGACGGCCCCGACGAGGGCTTCTCCATCACGGCGCAGAACTGCGCCACGGGGTACTACTCGTTCGGCCACGAGCTCGGCCACCTCCAGGGCGCCCGCCACAACCCGGAGGTGGACGGGAGCTCCTCGCCGTTCCCCTACGGCCACGGGAAGTACTACGTCGCGGGCGGCTGGCGCACCGTGATGAGCTACGCGTGCCCCGGCAACTGCACCCGCGTGCTCCAGTGGTCCAACCCCGACGTCCTCTACAACGGGGAGCCCACCGGCGACACCACCCTCCGCGACAACGCCCGCGTCCTCGACGAGACGGCCGCCACCGTCGCCGCGTTCTACCCCGACCCCACCGTCGGCACGGCCACCGTCGCCGTCGAGCGGCTGAGCCCGGGCACGATGGGCCCCGGGGGCGGCCCCATGCGGTTCCGCGTCACGGTCTCGAACGCGAGCGGCGCCCCGTTCGCCGGCGAGGGGTGGGTGACGGCGACGCTCCCCGACGGCACCGACTACGGGACGATCTTCGGCCCCCGCGCCGTCGCCCTCGACGACGGCGACGCGCTCACGCGGACGCTGACGGTGCGCGTGCCGGCGGCGGCGCCGGCCGGGACGTACACCATCACGGCCTTCGCCGGCGCCGCCTACCCCGACGGCGCCGACGACAGCGACGCCTTCACGTTCACGAAGGAGGCCGGGGCGCTGGCGGGCACCCCCGCCGGCGGGGAGCCGACGACGGCCGCGTGGACCGTGACGGAGGACGCCGAGACGGCGGGCGCCGGGACGGTGGACGCGGCGTCGGCCACCCCGGACGGGCCCGCCGCCGCGCTCACGCTCGTCGGGACGGCCCCGAACCCCGTCCGCGGCGCGGCCGTCGTCCGCTACGCCGTCGGCGCGGCCGGCACCGTGCGGGTGGCCGTCTACGACGTGCTCGGCCGCGAGGCCGCCGTGCTGGCCGACGGCCCGCACGCCCCCGGCCTGCACGAGGCGACGCTCGACGCGCGCGGGCTCCCCGCCGGGGTCTACGTCGTGCGCGCGGCGGCGGGCACGGCCGTGGCGGCGCAGCGCGTGACGCTGCTCCAGTAGCCGTCGCCCCGCGCGAGCCGGATTCCGCGCTCCGTGCGAGCCGGAGTCCGTTCGGGGCCGCCGCGGTGCACCGCGGCGGCCCCGACCGTTTACGCCGTGACCTCGGCGTGACGGGCGGCCTCGGCCTTCGCCGCCTCCACCTGCTCGGCCACCCACGCGTACGTCCGCGCCAGCCCCGCCCGCAGCGGCGCGCTCGGCGCCCACCCCAGCTTCTCCGCGATCAGCCGGTTGTCCGAGTTCCGCCCCCGCACCCCCGTCGGGCCCGGCACGTTCCGGATCTCCAGCGCCTTCCCCGCCACCTCCATCGTGAGCCGGGCCAGCCCGTTGATCGTCACCATCTCCTCGGAGCCCACGTTCACCGGACCCGTGAAGTCGGAGGCCATCAGGCGGCGGACCGCCTCCACGCACTCGTCGATGTAGAGGAACGAGCGGGTCTGCTGCCCGTCCCCCCACACCTCGATCGACCCGCCCTCCGGCGCCTCGGCCACCTTCCGGCACATCGCCGCCGGCGCCTTCTCCCGCCCCCCCGTCCACGTCCCCTGCGGGCCGAAGATGTTGTGGAACCGGGCGATCCGCACGTCGAGGCCGTGGTTCCGGTGGTAGGCGAGGTAGAGCCGCTCGCTGAACAGCTTCTCCCACCCGTACTCCGAGTCCGGCGCGGCGGGGTAGGCGGAGTCCTCGGAGCACTTGGGGTCGTCGGGGTCGAGCTGGTTGTACTCCGGGTACATGCACGCGCTCGACGAGTAGAACACGCGGCCCACCCCGCGCTTCCGGGCCTCCTCGACCACGTTGAGGTTGATCGTGGCCGAGTTGTGCATGACGTCGGCGTCGTGGTCGCCGGTGAAGATGTAGCCGGCCCCGCCCATGTCGGCGGCGAGCTGGTACACCTCGTCGACGGCGGCGCCGCCGGGGACGCCGTCGAAGAGGGCGGCACAGACGCGGGGGTCGCGGAGGTCGCCGAGGACGAAGTCGTCGGCGGCGTCGTTGCCGAACTCGTGGCGCTTGAGGTCGACGCCGCGGACCCAGTAGCCCTCGGCCTTGAGGCGGTTGACGAGGTGGCCGCCGATGAAGCCTCCGGCGCCGCAGACGATGGCGGTTCTCATTCGTTGTCGCGTTCGTGGGGGATGGCGTGCCCGCGCGGGGTCTCCCACACGCGGGGCTCCGAGCCTACCATCGCAGGGGGGGGATTGCAACCCCCACGGGCTCGCCCCGCGAGGAAGAGGAGGACCGGGAGCCCGAGGTTCACCGTCTCTACGACGTACGTCCCCACGAACGTGTAGGCGGACGTGGCCGCGGGCGTCCACCCGAGCCGCTGCCCCAACGCGAACGCGGCGAACGTGACGAGGCCGAGGGCGGCGTGGGCGCCGAGGAGGTGGAGCCAGAGCGGCCGCGCGGGGAAGGCGGCGATCAGGAACAGCGCCGGGAGCAGGAAGGGCACCCCCCCGGGCGTGACCCACCCGGCCACGGCGCCGCCCCCGGGCTCTACCGGGCCCGAGGGCACGGCGAGGAGCACCAGCCCCGATTCGCCCGGAACGACGGCGTGGGGCCGGCCCGCGGGCGCCTCGACGCGCGCGAGGAGCGGGGCCGCGACGGCGGCGGTGCCCCACACCCGGGCGGGCCGGAGCACGCCCGCGTACGCCCCGAGCAGCAGCGCCGCGAAGAGGAGCCCCCACCACCGCGGGTGCCGGCGGACGCGCGCGCCGGCGCGGGCCACGAGCGAGCCCAGGAGCGAGCCCACGCGCGGGCCGGGGCGGCGGCCCATCGGGTCAGGCAGCGGCCCCTCGGAGGGGCACCGCCGCCTCCGCCGGGGTCGCCGGGCCGACCGCCGGGGTCGCCGGCGGGGTCGCCGCCGGGGTCGCCGTCGCGCCGCCGAGGTGCGCCCACGCCACCCAGAGCGCGAAGATCACGACGTAGAACAGGAAGAGGCCCTCGTAGCGGTGCGCGGGCTCGAACCACCCCGGCCGCTCCGCCTGGACCACGAGGAGGGCGGCGCACCGCAGCACGTTCACCGCCGAGACCACGAGCAGGCCCGCCGGGATGAACAGGAGCCGACGCCGCGCCGTGCCGGGGTAGGCGAGGACGAACCCGACGAAGAGGCTCAGCGGCGAGAGCCCGTTGCACCCGTCCTCGACGATGATCCCGGGGCTAGCGCCGAGCCGCACGACCCGCCCGCTCACGCGCACCCCGTCGAAGAACGGCGCGAGCACGTCGGCCGTGCGTGCGGCGACGACGTGCGAGAGCCACGTGTCGAGACGGCCGTCGGGGAGCAGCCAGAGGTCGTAGAGCACGAACCACACCGCATAAGCCGCCCCCATCTTCAAGAGGAGCCCGATGAGGGCGCGGCGGGAGGCTAGGGTGCGGGGGGCGTCCATCGCTGATCGGGCTCTCGTCCAGGAACCCATGAGCTTTCGTCTGATCAGCCATGAT
>DATGQT010000255.1:0-3786 GCA_035304085.1 Rubricoccaceae bacterium
CCTCGCCGCCTGGGCCGCCGCCGCCGGAGACCTCGCCCTCGCCGCCCAGATGGACCTCCACGTCACCGACTTCACCCAGACCCGCGACCAGGACGCCCGAGCCCTCGCCGTCCTCGTCCACGAGAAGGCCACCGCCCACGCCGCCGACCTCGCCGACTACGGCGTCGAACCCGCCGACCTCGCCGACCTCGACACCCGCATCCAGGCCTTCGCCGACGCCATCGGCGCCCCCCGCCACGCCATCGCCGAGCGGAAGCTCCAGACCGAGGCCCTCGACTCCCTCTTCGACCAGATGGACCAGCTCCTCACCCAGCGACTCGACCGCATCGTCGAACAGTTCAAGGGCACCCCCTTCTACTCCGAGTACCGCACCGCCCGCACCCTCGTTGGCCCCTGACCCCCCTCCCCCTGTCATCCTGAGCGGAGGCCGAAGGCCGGAGTCGAAGGATCTCTGCTACGATGGAACCACGGAACCGGCAAAGATCCCTCGACTCGCTCCCCGCGCTCGGGATGACAGGCCAACGGCCGTAGGGACACGGCGCGCCGTGTCCCCGCACAGCCCCGCCCTTACTCGTTGCTCACGCGGAAGTCGTCGGGGAACGTGTAGTCCACCTCGATGGGCGGCGGGTCGCCGCCGGGGCCCATGAGGTAGTGGTCGAACCACCTCAGCATCCGGAGGCTGTAGTCGTAGCGGGCCGTGGCGCGGCGGTTGCCGTGGCCCTCGCCGGGGTAGAGCACGAGCCGCACGGGCGCCTGCCCGCGGAGGCGGAGGTGCCGGTAGAGCTCGAACGACTGCCCGGGGTTCACGCGCGGGTCGTCCTCGCCGTGGAGGATCAGCAGCGGCGTCCGGCTCTGCCCGGCGTAGTAGATCGGGCTCCGCTCCAGGAAGAACTGCCAGTCGTCCCACGGCCGCTTCCGCGCGTGGACGAAGAACTCCTCCTGCGGGATGTCCGTCGTGCCCACCTTCGAGATCTTGTTCGAGATGCCGACGAACATCACGCCGGCGGCGATGCGGTCGGAGTAGCGCGTCGAGAGCCAGCCGGTGGCGTAGCCGCCGTAGGAGCCGCCCGTGACGCCCACGCGCGCGGGGTCGGCCACGCCCGCCTCGATGAGGTGGTCGATCCCGTCGATCACGTCGTCGAACTCGGCGCCGGCGGGGTCGCCCTGGCTCAGCGTCGAGAACGCGACGCCGCGGCCGGTGGAGCCGCGGTAGTTCGGGTAGAACACGGCGTAGCCCTCCGCCGCCGCCATCTGCCCGGGCGTCGAGTAGTTCGTCAGCCACCCGTTGGCGTAGTGCGACTCCGGCCCGCCGTGGACGACCACGATCAGCGGCGCAGGGGCTTCTCCGCTCAGCGGGCGGATCAGCATCCCCTGGATCTCGAGGCCGTCGCGGGCCTCGTACGTGATCACCTCCTGCGGCGCGAGCTGGATCGCTTCGAGCCACGGGTTGACGTTCGTGAGCCGGCGCGGCTCGCGGTCGTCCTGCGTCCAGAGGTACACCTCGGCCGGGTGCTCGGGCGTGTGCCCGACGAGCGCGACGACGTCGCCGCCGGCGTTGGCCGAGGCCGACTCGAAGACGACGGAGCCGGGCGGGATGAACACGCGGTCTTCGCCGCCGCCGGCCTCGACGGCGCCGTAGACCGTCTCGACGCCGACGGCAGCCACGTAGCCGATGGTCTCCTCGTCCAGCCACGCGATGCCGATGACGTGCCCCTCGAGGTCGGGCAGCACGTCGCGCGGCGCCCCGCCCTCGTCGCCCACCACGTAGAGGCGGCCCTGCTGCGGGTCGTTCACGTTGGCCGAGCCGATGAAGGCGAGGCGCTCGCCGTCGGGGCTCCAGGCCATCGGGCCGAGCTTGCCCTCGTGCGCCACGGCCCCCACCTCCTCGCCCGTGCGCACGTCGAAGAACGCGATGCGCTGGCGCATGTAGCGGTCGTCCACGAGCGGCGTCGGGGCGACGGCCACGGCGAGGAGGTCGCCGGGGTGCCAGGCGAGGCCGTAGGCCGTCCCGCCCACGTCCAGCATCCGCGGCGCGTCGTCGCCGTAGGCCTCGGCGACGTAGACGGGCCGCTGCGTGTAGCCCTCCTCGTAGACCACGGGCCGGTACGGCACCGCGTCGTCGGCCTCGGGCCGCGGCTCCGCCGCGATGAACGCCACCCGCTCGCCGTCCTCGTGCCACGCGTAGCCGCCGATGGCCGTCTCGAAGCCGACGACGCGCCGGACGACCCCGGTGGCGGCCTCGACCGCGTAGAGCGCGGTGGCCTCGTCGCCCTCGCCCCGGGCGAGGTACGAGATCTGGTGCTGCTCGGCGTCGGGCACCCAGCGGATCGAGCCGGGGTCCACCTCCGCCGTCAGCACGACGCGGTCGGTGTCGTCGGCGAGGCGGTAGACGTGGAGCTCGCTCCGCGCCGGCTCGTTGGCCTCCAGCGGGTCGGCGGGGATGGAGACCGTGTAGGCGACGAGGTCGCCGTCCTCCGACGTGATGGCGTCGCCGACGGCGCGGAGCTGGGCGACGTGGTACGGCGTCAGGCCCTGCTGCGCGTGCGCCGACGCGGCGGCGAGGAGCAGGACGACGAGGAGGGGTCGGTAGCGATGAAGCATGGTCACTCCGGTTGATGCGGGGAGTCAACGCCCGCGGCGTGGGGGAGTTTGAACAGCGCGCGCGCCGTCTCGGTCGTCACGCGGGCCACCTCGTCCACGGGCAGGTCGCGCAGCGCCGCCAGCCGCTCGGCGACGAGGCGGACGTGCGCCGGCTCGTTCCGCTCGCCCCGGTGCGGGACGGGCGCGAGGAACGGCGCGTCGGTCTCCAGCACGATCCGCTCCAGCGGCACGTCGGCGATGGCCTCGGGGACGCCGCCGTTCTTGTACGTGAGCGTGCCGCCGAGGCCGAGGTGGAACCCGAGGTCGAGCACGGCCCGCGCGAAGTCGGGCGCGCCGCCGAAGCAGTGGAAGACGCCGAAGAGCCGCCGGCCGGCCGGCGCCGCGGCGGCCTCCTCGGCGAGGAGGCGCACGAGGTCGTCCGACGACCCCGTCTGCCCCTGCCGGTCGCGGTTGTGGAGGACGAGGGGGAGGTCGGCCTCGATGGCGAGGCGGGCGTGCCAGCGGAGGACGTCCTGCTGCTTCGCCACGAACGAGCGGTCCCAGTAGTAGTCGAGACCGCTCTCGCCGACGGCGACGACCTCGGGCCGCGCGCACAGCGCGGCGACGGCGTCGAGGTCGGCCTCGGTGGCGTCCTTCGTCTCCGTCGGGTGGAGGGCGGCCATGGCGTAGAGGCCGTCGTAGCGGCCGCAGAGCTCGAGGGCGGCGTGGACCGACGGCACGTCGATGGCCGGCTGGAGGATCGTCGTCACCCCGGCCTCGCGGGCGCGCGCCACGACGGCGTCGCGGTCGGCGTCGAAGCGGGCGAGGTAGAGGTGGCAGTGGGTGTCGACGAGCACGGCGGAGAGGAGAGGCTCGGGGAAAGGTACGGTCGGTGTGCGCTCCGGCCGCGTTCCCCGGCGCTCCGACGACGCGGGACGATGCCTCGGGCTCGTTCGGGGCTCCGCGCGGCGCTCGGGCGTTTCTACCTTGCAACGACATCGATCCCGGCCTCCGCATGGCACTCCGCCCGCGCGCGGTGTGGCTCCTCCGCCTCGCCGTCGTCGTCACCGCCCTCCTCGCCCTCGTCCCCTTCGGCCGCCTCGTGGCCGACTGGGTCGAGTACGCGCGCGTGGTGCGGGTGCCGCTGGAGCCGCTCCCCCCGCGCGGGTTCGACTGGGTGCGCTGGGAGGACCGCGACGGCGAGAT
>DATGQT010000256.1:0-23415 GCA_035304085.1 Rubricoccaceae bacterium
ACGAGGCACGTCTCCGTGTCCATGTTGCCGGGTCCTTCGGCCGTCGCCGTGACGGTGTACGTCCCCGGCGCGCTGTAGGCGTGCGTCGTGGTCATCCCGGAGCCGGTCGTCCCGTCGCCGAAGTCCCACGTGACGGTGACGGGCTGGGTGGCGTCCTGGTTGATCGAGGCCGTGAACGAGCCGGCCTCGCCGACGGTGATCTCCGTCGCGCAGTCGATCATGACGTCGACGTCGGTGATCGGCGGGCGGAAGAAGTAGCGGAGGCCGAGGCCGTAGAAGTTCGAGTTGTCGAAGTCCGCCTCATCCCCCAGGGGGAACGAGTTGCCGCCCGGGTTCGAGCCGTCGAAGCCCTCGTCGGGGAACCAGAACGTGGTTTCGGCGAGGAGGAAGAGCGAGAGCTGGCGGCCGATGAGCCAGTCGAACCCGGCCCCGATGGTGGGACCGAAGGCGGTGTCGTCCTCGTCGACGGTGCGCTCGGGGGCGAAGGCGACGCCGCCGCCGAACTCGACGAACGGCGTGAAGCTCCAGCCGGGGAACGGCATGTAGCGGAAGAGGAGGTGGGCCTGCGGGACGGCGTCGCTCTCGTTGAGGCACGTGCCGGTGTCCTCGCAGTCGCCGTCGTCGCCGGTCGGGAAGGGCTGCGGGCCGCTAGGCCCCACGGCGAGCCGCATGGGGCGGTCGAGGTTCGGGTACTGCCCGTAGAGGCCGAGGAGGGAGACGCCGAACCCCTCGGTGAACTGGTACCCGAGCTCGAGGCCGGCCGCCCATCCGAAGTCGTTGAAGAGCCAGCCCAGCTCGCAGTCTGGGTTCTCGCCGGTGTCGGCGCACGTGTCGAGCTCGCCGCCGTAGGCGGTGGCGCCGCCGCGGGCGCCGAGGAAGAGCGTTCGGTTGGGCCGGACGACCTGCGCCTCCGCCACACTGGCGAAGAACAGGAGCGCCGCACATCCGAGCAAGAGCGAAGAGGGTAGACGCTGGGTCATGGTCTTCTCCTTTCGGTTCTGGGGCATGGAGAGTGGGGGGTGAGGGTGAAGCCGAACCGGCGGCTGAAGAGGGGGAGGGGAAGGGGGCGCCGCGTGGGGTGCGGCTGGAGAACCGGAGTGGGTGAGGCGGAGTGCTCGTGCCCGGGTCCTAGTATGCGAAATAAAACGGTGACTTGCAAGCAAGCGGGCCCGGCGAAAACGCGCGAACCGGCTCCGAGGGCGCTCGGAGCGTCGGGTCTACGCCGGGGGCGAGGAGGGGAGGTGGGGAAGGGACAGGGCCCGGCCGAGGTCCCACACGGGATGCACAGGCGGCGGGCCGGAGCGGGAGTCGGGGGGCCTAACTCGGCGCGAAAGCGGCGTGTTCCGCGCCCCCCGTTCAAAAACAACGGCGTCGCTCACCTGAGGCGCTGATCTACGCCTCGGCTCAGGCGAGCGACCGGACGTAGTGCTCGAGGCTGCGCTTCGTGTGGGCGGCCGTGTTCGGGTGGATCAGCCGCCGCGTCGCCATCCGGTCGAGGTGCGCCTTGACCGCGTTCAGCTTCTCCTCGGCCTCCGCACGCGAGGTCGTCTCGCGGAGGTCCTTGATGAGGGTGCGGACGCGGGAGCGGTGGAAGCGGTTGCGGAGGCGGCGCTTCGCGTTCTGACGGACGCGCTTGGCGGCGGACTTGTGCTGCGGCATGGTGGAGAGAAGCGGGGACTCGGGTGCGCAGAGCGCGGCGGTCTTCAGCGGGATATCGCCCCGGGTGGGCGCGGAAAGCCGCTAAGTTAGAGCGGCCACTGTGCAGATACCAAGGAAAGCGCGCCTCCGAAGCGTCCGTGCCCATCGGGTATGGGCCTCGCACGAGGACGCGGCCCCGGCCCGTTCCCCGCACGGCCTCGCCCGCTCACACCCAGGCTCCGCCATGCTCTCGTTCCTCCGCGACTTCTTCGCCCGCCCCGGCGTCCCCCGCACCGTCATCCTTCTCGAGCAGGACGCGATGGCGGCGCCGCGTCAGTACGAGGTGCAGCCGGGTCGGATGGCCCTCGTCGTCGGGGCGGCGGGCGCGGGCCTCGCCCTGCTCCTGCTGCTCTTGGTGCTGATCACCCCGCTCCGCCGCCTCGTCACCGGGCCCGACCTCGACACCTACCGCGCGATGGCGGAGCGGAACGCCCGGCTCGCCGCCGCCTTCGAGGACTCCGTCGCCCTGCAGTACCGCCAGATCAGCCAGCTCCGCGCCCTCATCACCGGCGACCTCGACAGCCTCACCACCACGCTCCCCGTCTCCGACGAGCCGACGCTGCCGGAGCCGGCCGAGGCCGAGGCCGTCCTCGGCGTCACGCTCGACAGCGCCAGCACCTCGGAGGACTGGGAGCACCACGAGGCGCCGGCCGTCGCCCTCCCCTGGCTCGAGGTGGGCGACCCGGCGGCGCCCGCGCCGGGCTCCGCAGCCGAGGCCTACCTCGCCAGCCTCCGCCTCCCGGCGCTCCCCCCCGTCGACGGCGTCGTCTCGCGCGGGTTCGGCGCGCGCAGCGGCCACTACGGCGTCGACTTCGCCGTCGACGAGGGCTCCCCCGTCCGCGCCGTCGGCGACGGCTACGTCGTCTTCGCCGACTGGACCCACGAGGGGGGCTACGTGATTGCGGTCCAGCACGCCGACGGCTATCTTTCCGTCTACAAGCACAACCAGCGCCTGCTCCGGCGCACCGGCGACCGCGTGCGCAGCCGCGAGACCGTCGCCCTCAGTGGCAACACGGGCGAGGTCACGAGCGGGCCGCACCTCCACTTCGAGCTCTGGCGCAACGGGCTCGCCCAGGACCCCCGGACGTTCTTCGTCAACGCCTGACCGGGCCACCCCCTGAGCGGACCGCCGCTGGCGCCGCAGCCCCCCGACCGCATGGCCCTCTTCAACCGGGACGCCCAGCCCGCCCCAGAACCCTCCGCCGCCCCTACGAACAGACCGCGCAACACCGCCGTGAACCCCGCCGAGCAGCACAACATCATCGGGAAGGACACCGTCATCGAGGGCACCCTCCGCTCCAGCGGCAACGTCCACGTCAGCGGCACCGTCAACGGGAACATCGAGGTGCAGGGGCGCACCGTCGTGATGCCCGACGGCCGCGTCGATGGCGAGGTGAACTCGACGACGGCCGAGATCGGCGGGCGCGTCCACGGCCAGGTGGCCGTGAAGGAGCGGCTCGTCCTCAAGGCCACGGCCGTCGTCGAGGGCGACATCCGCACCGGCAAGCTCGTCATCGAGGACGGCGCCACGTTCACCGGCCGCTGTGACATGGGCGGGACCGGCGGCGGGACCGGCGGGGCACGTCGCCCGCGCCCCGAGGGCCGCCCCGAGGGCGCCGAGCGTGAGGCGCCCGGCGAGGCCGGCGAGGGCCGCCCGACCCGCCGCCTCGGCGGCAGCCCGGACACTGCCGCCGTGCAGGGCTGACCGTGCCCGCCCCGCCCCCGGACGACCCGACGTCGGACGACCCGGCGCCCGACGCCTGGGACGACGACCCCTGGAAGCGCGACCCCTGGAAGGAGGCCGACTGGGGGAAGCCGGCGGCGCCGCCGGGCGAAGTCCCGCCGCGCGCGAAGGGGGACGACGGGCTCGCGGCGTGGAACCGCGACATGGTGGAGGCCGGGCCCTACCTCACGCTCGGCCTCCAGTCCGCCTTCGCGATGGCGTTCTTCGTCGGCCTCGGCTATCTCGTGGACACGTGGCTCGGGTCGCGGCCGTGGGGGCTGATCGTCGGCGCCGTGCTCGGGATGGTGGGCGTGATCACGCTCCTCGTGCGGGTGTCGAACCGGGCCAACGCCGAGGCCGCCGCCCGCCGCCGCGCCGCGAAGGAGCGGCCCCGCTCGTAGGAGCGCAGGCGCCCGCCGGGGCGCCCTACGCCGGCTCCCCCAGCAGGAACGGGGCGGCGGAGCGGAACCGCTTCCGCCACGCCGTCTCGGTGTGCCCGGCGCCCGGCTGCTCCACGTACAGGAGGTCCCGGCGCGGGCGGTACCCCTTCCGCAGCAGCACGCCGCGCAGCCGCCGCACGTCCGTCACCGCCTCGGCCCCCTCCTCCGTCCCGACGTCGAGGTAGAGGCGCCCCGGTACGAACGGCGCCTGCTCCACGAAGGGGATGACGGCGCGGTCCGCGAACCAGAGCGCCGGGCTCATCACGGCGGCGCCGCCGAAGACGTCCGGCCGGCGGAAGAGGGCGTAGAGGCTGATGAGCCCGCCCATGGACGAGCCGGCGACGAACGTGTGGGCGCGGTCGGGGAGCGTGCGGAAGTCGCGATCCACGACCGGCTTGAGGGTGTCCACGAGGAAGTCGAGGTAGCGGTCGCCGCTGCCGCCGCCGTGCTCGGCGTCCTCGAAGGGGCTGTATTCGGCGAGGCGCCCCTCGCCCGCGTTGGGGACGCCCACGACGACGGCCTCGAGGCCGCGCGCCCGGCTGAGCGCGTCCATCGTGTTGTCCACGCGCCACTCGTCGGCGAAGCTGGTGGCCTCGTTGAAGAGGTTCTGCCCGTCCTGCATGTAGATGACGGGGTAGCGCTTCCCGCCCGCCTCGTAGGAGGGCGGGAGGTAGACGAGCACGTCGCGGCGGTTGCCGAGCTGGGGGCTGTGGAAGCCCTCGAACACGCGGAGGTTGCCCACCACGGTGTGCCCCTCCTCGGCCGGATCGGGCGGGTACGGCTGCCACCCGGCCGGCGGGGCCGCCACGTCGGGCGCCGCGGCGTCGGCGCTCCCCTCGACGGAGGCGGCGGGCTGTTCGGGGTTGCTCATGGGGTTCGCGCAGGTGGGCGGCGGCGGGGCGCGGAAGCGCCTGCTAACCCGGCGCCCGACGGCCGGTTTCCTGCGGACTCCTCGATCTCCTGCGGGCGCTCTCGGATGTCGTCATCCGTTTGGGGAGGGGCTGCGCGGCGTAAGGCTCCGGTGCGTAAACTCCCCACCCCCTCGCGCCCTACCCCTCGTCCGCCGCCCTCCGTGAACCGCGAGCACCACCGCTGGCACAGCCCGTCGCTCGGGCGCGAGATGGACCTCCTCGTGCTCGGCCACGCCGGCGCCCGCGTCCTCGTCTTCCCGACCTCCCTCGGCAGCGCCTTCGAGTGGGAGGACCGCGGGATGCACCACGCCCTCGGCGAGCACCTCGAGCGCGGCTGGCTCCAGCTCTACTGCGTGGACAGCTACAACGCGGAGAGCTGGTACGCGAAGTGGATGCACCCCGCCGATCGGTCCCGGCGCCAGGACGCCTACGAGCAATATCTCCTCGACGAGGTCCTCCCGCTGAGCCGGCAGCGCAACCCGAACCCCTTCCTCATCACCACCGGCGCCAGCTTCGGCGCCTTCCACGCCGTCGACTTCGCCTTCCGCCACCCCCACCTCGTCGGGAGGGTCATCGGGATGAGCGGGCTCTACGACATCACCGAGCAGACCGACGGCTACTACGACGAGCACGTCTACCGCCACAACCCCTCGCACTACGTCGCCCACCTCGACGGCGACCACCTCGACGCCCTCCGGAGGATGGACATCATCCTCGCCACCGGCCGCGACGACGCCTTCCGCCAGAACAACGAGTACCTCTCGCGGCTGCTCTGGGAGAAGGGCGTCGGCAACGCGCTCCGCCTCTGGGACGGCTGGGCGCACGACTGGCCGTGGTGGCACCAGATGATCCGCCTCTACGTCGGCGGCCACGACTGATCAGGACCGCTGACCGCCGACGGCGGACGGCCGCCTCAACCTCTTCTGCGGACGTCGGCGGTCCACCGTCGGTCGTCCCCAGTACCTCGAAGTACCCATCGAACCCGCACAACCCATGGAGCAGCAGAAGCGCGTCGGTCTCATCGTCGGGCGGGAGTGGTCGTTCCCGCCCGCGTTCATCGAGGAGGTCAACCGCCGCGACGAGGGCGTCGTGGCGGAGTTCGTCAAGGTCGGCGCGCCGCGGATGGACGAGCCGTGCCCCTACGACGTCCTCATCGACCGGATCTCGCACGAGGTCCCGTTCTACCGGACCTACCTCAAGTACGCCGCGCTCAACGGCGTGACCGTCGTCAACAACCCGTTCATGTGGAGCGCCGACGACAAGTTCTTCGGCGCCACGCTCGCTACGAAGCTCGGCGTCGCGCACCCGAAGACGGTCGTCCTCCCGAACAAGGACTACGTCCCCGGCATCGTCCACGACGAGTCCCTCCGCAACCTCGTCTACCCCCTCGACTGGGACGCCGTCCTCGACTACGTCGGGCTCCCGTGCATCCTCAAGGACGCCCACGGCGGCGGCTGGCGCGACGTCTACGTGTGCCGCTCGAAGGCGGAGCTGCTCCGGCACTACGACGCGTCCGGCCTGCTGACGATGATCGTGCAGGAGTTCATCGCGTGGGACCACTTCGTCCGCTGCATCTGCCTCGGGCGCGAGGAGGTGCTCCCGATCAAGTACGACCCCCGCGAGCGGCGCTACCACGTCGAGCACGACCACCTCGGGCCGGAGCTCGGGCAGCGCGTCGTCGAGGACTCCCTCAAGCTCGTCCGCGCGCTCGGCTACGACATGAACTCGATGGAGTGGGCCATCAAGGACGGGGTCCCCTACGCCATCGACTTCATGAACCCGGCGCCGGACATGGACATCAACTCGCTCACGCCGCACTATTTCGAGTGGGTGGTGCAGCACATGGCCGACCTGGCGATCCGGCTCGCGAAGCAGCCGCGCCCGCAGGCGCGGGAGGTCGGCTGGGCGCAGCTGTTCAACGATGGCCTCGCCTCGGAGGCCCCGCCGGCCGCCGCGCGGAAGGCCAGCCGGCGGAAGAAGGCTTCCTGAGGGGAACGCTCGCTCCGCTCGCTGTGGCGGGTGGCACGCTCACTTCGTTCGCTGTAGTACGCTCGCTCCGCTCGCTGTAGAGCGCAACGCCTGACCTTACCACCAACAACAGCGAGCGGAGCGAGCGTCCCACAAACAACAGGCGGCGCAGCCGCCGTACAACCCACGACCATGGCCCTCCAGGCCGCCATCGAGCACTACCACGCGCTGCTCACCGACGACCTCGGCGGCGAGACGCAGGCGCAGCTCGACGACCAGCTCCGCCGCCGCGGCCTCTTCTTCGGCGAGCGCCCGCTGTGCAACGTGCTCCGCCCGCGGTTCCTCACGCCGGACCAGTACCGCTTCCTGAAGGCGCGCTGCGCCCTCCTCCTCCGCGCCTTCGGCAAGGTGTACGACGCCGCCCTCGCCGACGAGGGCTTCCGCCGGCAGTTCCGCCTGATGGACTGGGAGGAGGCGCTGATCCGCCACGACCCCGGCTTCCGCGACCCCAGCCCCGTCTCCCGCCTCGACGCCTTCTTCGTCCCCGAGCGCGGCGGCCTCCGCTTCACGGAGTACAACGCCGAGACCCCGGCCGCCACCGCCTACAACGACCTCCTCGCGACGGTCTTCTTCGGGCTGCCGGTGATGCGGGAGTTCCTCAAGCGCTACGAGGTCCGCCAGCAGCCCTCGCGGCACAACGTCCTCCACGCGCTCGTGGACGCCTACCACCAGGCCTCCGGCCGCCGCGACGTCCCGCGCATCGCCATCATCGACTGGCGCGACGTCCCCACCTACAGCGAGTTCGTCATCACGGCCGACTACTTCCGCTCGCAGGGGGTCGAGTGCGTGATCGCGGACCCGCGCGAGGTGGAGTACCGGGGCGGGCGGCTCTACGCCGGGGGCCTCGCCGTGGACCTCGTCTACAAGCGCGTCCTCGTCAGCGAGCTCGTCGAGCGCGGGGGGCTGGACCACCCGGTCGTAAGGGCTGTGGTGGACGGGGCCGTGTGCATGGTGAACTCGTTCCGCTGCAAGGTCCTCCACAAGAAGGCGAGCCTGGCCGTGCTGAGCGACGAGCGGAACGCGGGCCTCTTCGACGCCGAAGAGCGGGAGGCCATCGAGGCGCACGTCCCGTGGACGCGCGTGGTCGAGGAGCGGAGGACGGTGTACGACGGGCGGGAGGTGGACCTCGTCCCGTTCGTCGCCGAGCACCGCGAGCACCTCGTGCTCAAGCCGAACGACGAGTACGGCGGCGCCGGCATCGTCCTCGGCTGGCAGTGCGACGCCGGCGCCTGGGAGGCCGCCCTCCGGCAGGCACTCGAAGTGCCGTTCATCGTGCAGGACCGGATCGCGCTCCCGGAGGAGGCCTACCCCCGCTTCGTGGACGGCCGCGTCGTGTTCCACGAGGGCATCATCGACACCGCCCCCTTCGCCTTCTACGGCGCCTACGTGGACGGCTGCCTCACGCGGCTCTCCTCCGACGCCCTCGTGAACGTCACCGCCGGCGGTGGCTCCAGCCTCGCTACCTTCGTCGTCGAGCCCAGGTAGGGGCGGCGGGCGGCGGGCCGCTGGGTGCCGGCGGGTGGCGAGCGCTCACCGAGCGAAGGCCCTGAACCCGTAGCTTGTCCCCGCCGCTCGTAGCCCTAAGTCGCCAGATCTCCGAAGGAAGCTCGCAGCCCCCATGACCCCGCCGTCGCTGACCCTCGGCATCGAGGAGGAGTACCAGATCGTGGACCCCGAGACGCGGGAGCTCCGCTCCTACATCACGGAGATCCTCGCCGACGACCACGTCGTCCTCGGGGAGGTCAAGCCGGAGCTGCACCAGTCCATCGTCGAGGTCGGCACGAAGGTGTGCCAGACGCCGGCCGACGCGCGCGCCGAGCTCGTGCGGCTGCGCCGCCTCGTGATGGGGCTCGCCGCGCGGAAGGGGCTGAAGGTGGCCGCCGCAGGCACCCACCCGTTCTCGTCGTGGACGGACCAGGAGATCACGCCGCTGGAGCGCTACCTCGGCGTCCGCCACGACATGCAGGACCTCGCGCAGCAGCTCCTCATCTTCGGGACCCACGTCCACGTCGGGATCGAGGACCACGACCTCCTCATCGACACGATGAACGTCTCGCGGTACTTCATGCCGCACCTGCTCTGCCTCGGGGCGAGCTCGCCGTTCTGGCTGGGGCGGAAGACGGGCCTGAAGTCCTACCGCTCCATCGTCTTCCGGAGCTTCCCGCGCACGGGCGTCCCCCGCATCCTCGGCTCCTACGGCGACTACGAGGACCTCCGCGACACCCTCGTGCGCACCGGCTGCATCCCCGACGGCTCGAAGATCTACTGGGACGCCCGCCCGCACCACGCCTTCCCCACCCTCGAGTTCCGCTTCCTCGACGTGTGCACGCGCGTGGACGAGGCCGTCTGCATCGCGGCCATCCTCCAGGCCATCGTCCTCAAGCTCTACAAGCTCCGCCGGGACAACATGACCTTCCGCGTCTACGCCTCCGACCTCATCGAGGAGAACAAGTGGCGGGCCGTCCGCTACGGCCTCGACGGGAAGCTCATCGACTTCGGGAAGGGGGAGGAGCTGCCGGCGCGCGAGCTGGTCGTGGAGCTGCTGGAGTGGTTCATCGGCGACGTGGTGGACGAGCTGGGGAGCCGGGCCGAGGTGGAGTACGCCTACCGCATCATGGAGGAGGGCTCCAGCGCCGACCGCCAGATCGCCACCTACGAGCGGACGGGCGACCTCAAGGCGGTCGTGGACCAGCTCATCCGCGAAACCGAGGAGGGGGTGCCGGGTACTGAGGCGGGCGCGCTCGACCGCGTCGTGCCTCCGTCGTAGTTTTGGCCTGATAGTTGGCAGAGCGGGTCTCCGGGAACACGCCGCGTGGCCCGCTCTCTTCGTTTCGTCCCCCGCCCTCACCCCCGATGCACCCGCAGCGACACCTGCCGGCCCGCCCCGTCATCGGGGTGCCGACCCAGACCCTCCAGGCCATCGACGGGATCCCCGAGTGGATCCCGCACTCCTGGGTCATGAACGACCGGTACTTCTACGTGCTCACGGCCGCGGGGGCGGTGCCGTGGATGATCCCGCTGCTCGACGAGGACGAGGCCACCCTCCGCGCCATCTACGACCACCTCGACGGCCTCTTCGTCGCCGGCGGCGTGGACGTCCACCCCGAGAGCTACGGCGAGGAGCGCACGCCGCTGTGCGGGAACACCGACCTCGCGCGCGACCGCGTCGAGCTCCAGCTGATGCGGTGGGCGCTGGAGGACGAGAAGCCGGTCCTGGGGGTCTGCCGCGGGATGCAGGTGATGAACGTGGCCCGCGGCGGCACGCTCTACCAGGACTGCAACGACCAGCACCCGGGCTCCATCAAGCACGACTACTTCCCGACCGCGGGCTACGCGCGGGACTACATCGCGCACGAGGTGCGCGTCGTGCCGGGGACGCGCCTCCACGCGTGCCTCGGGGCGGAGACGGCGCGGGTGAACAGCATGCACCACCAGGGGGTCAAGGCGCTGGGCGAGGGGCTCGTGGCCTCGGCGTTCGCGCCGGACGGGCTCGTCGAGGGGGTGGAGACGGAGGGGGGGCGGTTCGAGGTGGGCGTGCAGTGGCACCCGGAGATGCTGACCGAGCGCGACGCGGGGATGCGCCGGCTCTTCGAGGCCTTCATCGAGGCCGCGGCGGCGTGGCGGGAGAGCCGGCGCCTGGCGGCGGTGGGCCTGTAGCGGCGGGCTCCGTGGGCGCCGCTCGGCCGTCTGCGACGGTGCAGGCGGTGTGAGTGGCGGCGGGGGGCGCGGTTTGTGGGGTTTCCGCCGCCGCGGAGGGCTCAGACGGCGTGTCGGAGGCTTCCGGCGGCCTCTCGCGCGGCTCCGATGACAGGTCGCAGCCTTCCGACGGCCTCCCGCAGTCGTCCGGCGGCGTGTCGCAGCGCTCCGACGGCCTCTCGCAGGCTTCCGATGACGTGTTGCAGTCGTCTGACGGCGTCTTACGCCGCTCTTATGGCAGGTTACACTGCTCTTTCGTCAGGTCGCAGCGTTCCGACGGCGAGTTGCAGGCTTCCGACGACATGTCGCAGGCTTCCGACGGCATCTCGCAGTCGTCCGGCGGCGTCTCGCACGGCGCTTCCGGTGTGCCGGAGGTGGCCCGTACCTCGGGTTGGTGCGGAGCCGATACAGCCCTACGCGGCAGGAGTGAGCCTGTCATCCCGAGCGAGCGGAGCGCGTCGAGGGATCTCTGCCGGTCCCGTGGCTCCTTCGCGGCAGCGATCCCTCGACTCCGGCCGGAGCCAGCCCTGAGCGCAGCCGAAGGGGCTCCGCTCGGGATGACAGGCCCGCGGGCTCACCGCAACCGACCGTGGTAGAACCGCTGCGAAGGCGGGTCGTCGTTGGCTGTCATCGGCTCGCTCGGTAGAGGGGTTCGGAGGTTCTTTGCGCTGGCGCACTCGCGGGGGCACCGGGGGCGTAGGGACACGGCGCGCCGTGTCCCTACCACACGACCGCGTCCGGCGCCTGCGTCGAGCCAGGTGGCCCTTGCTGTAGCCGCCCGCCTCGGGGCTATACCTGCCAGGGCTCGTCGGCGGTGGGGCCGTAGATGGAGGGCACCGGCACGTCGCGCAGCCGGAGGTAGACGGTCATCTGGCCGCGGTGGTGGCTGAGGTGGCTGATGTGCTGCCGCACCACGACGCCGCGCGGCGCCGTGAACAGCACGTTCCCCCTCAGCTTCAGCGACCAGGGCACGTCGTAGTCGGCGTCCTGCGAGGCGGCGATGGCCTCGCGGGAGCGCCGGACGTTCTCGTCGAACGTCCGGAGCAGGGCCTCCGTGGGCTCGTTGCTGTAGCCGCCGCCGGCGGCGAGGTCGAGCTCGGCGGTGGTGAGGGTCTGCCCGATCCAGCCGGGCATCCGGGCGAGGAGCTGGGCGAGGTGGGCGATGGAGAACGACTTCGGGTGGGGCTTCCAGTCCGGGTCGTCGTCAGGGACGCGCTCGAGGACGCGGCGGGTGGCGGCCATCTCCTGGTCGAACTCCGGGAGCAGCGTGTCGGCGATGGTCATGGGGTCGGTTCTTCTGCGCTGACGTGGCGGGGCCACGTGAAGCGGAACGTGGCGCCGGCGCCGGGGGCGGACGCGACGCGGATGGTGCCGCCGAGGCTCTCGACGGTCTTCTTCACGACGGCCAGCCCCATCCCGCTCCCCTCCACCTCGTCGCGCGGGCGGAGGGTCTGGAAGAGGCCGAAGATCCGCTCGTGGTACTCCTCGGGGATGCCGGGGCCGTCGTCCTCGACGGCGAAGGCGACGAACCCCTCAGGCACGTCGGGGCCGGCCTCCTCGGCCCAGACGCGGACGCGGAGGTCGGGGCGGTCGGCGTGCTTGACGGCGTTGGCGAGGAGGTTCCGGAAGACGAGCTCGAGCGGGGCGCGGTACGTCGTCAGCGCGGGGAGCGCGGGGCCCACCTCGACGGCGACGGTGTCCGGGAGCGCGAGGAGGTCGGCGACGTCGCGGACGAGCGCGGCGGTGTCGACGTCCTCGGCGAGGCCGTGGATGCGGCCGGCGCGGGAGTAGACGAGGAGGCTGTCGAGGAGGGCCTCCATCCGGCGGACGCGGCTGCGGAGGAGGTCGAGGTGGCGGTGGGCCTCGTCGGAGAGGGCGGGCCCGGCCTCCTCGGCGATCCAGCCGGCGAGGGTGCGGATGCCGCGCAGCGGCCCCTTGAGGTCGTGGGAGGCGACGTAGGCGAACTGGTCGAGCTCCCGGTTGCTCCGCTCGAGCTCGCGCGTCCGCTCGGCGACGGCGGCGGCGAGATCGGCCTCGGCCTCCTTCTGGGCGTGGACGTCGACGCAGGAGCCGACGTAGCCGAGGAAGGCGCCGTCCGGCGCGAAGCGGGGGGCGCCGCGGTCGAGGACCCAGCGGTAGGTGCCGTCGTGGCGGCGGAGGCGGAACTCCACCTCGAACGGCGCGCGGGCGTCGAAGGCGGCGGCGTAGGCGGCGAGGCAGCGGTCGCGGTCGTCGGGGTGGACGCCCTCGGCCCAGCCGTGGCCGAGCTCGCGGTCGAGGGGGCGGCCGGTGAAGGCGAGCCAGGCGGCGTTGACGTAGTCGCACTCCCGGTCCGTGCCGGCCGTCCACACCAGCACGGGGGCGGCGTCGGTCATGGTGCGGAAGCGGGCCTCGCTCTCGCGGAGGGCGGCCTCGGCCCGCCGCCGCTCCGTGACGTCGGTCTGGACGGCGACGTAGCCCTCGAAGGTGCCGTCGTCGTCGAGGAGGGGGGTGGCCTCGACGCGGGTCCAGTAGAGGGTCCGGTCCTTCCGGTAGTTGAGGAGCTCGACGACGAACGGCACGCGCTCGGCCACGCGGGCCTCGACGAAGGCGGCCGTCGCGGCGTCGCTCTCGGGCCCGCGGAGGAGGTCGGCCGGGCGGCGGCCGCGCACCTCGTCGAGGGTGTAGCCGGAGAGGCGCGTGAACGCCTGGTTGGCCCAGACGACGCGCCCGTCGGGGTCGGTCACGACGACGCCGCTGGTGGTCCGGGCGACGACGGCGGCGAGGCGGCGGGTCTCCGCCTCGCGCTCGCGGAGGGCGGCCTCGGCCTGCCGCCGCTCCGTGACGTCGCGGGCCACCTTCGACGCCCCGATCAGGGCGCCGGCGCCGTCGTGCACCGGCGAGATCGTGAGCGAGACGTCGATGCGTCGGCCGTCCTTGGCCAGGCGGACGGTCTCGTAGTGGTCCACCCGCTCGCCCTGGCGGATCCGGCCGAGGATGTAGTCCTCCTCGCCGTGGCGTTCGGGGGGGATGAGCATGAGGACGGGCTGGCCGACGGCCTCCTCGGCGGTGTACCCGAAGACCCGCTCGGCCCCGGCGTTCCACGACGTGATCACCCCGTCGAGCGTCTTGCTCACGATGGCGTCGTCGGAGGAGGCGACGATGGCGGCCAGCAGGGCCTGCGAGCGCTCGGCCGCCTTCTGCCCGGTGACGTCCACGAGCACGTTGACGGCGCCGACGACCTCGCCGTCGCCGTTGCGGAGGAGCTCGGGGTGGGGGAGGACGTGCGCGCGTGTGCCGTCGGGCCGCTCGATGATGATCTCCTCGCTGCGGACGCTGCGCCCCTCGCGGAGGGCGAGGGCCATGGGGCACGCGTCGAGGGGGAGCGGGGTGCCGTCGGGGCGGTAGATCCGCCACGAGCCGCACCAGAGGTCCTTGCCGATCTCGGGGCGGCGGCCCCACAGCTCGGCGGCGCGCTCGTTGAAGAGGGTGACGCGCCCCTCCCGGTCCGTCGTGTAGACCGCCACCTGCAGGGCGTGGAGCGCGCCGCGGAGGTGGTCCTCGCCCCCGCCCACCGTCCCGTTCGGGTAGGCCTGGCCACCGGCGTCGAGGGTCGCCTCGACCTCGGGGTGCCCTGGGTGCGGCATGGGGGGGAGCGTCACGGAGCGAGCGAACGGGCGAAGAATATCGCCCACGGCCCCGCAGGGATGAGCGCAGTCGGCTGGAATCGGGGAACCCCTTACTCCACCGTAACGGCCCCGGATCCGGGTGCCGGCCGCCCTGCCGCGCGCCGCCGGTGGCCCCGGTGGTCTGCGGTCCGCGGCCTCCCCCATCGCCGCGCCATCCCTCGGAACTCGGGTCGTCTAGCGCTGGGGCGTCCACCGCCCCCCCGGCGCCTTCGGCGACAGCCGGATCGGTGGCTCTATGAGGGCCACGCGCTGCGTGATGGGGCCGTCGGAGGGCTCGAACCACGCCTCGCCGGGCCCGGCGTCCGGCCGGTAGGTCCACGACCTGGGGGCGTGAGCCATCCCGATGGGATGGATGGTCAGCCCCCCCTCGCGGTCGATGTGGAGGCGGAGGACGTGCTTGTAGTCCTCGCGCCGCTGGCAGAGCAGCACCTCGTTGGTGTGGACGCCGGGGAAGAGCTTGTGGGCGAGGTAGAGGTAGAGCCCGAGGAGGAACCCCCCCGCGAACCCGCCCGGCCCGACGATCTCGAGGGTGAAGAGGAGCACCTGGAGGACGTCGTCCTCGGCCAGCCCGAGGGCGTTGAGGTTGAACGAGGCGAAGCCCCACGTCAGCACGATCGTCGCCACGACGTGGCCGAAGGCGTGGGCGAGGCCGAGCGTCCACTTCGCCTTCCCCCGGGCGTCCGTGGAGCCGACGAGTACGAAGATCAGCGCGAGCACCGTGAGCACGGCGAGCGGCGCGTGGGCGAGGTCCTGCCAGACGGCCTTCAGCGCCGCGGTGACCGTGTGGGGAGACGGGTCCTGGCTGACGGCGGCGAGGACCTGGAGGAGCGAGGGCGGCCGGATCTTGCTGGCGCTCTGCAGGAGCCAGGCGAGGAAGAGGTAGAACGACCCGATGAAGAGGGCGAAGCTCGGGTTGTAGAACGGGAAGAGCAGGCTGTGCCGGGCCAGCTGCCGCGCCCGTCTCCGCCGCGGGAAGACGGCCGCCTGCGCCGCTGCGCCCTCCGAGCGCGTCGCCCTCGAGCTCGCCGCCTTCGAGCTCACGGCCTTCATCGTGGCCGACTCCGGGCGCTTGGGCCCTTTCCGCTTCGGGGCCGGCACCGGGACGGCGGCCGCGCCCTCCCCCCCGAGCGAGAAGACCTCGAACTGTGGGGCCTCTTCCTCCTCGTAGTGCGGCTGCGACGGGAGGAGGAGGTGCGTGGGCAGCTGGTGGGTGGGGTAGAGGTAGGCGCCCCCCCCGCCCGAGACGAAGCGCTGGCGGCCGTCGGCGCTCTCGTAGCGGGCGTAGGCGTGGAGGTCGCTCCCGATGCCGACCACGTGGTGGTGCCCGTAGCGGTGGATGGTCTCCCGCTCGAAGAAGGCGAAGCTCTCGTAGGCCTGGAGCCCCCGCAGCCCCGAGTAGACCCAGGCCGGCTCGGCCACGCAGAGGATGATCTTGGACCCCGCGGGCATGTCGGCGGCGACGGAGCGGAAGAAGTCGACCTGCGGGAGGTCCACGTCGGAGTCGAGCTGGACGTCGATGCCCCAGAGCCACCACCCGTGCGGGAGCTCGAGCGCGAAGTAGCTGCGGGTCTGGTGGGTCTTCCACCCGCCGATCCACCGGTTCAGGCAGAACAGCCGGGTGAAGCTGGTGAGCCCGTCGTACCAGTCGTGGTTGCCGGGGAGGGCGTAGAGGTGGGGGGCCTCCGCGGAGGGCAGCACGCAGGGCAGCGCCGAGCGGTAGGGCCCCACGAGGCGGTCGTTGTAGTCCTTGCGCGTGGCCGTGGGGTAGACCTGGTCGCCCCCCATGATGAGGAGGTCCCCGCGCCGGGTCTCGACCGGCGTCCCGCGGTCGTCGAGCGTGAGCGTGGAGGCGGCGAGGAGGCGGGCGATGGCGTAGGTGGGGTTCCACCCGTCCCCGAGGTCGGCCACGTAGTCGATCCATAGCTCGTCGCGGTCGGCGTAGGAGAACGGCGCGATCTCGGTGCGGATGGCCTGGAGCTCGCGGTTGTCGGCGTAGGCGCCGAAGAGCGCCGAGAGCACGGCCTTGACCCCCGAGCGGACGAGCTCGGCGGGGGCGAACCACCGCACCATCGGCAGGAACGGCTCGAAGCCGAGGTGCTCCGGGTCCGGCGTCGGCGGCGGGACGGGGCAGTCGGGCCGGTAGCCCCGGGGGCGGAGGCTCGGCCGGGGCTCGAGGGGCGGGGGCTCAGGCATGGCGGGGCGCCAGGGCGGCGTAGCGTTCCCACAGCGCGCCCAGGAAGAACCGCCCGAACGTGGCCACCGCGCCGACGCCGTCGCCGGCCGAGCCGGTGCCCGTCGCCCGCATCGTCGAGACGAGGCGTGCGAGGTCGTCCACGCCCAGCCTCAGCACGCCCGCGCCGACGACGGCGCCGCGCGCATCGGCGCCCCGGTGGAGGCGGGCGTAGAGCGTCGTCGTGTCGGCCCAGAGGTCGAAGCCGGGGTCGTCCCGGACGTCCTTGTGGCCGGCGAGGTAGTAGGGCTCGCCGTCGGCCTCGAACGCGACCTCGTAGACCATCCGCCTGAGGCGGGGCTCGTCGGTGGGCGAGAACAGGCTGAAGCGCCCGCCCCGGGCGGGGTAGGCGCCCCCCAGCGGCTCGAAGGCCACCTCCCCCTCGATGGTGCCGGCGTGCTCGGGGTCGGCCTCGAACCGCGCGAGGTCCGGGATGTGGATCGTGGCGTGGAGGAAGAGCGTCTCCTCGTTCCTGGCGCCGGTGGCCCGCCCCCGCTCGGGGTCGGTCTCGCCGAGGGCGAACGGCCCGCTCATGGTCTCGCGGAAGGTGATGCCGGGGCGAGTGAAGGGTCCAGGGTCGGGCGTGGTCATGGCAGGGGTCAGCCGGGGCGTTCGAGCTCGGCCTCGATGAGGGGGAAGACGTCGCGGGCGGCGTGGCGCCCTATGAACATGTCCTGGTGGCCGTAGCCGGGGAGGACGTGGAGGGCGTGGCGCCCGGGGGCGTGGCGCTCGAAGAAGGTGTGCGTGCGCGCCTGGCTCTCGGGCAGGAAGCAGCGGTTCTGCTCGCCTGCGAAGAAGGCGAAGCGGGCGTCGGTCTGCGGCGCTCGCGTAGCGACGTCCTCGGGCAGGTCCGTTCCCGGCTCGGCGGGCAGGAGGTGGCCGGCACGCACCGAGCGCGCGATCTGCCGGTAGAACGAGAGGGGGACGTGCGCGAACTCCCCCCGGATCCACTCGTGCGTCGCGTCGTCGAGGTTCTCGTGGGCCCAGAGGGCGGGGAAGCCCGCCCCGTAATAGAAGCTGACCTGCTTGCACACGGCGTTGTCGCACTCCCGGTGCGTGAGGTCGGCGAAGCGATAGAGGAACCGCGCCGTCCGCGACGGCGCGTGGCGGTCCCACTGCGGGTTGAGGAACGGCGTCAGCCGCCCCACCATCGGCACGACCACGTTCAACTTGAACCGGGACCACGCCGGCACGACGGGGTGCAGCGTGACGGCGTTGGTGACGACGGTGCGCACCCGGGGGAGGAGCCCCGCCACCGCCGCCATCGCGAAGCTGGCCGAGCCCTGGCAATGGATGAAGGCGTCGACGGACGCGGCGCCCGTTTCGGCGAGCACGGTCTCGACGGCGGCGGGGTGATCGAAACGGGCGGCCTGATCGAGCGTCCACTCATTCGGAGGGAGGTCCGTGCTCGCGCGCCAGTTCTCCAGCCACACGTCCCACCCGCGCCGGGCGAGGTAGGTGACGAGGTTCTCAGGGACGGGGGGGCGGAGGCTGTCGGCTCGCACGCCGGCCCCATGGACGAGGAGGACGGGCCCCTTCGCGGGCGGCGCCGGCCCCCGCACGTTGACGAGGGTGCAGGCGAAGCCGTCGCCCGCCGTGAACGGGACGACGCGCTCGCGCAGGTCGGTTTGGGGGGGGGTGTCCATGGCTAGCTCGTCTGGTCGAGGATGCGGTCGGCCGTGCGGTCGGCCAGGGCGGCGATGGTGAGGGCGGGGTTCGGGCCCACCGGCCCCGGCATCACCGAGCCGTCGGCGACGTAGAGGCCGGGGTGGCCGAACGCCTCGCCGTAGGCGTCGACGACGCCGTGCTCGGGGCCGCTCCCCATGGGGCACCCGCCGAGGGGGTGGACGGTGATGACGCGGCTGATGCGGTAGGTCGGGTTCGGCACGAACGCGCCCCCCCACGCCGCCGCGACGTCGGCCATCGTGCCGCGGACGCGCTCGAAGAAGGGCCTGGAGCTGCCGATGGACCACGTGCAGGCGAGGTGGTCGTCGGTGTCGAGGTAGAGCCGGCCGTCGGGGACGTCGCGGCCCATGCCGAGGAGGGGGAGCGAGGAGGCCGAGAGGTCGCACGAGCCCAGCGCCCGCGCGATCTCGGCGGTGATGTCGGTGCGGGGGTCGCGGCGGAGGCGGGCGCGGATGCGCCGCCCCGCGAGGCGGAGCAGGCGGCGGACGGTCCCCCCGACGTCGCTCGCCTCGACGAGCCACGTGACGAAGGCCGGGAAGCCGGCGTCCTGCACGTAGAAGCCGCGGCCGTCGCCGCCGTCGCGGGTGTCGGGGACGCGGATGGTGCTCGTGATGACGGGGCCGAAGGTGGGCCCGAGGTCGCGCGTGCGCCGCCCGCCCTCGTCGTCCTCGGTGCACCGCATGGCGAAGGAGAGGAGGTCGCCGTTGCCGCAGAAGCGGTCCCCGAGGCGGCCGCTGAGATGCGGGAACGCGGCGCGGTTCTTCAGCAGGAGGAACGTCGAGCCGAGCGTGCCCGCGCTCAGCACGAGGCGGTCGGCCGTGAGCTCGACCGGGTACTCGCGCGGCGGCCGGCCGTCTTCGCCGGGCTCGTGGCGGACGTAGCGGACGGTGAACCCGCCGCCGGGGCGGGGCTCGAACGTGCGCACCTCGGAGAGCGTGCGGACGTCGGCGCCGGCACGCTGCGCGGCCGAGAGGTAGTTGTAGTCGAGGGAGTTCTTGCTCCCGTAGTTGCAGCCGACGTCGCACTCGCCGCAGAGCCGGCACGTGTAGCGGGTGCGCCCGTGGAGGTTCGGGAACGGCTCCCGGATGGGCTCGCCGGGCACCGGCGCCTCGCCGTCGTTGCCGAAGGTGACGGCGAGGGGGGGGAGCGTCCAGTCGAGGCCGAGGCGCTCGGCCGCTTCCTTGAGCGCCCGCGTCTTCCGGGCCGCGCTGTAGGGCGCCACGTCGAAGGGGAACCGCTGCGCGCCCAGCATCGGCTCGACGCGGTCGTAGTGCGGCTCGAGGTCCTCGTACCGGATCGGCCAGCGCTCCTCGACGCCCCCGTACGCCTCCTGTGCGACGAACCACTCGGGCGGCTTGCGGAGGAGCACGTTCGCGTAGATCAGCGAGCCGCCGCCGAGCCCGGCCGAGACGAGCGCCTCGATGCCGTCGAACGACCACACGTTGAACATCCCGAACCGGTCGCTGGCCGGGTTCCAGAAGCTCCGGGTCATCTCGTGCTGCGTGCGCGGGAACGAGCCCGGCGGGTAGGCGCGCCCGCGCTCGAGCAGGACCACCCGCAGCCCCGCGTCGGCCAGGCGGTAGGTCGCGACGGAGCCGCCGAACCCGGATCCCACCACGACCACGTCGACGTGCTCAGTAGCCATGGGCTCGCTTTTTCGGATGATCGGGTTCCGGATGATCGGGCCCCGTATAGTACGGATTTCCAGGGATTACGCACCCCGATCCGCCCGCGAGTCTCACCGGGGGCCGGCGCCGGCGGCCGTACCTCGTCCCGGGGTGCCCGTGAGGCCGTGCGGCCTCGTGTGTATCGGCCTTGTCTCGCTGGGCATCCCCCAGCTACTTTCTCCCGCGCATACCCTGTGTAGTGCCCGTTCGGGCCGCTGCGCGGCCACGCCGTGTGGGGCGCGCGCCGGGCCGTGCTCCATGGACGTCCAGACGCAGATCGACATCGATGCCTCTCCCGGGCGGGTGTGGGCCGTGCTCGTCGACTTCGAGGGGCATGCGGGCTGGAACCCCCTGATGCGTGATATCCGGGGTGAGGTACGCGAGGCGGCCCGGCTCCACATCAGGTTCACCCCCCCGGGAGAAAGGCCGACGACGCTCGATCCGATCGTGACGCGTGTGGATCCGCCCCGCTCGCTCTCGTGGCGCTGGGCGCTCCTCGCGCGCTGGGTGCTCCGAGGCGAGCACGCGTTCCGAGTCGAGCCGCTCGGGCCGAATCGGACGCGGTTGCATCACGGGGAATCGTTCGGTGGGGTCCTGGTTCCGGTGCTCGGGAGCAGGCTCCGTGCAGCCACGCGGCGCGGGTTCATATCGATGAACGAGGCGCTCAAGGCCGAGGCTGAGGCCGGCCCGTAGCGTGGTTGCGCCGCGATCACTGATGGGCCACGGCTGTGATGGAGCGCCGTGCGGCCGGCCCTGCTCATCCCCGGCCTCGGCGACTCGAGTTCGTCTTCACACTCGATAGGGCTTCTACGCGCGCTAGGCCGTCTCGAACCTCAGCCTGTCGCCGTTCCGCCTTGCCCCGATGCCCATGTTCCACGCCGGCGTGTACTTCCTGAACGAGGGCACCAACATCCGCCAGACGTACGGAGCCCTCCAGCCGTGGCGGTTCGGCGGTTCGGCGTACTTTCGGATGCTCGCTCCCGACCAGGGCGAGCCGGTCCTTGAGCCCTCTTCATAGACCGGTGTTGCGGGCGAGAGCCCCCCTTCGCTACCTTTACGACCCTTCTCCCTCACGCGGCGCGCGCTGGGGCGGGGAGGGGTGCGAGAGCACCGCAGTTACAGCCCCGGAGAGGTGGGTGAGTGGCTGAAACCACAGGTTTGCTAAACCTGCGTACTCCGATAGGGGTACCGAGGGTTCGAATCCCTCCCTCTCCGCAGAACCGGCCCCGGAAGCCCTCAAATCGGCGCTTCCGGGGCCGATTCGCGTCTGGGGCCTTCGCTCCCGGCTCCCGCTCACGCGGCCCCTCGCGGGGACTCGTCCCGTTCGCTACGTTGCGGTCGACGACCCGCGCCCCCCGACACCCCCGAGGGTACCCTTATGCCGACGCCGCAGGAGACCGAAGCCGAAGCCCAGGCCGCCGTCGAGGCGTTCCTCCGCGCCGGGGCGCAGCCCGGCCCCGGCGCCCTCGAGGACGCCCTCGCGCACGTCGCCGACGACTTCTCGGGGATGGGGACCGGGGCGGGCGACCGCTACGCGGATCGGGTGGCGCTCTCCGAGGCCCTCCGGCGCGAGCGGGAGCGGAACCCCGCCACGGGCACCTACGACGTCTCGTCGCTGCGTGCCCGCACGCTCCACGCCGACGCGGCGCTGGTCGAGGGGCAGGTCCGGTTCTCCATCGACGTGCGGGGGGCGACCCACGTCGTCGATCTGCGCTGCACGGTCGTGGTCGAGCGGCGGGGCGGCCCCGGGAGCGGCCGGTGGCTCCTCACCCACTTCCACTTCTCCCTCCCGAACGGGCAGCAGGGGGAAGGGGACGCGCTCATGGACGCGCTCGGGAGGCGGAACCGCGAGCTCGAGGAGGAGGTGGCCCGGCGGACGGCCGAGCTCGAGCGGGCGCTCGCCGACCTCCGCCAGGCGCAGGCCCGCCTCGTGCACCAGGAGACGATGGCGAGCCTGGGGCGGCTGACGGCGGGGATCGCGCACGAGATCAAGAACCCCCTCAACTTCGTCAACAACTTCGCCGGCCTCTCGGCCGAGATCGTCGGCGACCTCCGCCAGGCGCTGGCCGCCGGCGACGCCGCCGAAGCGGAGGCGCTGCTGGGCGACCTCGCGGTGTACGCGGAGAAGATAGAGGGGCACGGGGCCCGGGCCGACGCCATCGTCCGCGCGATGATGGAGCACGGGCGCGGGGGGACGGGCGAGCGCCGGCCGGCCGACCTCAACGCGATCGTCCGGGAGTACGCCCGCCTCGCGGAGCAGGAGAGCCGGCAGCGGGGCGGGCCCGCCGTGGCGGTCGCCCTCGACCTCGACCCGGCGATGGGCGAGGCCGAGGTGGTCGAGACGGAGGTGGGGCGGGTCGTCGTGAACCTCGTCCGTAACGCGCTCGACGCCGTGCGCGAGCGGGCCGGCCGGAACGACGGGGCATACGCCCCGTCGGTGACGGTCTCGACGCGGCGGACGGCCGGCGGCGTCGAGGTCGGCGTGACGGACAACGGGTCCGGGATGTCGCCGGCCGTCCGGGCCCGGGCGTTCGAGCCGTTCTTCACGACGAAGCCGGCGGGGGAGGGGACCGGCCTCGGGCTCTCCCTCGCACACGACGTCGTGGTGAAGGGGCACGGAGGCACGATCCGCGTAGACAGCGAGGAGGGCCGGGGCACGGCGGTCGTCGTCTCGCTGCCGGCGCAGGCTCGCGCTCCGCAGGGGCGTTCGGCGTCGTGAAGCGCCGTATGGCGGCGCTGTCGTATCTAGCGCCGACACCCTTCCCATTCCGCCCCCAACGCGCCCCTCTACCCATGTCTCCCCGGACCAGCCTCCTCCGCGCGGCGACCCTCGCGCTGTTCCTCACCACGTCGGCCGCTTGTGCCCAGGCCGACGGCTCCCCGTCTCCGGGCACCGCGAGCCTCGTCTTCGGCGGCGTCACGTACGTCCACCGCTGGTCCCACGAGGGGCAGCACGAGTTCACGCCGGAGGGGGACGACGACCTCGAGCACTGGACCGACATGGTCACCATCAACGTCCACGAGGCGGTCCGCGACGGCGACCAGCTCGCCGCGACGGCGAACGGGGTGCTGGCCAACTACCAGGGCGCGGGCGAGATCCTGCGGACGGACTCGAGGCCGAGGACGGAGACCACGGAGGCCGAGCACTTCATCGCGGCCGTCCTCGGGAGCCCGACGTTCCTGGAGGCCGCGTTCGCGCGGTTCATGCTCGTCGAGGGCACGGGGGTGGTCGCCGTCTACTCCCACCGGGTGTACGGGCAGCCGGCAGGCCCGGCGATGTCGGACTGGCTCGCCGAGCGGGGGCAGGAGGTGGAGGAGACGCTGATGGGCTGGGGCGACGTGCCCGCCGTGGTGAGGGCCCTGCCCGCAGGCAACTGAACCGTCTGTTCGGAAGAAGCTGTCCAGGTGGCGCCGTGGGCGAGGCCGGCGCGCGCCGCGGTGAGATCGTCCCCTCCGCCGAGCGTGAGGCGCGGTGTGGCCGGCAGCCGTTCACCACTGGCACGTCACGCCCTCGCGGCGCGCCCACGCCCGGTACGCGTCGAGCGCCCGCGCCCGCTCCGCCTCGGTGAGGGCCTCCCCCGTCGACCACCGGCCGAGGCGGTCCGCCCAGACGAGGAGGTCGTACTCCGGCACGCCGGACACCTCCACGTACACCGCGGCCTCCCGCG
>DATGQT010000257.1:0-2121 GCA_035304085.1 Rubricoccaceae bacterium
CGGCGTACACCAGCGGCCACCCCGCGCCTTCCGTCGCGGCACGCGCGGGTCGGCCCCTGGCCCTTGAAGCGGCGTGCTGCTTCGTGACGGGGAACGCGTCCGAGGCCACGGCGCCGTCGGGGTAGGTCCCGACGTTCCCCGCGTACGTCCAGTACCCCCCCATCGCGCTGGCCGGCACCCGCTGCACGAGCGTGCGCTCGACGGTCTCGCCGGGCCCGAGCGTGATCGTGACGGGGCCGCGGAGGGGGCCGTATGGCGCCGTGAGGATTGGGCCGTCCGGTGGCGTCGCCTCCGCCCACGCGTCGAGCGTCTGCGGCTCGGCGGTGAGGTTCGTGACGGCGAACGTGAAGGCGAACTCCCCGCCCCCGGCCGGGATCACCGTGGGAGGGGCCACGGGCGCCACCGAGAGGGCGGCGATGAAGGCCCCCTGCTCGACGGCGCCGACGTCGCAGGCGGGCCCGAACGGGCGGGATGCCCCGCGCTGGTCCTCCGTCACGGGGTCGCCGTCGATGTCGGTGCAGGTGCCGGCGTTGAGGACGGGGCTACCAGGGAGAGGGGCGTGGGTGCGCGTGGGCCCGCCGTTGGGGGCCAGCGGGCCGAGCTGCGGGTCGTCCACGTCGAGGACGCTGTGCTCGGTGTCGCCGACGAGGACGCAGCCGGCGCCGAGGGGGCCGAGGACGTTGTAGTCGAACGACGTGATCGTGTACGGCCCCCCATCGCCGTCGCCCAGCGTGCAGTCCGCCTCGTTCCCCGCGACGACGGTGTTCCGGAGCACGACGTCGCCGGCGAGCACGCCGGACCCGTAGTAGTTCCCGAGCCCGTTGCCGGTGATCGTCGAGAACTCGATCGTCACGTCCCCGCAGAGGCCGCCGTCGTTCCCGCTGATCGTGCTGTTGCGGATGGCGGCGCTCTCCCCGTACCAGATGAGCGCGCCGCACTCGATGGCGGCGTAGTTGTTCGATATCGTGCTCCCGTCGATGACCAACGTCACGTTCCCGGAGCCCTGCTCATCTTCGCTCGAGATCCCCCCGCCCACCTCGGCGACGTTGTTCCGAATCGTGCTGCGGAGGACCGTGAGCGCGCCCTCGTTGTGGATCCCGCCGCCCCAGCCGGTGTCGGTATCTTCGGTCAGGTGGCTGTTCCCCTCGAAGAGGCTCTCGATCGCCGTCGCCGTCGCGTTGGGGCCGTTGTAGAGGCCGCCCCCCCAGCCGTTGCTCTCGAAGGAGTCGTTGTCGACGACGCCCGTGCGCAAGAGCGTGAGGGCGCCGTAGTTCCTGATGCCGCCGGGGAGGCAGGCGGAGTACGAGCAGTCGTTGTTGGCGACGGTGCCGTCGATGATCGCCATCGTCCCGTCGTTGACGACGCCTGTGCCGACGTTATCCCGCACCGTCACCCGCTCCAGCGTAGCGTTGCCGTGGTTCGTGACGCGGGCGCCCTGCACGGTGAGGTCGCGGAGGGCAGCCGTCACCCCGGCGTTGACCGTGAACGCGCCCGCCACCTTCGTCGCCCTCCGGCCGGCCCCTTCGACCGCCACGTCGCGGTCGAGCACGGCCCCGGCCGCGTAAGCGCCGGCGGCGACGGCGATGAGGTCGCCGTCGTCGGCCTGGCCGACGGCGTAGGCGATGGTGGCGCAGGGGGCGGCAGCGACGGAGCAGTCGCCCGTGTCAGTGCCGCCGGGGGCGACGTAGCGCGTGGTGGCGCCGGCCACGAGCGGCACGGCCAGGAGGGTGAGGGGGAGTAGGAATCGGTTCATAGCAACCACCGCATGAGGCCCATGATGAAACGGAACCGCGCGCAAACCCCAGCAGGCTAGTGTGACCGCGCGGAGGAGGACTAGACGCCCGCTCCTCAGGGCAGAGTGTGCCGCCGTCGCGCGCCTCGCTGACAGGAGGACGACGCGAGCGCTGCCGGGCCATCCCTCCTCGGGGCGTGGGGCGAAGCCCCGCAGCCTATCCTATCCCTTGGGAACCAGCGCCGAAGCCCGCTCCCGCCGGATCACGCCCCCGCTAGCGCCTCCCCGTGCGCCGCCTCCCCCGCCGCCGTCTTGATCATGGCACGGACGACGTCCACCGAGTCGCTCTCGTAGACGACGGCGCGGGCGGCGGGGGTCTGGAAGAGGCG
>DATGQT010000258.1:0-27045 GCA_035304085.1 Rubricoccaceae bacterium
AGGAGACGAACGGCATCGGGAGGCCCGTCACCGGGAGCAGCCCGCTGGCCACGCCGGCGTTGACGAAGCCGTAGAGCACGATCACGGCCGTGAGGCCGGTGGCGAGGAACAGGCCCAGCGGGTCCGGCGCCTGGCGCGCGATGCGCAGGAAGCCGCGGAAGAGGAGCAGCACGAAGGCCAGCAGCAGCGCCGTCGCGCCCACGAGCCCCCACTCCTCGGCCACGATCGCGAAGATGAAGTCGTTGTAGGGCGCTGGGAGGAAGTCGCGCTGGACGCTCTTGCCGGGGCCGACGCCCGTCAGCCCGCCGAGGGCGATGGCGATGCGGGCCTGGCTGGCCTGGTACCCCTCGGCCTGCTCGTCGTGGACCGCCTCCGGGTCGGTGTTGCCGAAGAGGGAGGTGCCGAGGTAGCTCTCGAGGCGCGCCGCGCGCTCCGGCGAGGTCGAGAGGAAGAGGGCGCCGAGGGCGAGGAAGACGACGCCCGTGCCGGCGAGGTGGCGCACGCGCACGCGCCCGACGAACAGCATGATGGCCACGGCCATCAGCAGGATCGCCGCCGTCGAGAGGTTCTCGACCCCGATGAGCAGGAGCGTGGGGGCGATCCAGATGGCCAGCGGGAGGAAGGCGCGGTGGAAGTCCTCGACGTAGGGCTGCTTCTTGGCCAGCAGCGCGGCGCAGTGCAGCAGCAGCGCCACCTTCGCCACGTCCGACGGCTGGAACGTGACGGGGCCGACCTCGAGCCAGCGCACGGCGCCGCCGGCGGCCACGCCGGCCACCTGCACCGCCGCCAGCAGCCCGAGCGCCGCGATCAGGAACAGCTTCGAGAACCGGGCCAGCCGCCGGTAGTCGAGGAACGAGAAGACGGCCGCGGCGCCGAAGGCGAGGCCGAGGCGGAGGAGGTGCTGGAAGAGGAACTGCTCGGTGTCGCCCTCGGCGGCCGTCGCGGCCAGGAACGCCGTCGCGCTGTAGACGGCCACCACGCCGACGGCCGCCAGCAGCAGCACGGCCGCGACGACGGCCTTGTCCGCCGGCGGCAGGGCGAGGGTCTTGGCGCGGGGCTGGCTCATCAGGGATCGGGGATTGCGGATTGCGGATGTGGGACGGGGATGCGGCAAATCCGCAATCCGCATTCGATCACAGGCTCTGGACGAGGCGCTTGAAGGTGTCCCCGCGGTCCTCGTAGTTCTCGAACATGTCGAACGAAGCGCAGGCGGGGCTGAGGAGGACGATGTCGCCCTCCTCGGCCATGAGGCGGGCGAACTGGATGGCCTCCTCCATGGTGTGGGCGCGGGCGGTGTGGGCGGTGCAGGGGCCGAGCTCGGCGAGCACCTTGTCCCCGCTCTCGCCGAGGCCGACGAGCCCCTTCACCTTCTCCTGCACGAGCCGCTTCAGCGGGCCGTAGTCGTTCCCCTTGTCCCGCCCGCCGGCGATGAGGACGACGTTGCCCGGGAACGACTCGAGCGCGTACCAGACGGCGTTGACGTTGGTCGCCTTCGAGTCGTTGACGTACGTGACGCCGTGGACCGTCCGCACCTTCTCGAGCCGGTGCGGCACGCCCTCGAACGACGTCAGGCTCTGGCGCACGACGTCGCTGCGGATCTCCATCGCGCGCGCGGCGATGGCGGCGGCGAGGGAGTTGTAGAGGTTGTGGCGCCCGCGGAGCGCCGCGTCGGACGAAGGCATGAGCTCCTCGTTGTGGATCATGGGGTCCTGGGGGTCGAGGGACGCGGGGAGGGCTAGGACGATCTGGCCGTCGCCGTTGGCGTGCCAACGGACGTAGGCGCCGCGCTCCAGCTCCTGTTCGAGGGAGAACCCGTAGGGCACGATCCCGCGCCTCGGCGCCCACCACGAGACGTACTCGCGGACCAGCTCGTCGTCGTGGTTGTAGACGAGCCAGTCGCCCGGCTCGCCGGGCGAGCCGGGGCGCTGGTTCTCGAAGACGCGGAATTTGCTCTGGGCATAGCGGTTGAAGTCGTGGTCGTACCGGTCGAGGTGGTCGGGCGTGACGTTGAGGAGCACGGCCACCCGCGGCCGGAACGTGTCGATGTGGTCGAGCTGGAAGGACGACACCTCCAGGACGGCCACGGTCTCGTCGGTGACGGCCTCGACGTAGTCCGAGAACGGGTAGCCGATGTTGCCG
Organism: Rubricoccaceae bacterium; assembly: GCA_035304085.1. Lineage (GTDB taxonomy): Bacteria > Bacteroidota > Rhodothermia > Rhodothermales > Rubricoccaceae > DATGQT01. The sequence goes on from DATGQT010000258.1 coordinate 2,140, forward strand.
CCGACGACGAAGTCGCGCTGGGCTGTGCGGAAGAGGTGGGCGATGAGGCTCGTCGTCGTCGTCTTCCCGTTGCTTCCGGTCACGGCGACGACGGGCCCGCGGCAGAACCAGCTCGCCGCCTCGATCTCGGAGTAGACCGGGAGCCGCTGGCGGAGGGCCTGTTGCACCATCGGGACGGTGCTCGGCACGCCGGGCGAGATCACGAGGAAGTCGGCGTCGAGCGCGCGCGGGGTGTGGCCGCCGAACTCGTACGCGACGCCGGCGGCGTCGAGTTGGGCGGCGAGGCGGTCGTCCCGCGCGCCGCGCTCCGTCAGGAAGACGGCGGCGCCGTGGCGGGCGAGCAGCCGCGCCGCGGCCAGCCCGCTCCGCGCCCCGCCGACGACGGTGACGCGCTTGCCGGTGATCTCGGTGGGGTTCATGGGGACCGTCGGCTTTCGGCTTTCAGTTGAGGGAGGGGCAGCCGACAGCCGAGGGCCGGCGGCCGACGGCCCGCTACCGGATCCGCAACAGGAACAGGGTCAGGATCACCAGCAGCGCCGTCACGATCCAGAACCGGATCACGATCTTGGACTCGTGGACGCCGAGGGCCTCGTAGTGGTGGTGGAGCGGGGCCATCCTGAAGACGCGGCGGCCCTCGCCCGTGCGGCGCTTCGTGTACTTGAAGTAGGCCGTCTGGACGATCACCGAGGCCGTCTCGACGAAGAAGATGCCCCCGAGGACGGGGAGGTACAGCTCCTTCTTGACGAGGATGGCGACGGTGGCGATGGCGGCCCCGAGCGCGAGGCTCCCGGTGTCGCCCATGAAGACCTGCGCGGGGTACCCGTTGTACCAGAGGAACCCGAAGCACGCCGCCACCAGCGCCGCGACGAAGATCGTCAGCTCCCCCGTTTCGCGGATGTAGAGGTCGTTGACGAAGTCGGCCGCCTCGATATTCCCCGTGATGTAGACCATCACGGCGAGGCCGAGGGCGACGAACGCGCTCGTCCCGGCGGTGAGGCCGTCGAGGCCGTCGGTGAGGTTGACGGCGTTCGAGACGCCCGCGAGGATGAACGTCAGCACGGGGATGTAGACGACCCACCCCACCTCGAACCCGACGAGCGGCGTCAGGAAGTCGTACTCGATGGTGCCGTTAGGGACGAAGGGCAGGCTCGTCTTCGTGTGCATGCCGTCGAGCTGGGGCCAGACGATGAGCCCGAGGCTGAGGAGGAAGCCGAGGGAGACCTGCCCCGCCAGCTTCGTCTTCTCCGCCAGCCCCTGCTTGTCCTTCTTCACTACCTTGATGTAGTCGTCGGCGAAGCCGAAGGCGCCCATCCAGAACGTGGCGAGGAGGGCGGCCCAGACGTATGCGTTCGTGAGGTCGCCCCAGAGCAGCGTCGCGCCGCCGAGGGCGAGGAGCAGGATGACCCCGCCCATCGTGGGCGTCCCCGCCTTGTGGCGGTGGCTGACGACGCCGGCGTCCTCGCCCTCGCGGATGGTTTCGCCGATCTGCTTGACGCGGAGCCAGTCGATCAGCCGCTTCCCGGCGAACAGCGCGATCAGCAGCGCCGTCCCCGCCGCGAGCGTGGCGCGGACGGTGATGAACTGGAAGACGTCGAACCCGGGCGGGTCGAACATCGCGTTCAGCCAGGTGAGGAGGTGGTAGAGCATCAGTGGGGGTGGGTGCGCTCGCTCGGGCGCCCCGGCTCGGCGCAGGACGACGGACGACGGACGACGGACGACGGCGCGTGGTCCGTCGTCCGTGGTCTGCGGTTCTTCAGGAATGAGCGCGGCATGGATCAGTTCGCTCGGCGGTCGAACGCGGCGCGGAGTTCACGGCGGTCGTCGAAGGGGCGCTTCTCGGCGCCGACGATCTGGTAGTCTTCGTGGCCCTTGCCGGCCACCACCACCACGTCGCCGGGGGCGGCGCGGGCGGCGGCGTGGGCGATGGCCGCGGCGCGGTCGGGGATGACCGCCGCCGCGTCGGGGTTCGTGAGGCCGGATCGGATCTCGGCGAGGATGGCGTCGGGGTCCTCGCCTCTGGGGTTGTCGCTGGTGAGGACGACGCGGTCGGCGAGGGCCTCGGCTAGGCGGCCCATCACGGGGCGCTTCGCCCGGTCGCGGTCGCCGCCGCAGCCGAAGACGGCCCAGAGCCGCTGACCCTCGCCCATCATCCCGCGCGCGGTGCGGAGGACGTTCTCCAGCGCGTCCGGGGTGTGGGCGTAATCGACGACGCCGAGGACGCCGTCGTCGGAGCGGACGGTCTCGAAGCGGCCGGGGACGCCGGGGGCCTCGGCCAGCACGTCGAGCACCTCATCCCGCCCGTAGCCGAGGGCGCGGCCGACGGCGTAGGCGGCGGCGAGGTTGTAGGCGTTGAAGCCGCCGGCGAGGCGGAACGTCCGCTCTGCGCCGTCGAGGCGGAGGCGGAGGCCGTCGAGCGCGTTCTCCAGCACCTCCACCCGCACGTCGGCCGCCGGGTCGGTGCCGTAGGTAACGACGGGCGCCATCGTGTCGGCCACCATCTCGGCCCACGCCGCGTCGTCGCGGTTGACGACGGCGACGGCGCCGTCGTCGAGCCCGTCGAACAGCCGCTTCTTGGCGGCGCGGTAGTGCTCGAAGGACGGGTGGAAGTCGAGGTGGTCGTGCGTGAGGTTGGTGAAGACGCCGGCGCGGAAGCGCTGGGCGCGCACGCGGTCGAGGGCGAGCCCGTGGGAGGAGACCTCCATGGCGCAGGCGCCGCAGCCGGCGTCCACCATCGCACGGAGGAGCGCGTTGAGCTCGATGGCCTCCGGCGTCGTGTAGGCCGTCTCCACCCGGCGCTCGCCGATCCGGTTCTCGACGGTGCCGACCAGGCCGGCCCTTACGCCCAGCGCCGTGAGGAGGCGGTAGAGGAGGAAGGCCGTCGTCGTCTTGCCGTTGGTGCCGGTGACGCCGAGGAGGTCGAGGTGGCGGCTCGGGGCGCCGTAGAACGCATTTGCGAGCTCCCCGAGCGCCGCCCGCGTGTCCGTGACGGGCACGAGCACACAGGCGGCGCCGGGGAGTCGCTCACCCTTCCCCAAGGGTTCGTTGGCCGCCGCCGCATTGCCGAGCGAGTTCGGCCGGTCGCGGTACCACTCGGCACTCACGACGGCGGCGACGGCGCCATTCTGCACAGCCGTGTCAAGGAACAGGTGCCCGTCCGTGTGGTCGCCGCTGCGGGCAACGAACAGGGTGCCGGGCGTCACCGCGCGGCTGTCGTCAGCCAGGCGGTGGATGAGGAGGGAGCCCGCTTCTTCCGGGATCGCTTCGCGATCGGGCGCCGCCAGCAGGCCGGCCGCTCGCAGGGGGGCGAGCAGGCCGGCCAGCGGCGCCGGGGGGACATCGGGCTCGAACGGGAAAGAACGGGGGGCGCCCACGGCTCTACTGGAGCGTGAGCACGGCCTGCGCCGGCAGCGCGCTGCCGGCCGCGGGCGACTGGGCGGTCACGGCCCCGCTCCCCACCAGCCGCGCCTCGACGCCGAGGGCGGCGAGCCAGGCGACGGCGCGGCGGGCCGAGAGGCCGCGGAGGTCGGGCATGGCCGCCCCGGCGGGCGCGCTGGCGGGCCGGGCCGAGGAGGGCCCTGCGGACACGCCGGCGGGAGCGGCGACGAGTCGGACGGCGTGGCGGACGTCGGCGCGGTCGCCGGGGGCGGGGTCCTGCTCGGCGACGGGCGCCCACGGGGCGTCGTCGTCGGCGCGGACGGGGAAGCCGCGGGCGAGCAAGCGGCCCTCGGCGAGCACGGCCGGCATCCCGTCCACGTCGGGCACGGGCGCCTCGGCGCGCTCGGGCAGCGGCGCCGCCGGCGCCACGCGCGCGGCGATGGAGGGGAACGTGCCGATCCACCGGCGGGCGATGGCGCCGAAGATGGGGGCCGAGACGGAGCCGCCGTAGTACCCGTTCTGTGGCCCGTCGAGCACGACGATCAGGGCGACCTCGGGGGCCTCGACGGGGAAGAAGCCGACGAAGGTGGCGCGGTAGCTGTGCGTGTAGCCGCCGCCGGCGGCCGTCTGCGCCGTCCCCGTCTTCCCCGCGATCCGCAGCCCCTCGACGGCGGCGCGGCGGGCGGTCCCGTCGCGCGAGACGACGCGCTCGAAGTGGGGCACGAGCCGCGCGGCCGTCTCCTCGGAGAAGGCGCGGCGGACGGAGTCCTGGTGCGCCTCGCTGACGCGCCACACCGTCCGCCCGCGCGCGTCGCGCCGCTCGGCGACGACGTAGGGCTGGACGAGGAGGCCGCCGTTGGCGAGGGCGCAGTAGGCCGTGAGGATCTGGAGCGGCGTGGCCGAGACCTCGTAGCCCGTCGCCATCCACGGGAGGGTGAGGCGGCCGAACTCGCTGGGCCGCTTGAGCCGGCCGGTAACCTCGCCGGGGAGGTCCACCCACGACGGCGAGCCGAACCCGAGCGCGCGCGCGTAGCGGTAGAGGTCGGCCGGCTCCATCTCCAGCGCCGTCCGCGCCATGGCGACGTTGGAGGAGACGGCTATGGCGTCACCGAAGGTGAGGCGGCCGTAGGCGTGGCTGTCGCGCATGGTCCGCCCGCGGATGACGGCCCAGCCGGGGCCGGCGTCCACGGTGTCCTCAGGGCTGACCGTGCCCGTCTCGAGGGCGGCGACGGCGGTGACGAGCTTGAACGTCGAGCCCGGCTCGATGCGGTCGGTGATGGCGTGGTTGCGGCGGGCGGCCTCGGCGTAGCCGCCGGGGCTGTTGGGGTCGTAGTCCGGGACGTTGGCGAGGGCGAGGATGGCGCCCGTGCGGGGGTCCATCGCGATGGCGGTGCCCCAGCGCGCGCCCGCCGCGGCCACGCCGCGCGCGAGCTCCTCCTCGAGGATCGCCTGCCGCACGAGGTCGATGGTCAGGACGAGGTGCTCGCCGTGCTTCGGCTCCACCACGGCCCCGCCCACGACGGCCTTGACGACGCCGCGGCGGTCGCGCTGGACGGCCCGCCGACCCGGCTCGCCGCGGAGGTACGCGTCGTACTGCTGCTCCAGCCCGGCGATGCCCCGGAGGTCGGCGTCGACGTGGCCGAGGACGTGGCTGGCGAGGCGGCCGTAGTTGTAGCGGCGGGCGACGGTGCCGTCGACGATGAGGCCGGGGACGTCGGCGGCGTCGAGCTCCGCCTTGGCCGCCTCGTCGAGGGCGCGGACGAGGAGGACGTACTTCGGGCTCGTCCGATCCCGCACGAGCCGGCGGAAGTGGCCGGCCGGCCGGCCGGTGGCGCGGGCCAGCAGGTCGTACAGCTCCTCGGCCTTCGCGTCGAAGCCGGGGACGGACGGGTCCACGGCCACCTCGTAGCGGGCGGTGCTGACGGCGAGGGCGCGCCCGGCGCGGTCGTAGATCGACCCCCGCACGGCCGGCAGCTCGACGAAGCTCGACGCCTGCCGCTCCCCGCGCGCGCGCAGCTCGGCCCCCTCGCCCAGGTGGATCTTCACCATCTGGAACACCACGCCCGCCGGCAGCAGCATCAGCAGCGCCGTCACGACGTAGAGCCGGGTGAGGATGGACTCGCGGGGATTCATGGGGCGAGGGGTGACGGGCGATAGGCGATTGGAGGAGCACGACTCCAATCGCCCATCGCTATTCGCTCATCACTCGAATGGTGGGGCCGTAGGCGACGCCCTCCACGAGGCCGAGGGCGGCGGCGCGGTCGAGGATCTGGTCGGGGCCGATCATCCGGTCGTAGGCGCCCTGGAGGCGCTCGTGCGTGAGGTGGAGCTGGAGGTTCTCCCGCTCGGCCCGCTGCAGCGCCGCCGCCGTCGCCTGCGTCGCGAACACGTGGCCCACGTAGAGCGTGGCGGCGATGCAGCCGACGAGCACCCACACCCCGAAGCGGAGCGACGGGGCGACGTCGAGGAAGCGGGCGCGGCGGGCCTTCGCCGCCAGCACCTGCTTCGTCACCTTCTTCGTCGCGCTCTTCTTCCGCGCCTTCGAGCCGACGCCGAGGTCGGCCCAGCCGGGGAAGCCGGCGAGGGGGGCGGGGGCGTGCTGCCGCGCGGCGGCGGCCTTCCGGCGGCGCGTCGTCGCGGCGGTGTTCGAGGGGGTCCTGGTCTTCGACCGGCCTCTCCTCGTCGGCGCGGCGGGCGCGCGGGTCTCACGGCGGGTCGAGCGGGCTCGGGTAGCGGTGGACATGGGCGGTGGCGGTGGTGGAGGAATCGGCGCGAGGGCGGGAGGCGGGAGGGGACGGGCGGGGGGACGGCTTTACAGGCACGGCGGCCCCCTCGCGCCTCCCGCCGTCGCGGGGGCTCAGGAGGTCTCGGAGGGTTCGGGGTTCTTCTGTGCGATGCGGAGGCGGGCGCTCCGCGCGCGGGGGTTGGCGGCGACCTCCTCCTCGGAGGCGGTGATGGGCTTCTTCGTGAGCAGCGTCCAGGGCGTGAGGAGGCGGCCGTAGAAGTCCTTCCGCGCCTCGCCCTCGACGTTGCCGAAGCGGAGGAAGTGCTTGGCGCGGCGGTCCTCGAGCGAGTGGTAGGCGATGACGGCGAGGCGCCCGCCGGGCTTGAGGACGGCGAGGGCGCCGCCGAGCGCGCGCTCCAGCGCCCCCATCTCGTCGTTGACGGCGATGCGGAGGGCCTGGAAGACGCGGGCGAGGCTCTTGACCTCCTCGCGCGTGGGCACGACCGCGCGCACGGCCTCGGCCAGCGCCGCCGTCGTCGCCACCGGCCGGCGCGCCACGATGGCGTTGGCGATGCGCCACGCGCGCGGCTCGTCGCCGTAGGCGCGGAGGAGGTCGGCGAGGGCCTGGGCGTCGAGGCGGTCGAGGAGCGCGGAGGCCGGCTCGCCCGCCTCGGGGTCCATCCGCATGTCGAGCGGCCCCTCGGCGGAGAAGGCGAAGCCGCGCGCGGCCTCGTCGAGCTGGTGCGAGGAGACGCCGAGGTCGAGGAGCACCCCGTCCACGGGCCCGACGCCGGCCCCGGCGAGGAGCCGCTCGACGTCGGCGAAGTTGCCGCGGAGGGCGCGGAAGCGGCCGGCCTCGGCGGCGGCCGCGAGCCGCGCCGTCGCCGCCGCCAGCGCCTCGGGGTCCCGGTCGATCCCGACGACGAGGGCGCCGGGGCCGAGGGCGTCGAGGAGGGCGGCGCTGTGGCCGCCGCCGCCGAGGGTGCCGTCCACGTAGACCCCGTTCGGGTCCGTCACCAGCCCCTCGACCACCTCGCGCGCGAGGACGGGCGCGTGGTAGTCCGAAGCGTAGCGGAGCGGGCCGGGCGAGCGGTCAGACGCCGCGGGGGCGTCGGGCCGGCCAGCCGGCCGCGCGCCGCTGCGCTCGGACCGGGGGGACTTGCGGGGCATATGGAAGAGGGCGGTGGTCATGACGGAAGCCGTCTGGGTCGGGCGGCTCAGAGGCCGCCCATGACGCGCTCGGCGACGGTCTCGTACTCCTCGGGCTGCTCGTTGAGGTAGGCGTCGAACACGTCGGGGTCCCAGACCTCGATGTGGTCGAGGGCGCCGATGAAGAGGGCCTTGGCCCCGTTGCCGGCCGAGAGGCCGGCGAAGTCGAGGAGGTTCTTGGTGAGGCTGATGCGGCCCTGCCCGTCGAGGGTGGTCTCCTCGGCCCAGCGGAGGATGTTGCGGGTGAAGTCGCGGGTTTCGCGCTGGAAGGTGTTGAGGCTGCCGATCTGGTCCTCCACGCGCTCCCAGACGTCGAGGGGGTAGAGGAAGACGCAGCGCTCGAGGCCGCGCGTGGCGACGAAAGTCTCCTTAGCTTCCGGGCTGAGGGCCCGGCGCATCTTCGCCGGCAGGGCCACGCGGCCCTTGTCGTCGATGGAGTTTTCCGCCTGTCCTTTGAAGCCGGCCATGACCGGGTCCCCCGTTGCGTCGCCAGATCGCTGGGTGCCTTCCCCACTTTTCCCCACTCGCCACCCAAAGTAGGGCACCGGGGGTCAAGATCAAGGTTTTGGGGCCGTTTGGGCCGATTTTGTGGATAACTGCGCCGGTTTACCCACATTCCGGCGGGGCGCATGGGGGGGCTTTACGGCCCAAAGAGGCAGAAAGTGAAAATCGTTTCACCCTGCCCAGACCATATATCGGAGTGAAGTGAACATTGCTTCACCCCCTGCTCCGGCGCGATTTTCGGCCGTCCCGACTCCCCCGTCCCCTACCCATGCGCGCCCGCCTCACCGAGCGACAGAACCAGGTCTACGAGTACGTCCGCACCTACGTCCGCGAGCACCGGCGCACGCCCACGCTGAAGGAGATCGGCGACGGCCTCGCCATCCGCTCGACCAACGGCGTCCACAAGCTGGTCTCGGCGCTGGTGCAGAAGGGGTACCTCCGGCGGCGGCCGAACGAGGCGCGCGGGCTCGCGCTGGTGGACGTGGACGAGGACCCCTACGCGCCGAGCGAGGGGCCGCCCATCCTCCCCCTCATCAGCCGCACGCGCAGCGACGAGCCTGACCGCCTCCGCCGCCGCCCCAACGGCGCCCTCTACGTCGACGAGCGCCTCCTCAGGAAGCCCGGCGGCGCGGCCGACGCCGACGACTGCCTCCTCGCCCGCGCCGGCGACGACGGCATGGTCGGCGACGGCATCCGCAAGGGTGACCTCCTCGTCGTGGAGGAGACGGACTGGAAGGATCTCGCCAACGGCGAGACCGTCGCCGTGCTCTTCGGCGAGGCCCTCGTCGCGCGGCGGTACGACTTCGCCAACGGCCGCCTCCACTTCCGCCCGGCCGACCGGACGTACGCCGAGGAGGTGTACCCCCCCGGCGACCCCGCCTGCCACGTCATCGGCCGCGTCCTCGCCATCATGCGGACGCTGTGAGCCTACGGCGCCCGATGCGGCGCCTGCGCGGATGCCGTATCCCTGGCCGGGCCGCCTCTGTAAGCCTCCGCTCGATCCGGCCTCTCCCAGGCCTCGTAGAGCGCGACGAGCGATCGGCGAAGCTGCCGCCCCGGCCCACTCTCCTCCGGCCAAGCTGCCAGCCCACCCAGCAAGATCTGCTCGGCCTCGGCGTAGCGCGCCTGCTCCGTCTGGATGTCGGCCAGCTTGGTGAGGCTATAGGCCAGCATAGGATGCGCCGCCCCGAAGCGCCGTCGAAGGAGCGCAACGACCTCACGCTGCGCCTCTGCTGCGCCTGCGAGATCCTCCTGCTCTCGGAGCAGGGTGGCAAGGGCACCCAGCGTAACGGCTCGATCCGGCGACTGTGGAGCCGAAGCCAGCACGGCCCTCAAGAGGCCTTCTGCTTCGTCGTAACGCCCCTGCATCCGCAAGGCGGAAGCGAGCGTCCGGCGCGTCTGGTTCACGACGAGGCTGGTATCGCCTCGGGCTGCGAGGAGGACTGGAAGGGCGGCGCGCGCATGGCGCTCCGCCTCCTCAAATCGCCCTAGCTCCCGCAGGGCGAAGGCCAGGTCCGAATGCACGCTGGCCGTACGGGTATGCCCCTCGCCGAAGTGCGCAGCCGCGAGCTCCAGAGCCTGCCCGTAGTAGGCGGCGGCCCCCTTGAAATCGCTCACCTGCATCCGCCGCTCCGCCAATAGCATGAGCGTAAACACGGACTGGCCCGTCCATTGGTGCGCGGGCATCTGCTGGATCGCGAGCGCCTCGTGCAATAAGGACTCGGCCTCGACGTGATCGAGCCCATCGTATGGCAGCGCTTGCGCGAGGTACGCCATCGTCAAAGCGATCTCGGGATCGGTGGGTTCGAGGCGCTCGCGCAACACGGCCAGAGCCTCGCGGAGCGCAGGTACCACCGCCGCGTCCGAACGGCCTACACGCTCATCGGCGAGCTCAGCGCGCGCGTAAGCGAGGTCGCGCACGGTGATGGCCGTGGCCTCGTGCCGATCTCCCAGATGGGCGCGGCGGAGCGCCAGCGCGCGTTCGAGCACCTGCTCGGCGTCGGCGTAGCGATGCATGCCGTTGTACGTGCGCCCGATCATGTGGAGCATGCGTGCCTGCAGCAGGGGGCGATCCAGCAGCTCCGCCTCGACCCGCGCCTGGCTGTGCGTGATGAGGTCCCGAACGCTCAGCGTGTCGAGCCGCTCGTCCGCGACGGGATTGGGCGCGGCCAGGAGGTCTTCGAGGAAGGTGGCAAGGGTCTCGGCCTCGTCGCGCTCGGCGCGGGCGACGCGGGCCTGCCAGAGCGCCGCCCCGAGGCCGCCGACGAGCGACAGCACGACCAGCGCCGAGGCGGCCACGCCCGCCCGGTGCCGCCGGACGAACCGCTGCATCCGGTACCCCGGCGTCGGTTTGCGCGCCTGCACCGGGAGCCCGGCCAGGTGCCGCTTGACGTCCTCGACGAACGCCTCGGCCGAGGCGTAACGGGCCTCAGGGTCCTTGCGAAGCGCCTTCAGCACGATGGTGTCGAGGTCGCCCCGGAGCGTGCTGCGGAGCCGCTCGGGCTGCGTCCGCCGGGCCCGACTCACCCGGTCGGCGTCAAGGCCCGTCGTGCCGCTGCGCCCCGTACGCCCGGACGCCCGCGAGACGGCCGTGGAGGGCTTCTCGGGCTCCTCCTCCAGCACGGCGTGCTCGACCGCGTGCACCCCGCCTCCATTCTGCTCGAACGGGCGCCGCCCCGTGAGCAGCTCGTAGAGCACGACGCCGAGCTGGTACACGTCGGTGGCCGTCGTGGCGGCGTCGCCGCGGATCTGCTCGGGGGCGGCGTACTCGGGCGTCATCCATCGCTGCCCCGTCCGGGTCGTCGGCGAGACGCCCGCCGCCGGGTCGTCGAGGAGCTCCGCAGGGGCGGGGGTTAGCAACTTGGCGATGCCGAAGTCGAGCAGCTTCACCTCGCCCTCGGGCGTCACGACGATGTTGGACGGCTTGAGGTCGCGGTGGATGACGAGGTTGCGGTGGGCGTGATGCACCGCGCCGGCCACGGCGATGAACAGGCGCAGCCGCTCCTCGACGGAGAGCCGACGCGCGTCGCAGTAGGCGTCGATGGGGCGGCCCTCGACGTACTCCATCGCGAGGTAGGGCCGCCCCTCGTCGGTGACGCCGCCGTCGAGGAGGCGGGCGACGTGGGGGTGGCTGAGCGAGGCGAGGATCTGGCGCTCGGTGCGGAAGCGGCGCCGCGCGTCGTCGGTGTCGAGGCCGGGGCGGAGGAGCTTGAGCGCCACCTCCTGCTCGAACTGCCCGTCGGCGCGCGTGGCCAGGAACACGCGGCCCATGCCGCCGCGCCCGATCTCGCGCTCGAGCCGATAGGCCCCGATGCGCCGGCCACGCGCGGGGGAACCCGGGTCCGGCAGGTCCGGAAGCAGGGGCACGGCGTAGTCGGCGGCCGGCGCGTCCAGGAAGACCGGCGCCTCCGCTTCGGCCGTCAGCAGCCGCTCGACGGCCGCCCGCAGCCCGTCGTCCCCGATCCCGTCCAGGAAGCGCCGCCGCGCGCCCGCGTCGAGGTCGAGCGCCTCGTCGAGGAGGGCGTTGACCTGCTGCCAGCGTTCGTGCGAGAGCAGTTCCATGAGCGTGAGCGGTGGGGCGTCAGGGCGGCGAGGGGGGCTCGGCGAGGGCGGCGGCGAGCCACGCCTTGGCCTTGCGCCACTCGCGGCGCACCGTCCGGTCGGTGACGCCGAGCAGGCGGGCGACCTCCGCCTCGGTCATCCCGCCGAAGAAGCGGTACTCGACGATCCGGCCGAGGCGCTCGTCGCGTTCGGCGAGGGCCGTGAGCGCCTCATCGAGGGCGAGGAGGGTGTCGGCGCGCTCCTCGGCCACCGCCACGGCCTCGTCGAGCGAGACCGGGGCCTGCCCGCCGCCGCGCTTCTGGCGGCCCCGCTGCCGCGCGTAGTCGATCAGGATGTGGCGCATGGCCCTGGCGGCGACGGCGAAGAAGTGCAGCCGCCCGTCCCAGTCGGCCTGCTGGTGGTGGACGAGCTTGAGGTAGGCCTCGTTGACGAGGGCGGTGGTCTGGAGCGTGTGGCCGGGGCGGCGGCGCAGCAGCGCCCGGTGCGCGATCGCGTGCAGGTCCGGGTAGATGGACCGCCAGAGCTGGGCGTGCGCGGCGGGGTCGCCCGCACTGGCCTCGGCCAGAAGGGCCGTGATGGCCTCCGGCGATGGGCTGCCGCCTGTCCCTGTATCCCCCGTCACGACGAATGGGTTTCGAACCGGACATCGCCCCTGGCCTAAGGATACGGCTCCGAGGCGTGTCCGGTAAGCCGCGCGTTCGTCGTGTTCACGGATGACGTCCCGCACGTCCCCCGTGCCCGGCTGATACGGCTGCTGAGCGATTCCTCCCCAACCCACGAAGCACGCCATGGCTCGCGCGCCGCGCCTTCCCGTTTTGCTCCTCCTTCCAACCCTCCTCGCCCTTGCCCCCGGCGTATCGGCGCAGCACACCACGGCACACCACGCTGCAGACTCTGTGCGGGCGAGTGTCGTGATCCCGCCTGGTGGAGGTGATCGGGTCTGGGTCTTTGCGGAGAGCCCCCACGAGCTCGGCGCCGGGGGCGAGTTCCACATCTACCTCGATCCGGAGACCCATCCGGAAGCGCGCGCCAGCTTCGCGCGGTTCGCGCTCGGCGAAGGTGGCGCGCTCCCCGTGCACCGGCACGACACGACCGAGGAGATCTCGTACTTCCTCTCCGGGGAAGGCGTCGTCTACACGTTCGAGGGCGACGAGATGCAGGAGGTGCCCGTTCGCGCGGGATCCGTCTGGTACGTGCCGCCTGGTGCCTGGCACGGCTTCGCCAACACGGGCGACGAGCCGCTGGCCCTCGTCTTCGCCACGATCCCGAACGAGGAGCAGGGCCTCTTGTCCTTCTTCCGGCAGATCGGCGCCCGGCCCGGTCAGGAAGCCGCCCCGCTGAGCCCCGAGGCGTTCGCGCGGATCGCCGCAGAGCATGACCTCATCCTGCGCCCGCCCGACGACGATGCGCCGTAGGCCGATCTCTAACCCTGAACCGAGGACCGCCATGACCCGCCCGCTACGCTTTCCCCTCCTCCTGCTCATCGCCTCGCTCACCCTCGCCCCGCCCGCCGCCGCCCAGCTCCTCGACTCGCCGGAGCAGGCCGACGACTTCGGAAGGCATGCCGCCGCGGGCGACTTCGACGGCGACGGCCTCGACGACCTCGCCGTCGGCGTCCCCGGCGAGGACATCGACAGCATCAGCAGCGCCGGGGCCGTCCACGTCCTCTACGGCACGCCGAGCGGCGGCCTCGGCGTCACCGGCAACCAGCTCTGGCATCAGGACTCCGACGGCGTCGAGGGTTTCGCGGAGGCGTTCGACCGCTTCGGCGAAGCCCTCGCCGTGGGCGACTTCAACGCCGACGGCTTCGACGACCTCGCCGTCGGCGTGCCCAAAGAAGCGGTCGGCAACGTCGCCGGCGCCGGGGCCGTCCACGTCCTCTACGGCACGAGCGGTGGGCTATTCAGCGCCGGAAACCAGCAATGGCACCAGGACCGCATCGGCCTGACGGGGATCTGCGAGGAGAACGACCACTTCGGCTTCGCCCTGGCCACGGGCGACTTCAACGGCGACGGCTTCGACGACCTCGCCGTCGGGACGCCCGGTGAGGGCATCGGCGACCTCGATGACGCCGGCTACGTCCACGTCCTGTTCGGCGCGACGGGCGGGCTGACCGCCTCCGGCAGCCAACCGTGGGATCAGGACGCCGCCGTCGGCTCGTCCGGCCTCGTCGAGGCGGGCGACCAGTTCGGCTACGCCCTCGCGGCCGGGGACTTCGACGCCGACGGCTTCGACGACCTCGCCGTCGGGACGCCCTTCGAGGACGTCTTCACCGTCGAGGACGCCGGCCTCGCCAACGTGCTCTACGGCACGAGCGCCGGGCTCTCCAGCGCCGGCAACCAGCAGTGGACGCAGAACGGCACAGGCCTGAACAGCGTCGCCGAGGCCGACGACTCCTTCGGCTGGTCCTTGGCGGCGGGGGACTTCGACGGCGACGGTAACGACGACCTCGCCGTCGGCGTCCCGTTCGAGGACGTCAACGCTGGCCCCCCCTCGAACATCGGTCTCGTCCACGCGCTCTACGGCGGGGCCGGGGGGCTCTCCAGCTCGGGCAACCAGCTGTGGACGCAGAGCAGCGCGGGCGTCCAGGGCATCGTCGAGGACGACGATCAATTCGGCTACACGCTCGCGGCGGGGGACCTAGACGGTAACGGGCGCGACGACCTCGCCGTCGGGGCACCCGGCGAGGCCGTCATCGCCGGCGGCGACAACGTGGGGGTCGCCCAGGTCCTCTACGGGACCGCCACCGGGCTCTCGGCCGACGAAGACGACTACTGGAGCCAGCTCGACCTCCAGGAGGACCCGGAATCGCAGGACTGGCTCGGCCTCGCCCTCGCGGCGGGGGACTTCGACGGCGACGGCCACGGCGACCTCGCCATCGGCGTACCCTTCGATGGCGTCGGCGGCGAGGCCGCTGCCGGGGTCCTCCACGCGCTCTACGGCACCGGCGAGGGCCTCACCCTCGCCGGCGAGCAGCTCTGGTTCCAGGGCGCCAACCCCGTCGCCGCCGAGCCCGGCGCGCCCGAGGCGCCCGCCCTCGCGCTGGCGGCCTACCCCAACCCGTTCGCAGGTCGGGCCACGCTGGCCTTCGCCCTGCCCGAGGCCGGCCCGGTCCGCCTCGCCGTCTACGACGCGCTGGGCCGCCGCGTGGCCGTCCTCCTCGACGCGGTGCGCCCGGCCGGGCGCCACGCCGTCGCCTTCGACGCGCGCGGGCTGCCGGCCGGGACCTACGTCGTGCACCTCTCCGCGGGGGGCGCGGCGCAGACGCAGCGCGTGACGCTCGTACGCACGCGCTAGCACCGCCCTTCAAGCCCTCGAGGAGCCATGGATGCCCGAACGATCACGCACGCCGCGTCAGCAGCCCTGCACGGCCCCGAACGCAAGAAGCTCAAGGTGGACGGCCACCACTTCAACGTCAAGCCTGCCCAGGTCACCGAACACGCGGGCGTGCTCACGCTGATCGGGACGCTCTCCCACCACATCCGCTTCCGCCCCGACGACCAGGTGTCCTATCGCGTCCGGGTTCGACGCGGCCGCATCGAGGAGGTCCACGTCGAGATCAACCGGGGTGGGCTGGCGCCCCTCGCGGGGCCGGTCGCCTCCGCCGTCGGTGCCTACTTCGGCGTCACCATCCCGCCCGAGGAAGCGGAGGGCGCCTTCCAGAAGCTCGGCCAGGCGACCGACGGTCGCTGGGAGTCTGCCGCCCAGGCCCTCATCGCCGGCATCGCCCTCTGCCTCGCAACGAATCCCCCACGCCGCCCCCGTACGCCCGCTCGCGCCAGTCGCCCTCACGTCCGCGACCGGAGACGCTGAGACCCCCGAGCTCCCGAACGTGCGCCCTTGCGCCGGAGCGGACGGAGTGCCACGCCCCCCTCCAACAACCCACATGAGGTTCGCCATGACCAAGCTCGAACGAGCCGTAGACGACGCCCTCCGGGGCAAGGAACGCAAAGACATCGAGGTGGACAGCCACAGGTTCCACATCAAGCCGATCCAGGTCAAGCGCTCGAACGGGCGCATCGAAGCGACCGGCCAGCTCTCGCACGACATCCGCTTCCGCCCCGACGACCAGGTCCGGTACCACGTCGTCAAGGAGAACGGCACCGTCTCCGAAGCCGAGGTGACCGGGATCGACCGCGGAGGCCTGTCGAGCCTCGTGAAGAAGCTCGACGAGGACATCGCCTCGACCATCGCCAAGGGCGGAGACCTGCTCGACGGTGACTGGGAGGGCGCCGCCCGCCAGATCGTCGCCGTCGTGGCAGCGCGGCTCCGGTAGCCACGCGTGCACCCCGGCCGTCCTCCCTTCGTGGCGGCCGGGGTGCCGATCCGGCCGACTCGGCAGGATCCAGCCGGACGCGAGACCGCTCAGCCGACCGCCAGGGCGCCCAGCATCCACGCACAGACGAGACCGCCGTAGATGCCGAGGACGTAGCCGGCTACGGCCATGAGCAGGCCGACGGGCGCCATCGCCGGGTGGTAGACGCCGGCCACGATGGGCGCGCTCGCCGCCCCGCCCACGTTCGCCATGCTCCCCGTCGCCACGAAGAACAGCGGCGCGCGCAGGAGCCGCGCCGCGCCGAAGAGCAGCGCGATGTGGAACGCCAGCCACACCACGCCCGCCAGCAGGTAGAGCGGCGCCTCGCGGATCGCCATGAGGTCGCCCTGCGCGCCGATGGACGTGAGGAGCAGGTAGAGCGCGACGTAGCCGATCCGGCTGGCCCCGTCGGCCTCGAGCGTGCGCATGGGGGTGAAGGAGAGGACGAGGCCGACGGTCACGGCGATGAGCACGGCCCAGGTGCCGTGGGAGATGATCGTCGGATCGCCGAGGGCGGGGAGCAGGTCGCCGAAGATGCGCGAGAGCACGGCCGCGCCGAACCCGAGGCCGAGGATGATGGCGCCGGTGGCGATGGTGACCGGGCGGCGCGTCTGGTCGAGGGCCTTGAGCGTCTCGTCCACGCGGTCCATGGCCGAGGTGTCGGCGCCGACCCACCGGTTGAACTGGGCCTGGTAGCCGGAGAGGAACAGCAGGATCGCCATCCACCCGTAGCCGACGACGGTGTCCACGACGATGATCGGCCCGAGGTCGCCGAGCCCGACGCTCTCCTGGATGGCGACCATGTTGGCCGTGCCGCCGATCCAGCTCCCGGAGAGCGCCGCCATCCCCTTCCACGCGTCGGGGTCGCCGATGAACTGGCCGACGGCGAGGTAGGCGAGGGGCCCGCCGAGGATGATCCCCACCGTGCCGACGAGCATCATGACGAGGGCGAGCTTCCCGAGGCTGGCGATGGCCTTGAGGTCGATGGTCAGCATCAGGAGGAACAGCGCCATCGGCAGGAGCACGTAGCCGAACCAGTCGTAGGCGGCGTTCGCGGCCGGGGTGACGCCGAACGTCGTCAGCAGCATGGGCACGAAGTAGGCCCAGAGCACCGGCGGGATGATCTCGAAGACCTTCTCGAACGCCCGCACGCGCGAGAGCGCGAAGACGGCGGCCAGCACGGCGGCGAGGAGGGCCGCCACCTGGGTCGGCTCGGTGACGAGGGCGTCGGAGACGAGGGCTTCCTGCGGCATGACGACGGGGCGGGTGGGCCGGGAAGATACCCGGCGAACGACGGACCGCAGGCGACGGGCCTGACGCCGTTACCGCAGGGTGCCGAGGTAGCGGGTGCCGTCGGGGAAGCCGGCGCGGGCGTCGGCGGGGAGGCGGGCGGCGAGGCCCTCGGGGTAGACGTCGAGCGCGGCCAGGTCGTCGAACGGCACGAGGCGGACGGCGCGGATGAGCTGCCCGTCCCCCAGCTCCGGGTCCGCTCCCGCCTCGACGGTCTCCGGCAGCCCGCCGGGCACGCGGCATCCGAAGTAGAACGAGACCGCGTGGAGCGGCATCCGCACGAAGTCGAGCACGTAGCGGAGCGGGCCGACCTCCACGTCGAGCCCGGTCTCCTCCTTCACCTCGCGGCGGAGCGCCGCTTCGAGGGGCTCCCCGAAGTCCACGCCGCCGCCGGGCGGCGTCCAGAAGGGCGCGTCGCCCCAGATCCCGGCGTGCTCGACCAGCAGCACGGCCGACGGCGCGTCCGCGTCGTCGAAGAGGAGGGCGCCGACGCGGACGCGCACGCGGTCCTCGAACCCGGCGAGGGCGCGCTTGAGGCGGTGGAGCTTCGGGTCGGTGGGCTTGCTCACGGGCAGGAAGGTAGGAGCGTAAGAGCGTGGGGGCGTAAGGGCGTGGGGGCGTGGCGAGCCGCTCCTTGCGGTCTCACGTTCCTACGATCTCAGGCTCCCCTACCCCTCGGCCAGCACGCGGGCGGAGGCGCGGCGGATGCGGCGCGTGCGCGCGGGACCGGCGGGCTCGGCCAGCCGGCCGGCGGCCTTCGCGTGCGCCACGGCCGCCCCGACGAACGCGACGAAGAGCGGGTGCGGCCGGTGGACGGTGCTCTTGTACTCGGGGTGGAACTGCACGCCGACGAACCACGGGTGCGTAGTGCCCTCGGCGCCGTCGCCCTCGCCGGCCTGCGGCAGCTCGACGATCTCGACGAGGTCGCGGTCCGGGTTCACGCCCGAGAACACCATCCCCCCCTCGCGCAGCTTGTAGCGGAGGGCGTTGTTGACCTCGTAGCGGTGGCGGTGCCGCTCGGTGACGCGGTCCTCGCCGTAGACCGCCCGGGCGATGGTGCCCTCGACGAGGCGGCAGGCGTACTCCCCGAGCCGCATCGTGCCCCCCTTGTCCGTGACCTCCTTCTGCTCCTCCATCAGCGCGATGACGGGGTGCGGCGTGTCCGGGTCGAACTCGGTGGAGTTGGCGTCGTCCCAGCCGCAGACGTTCCGGGCGAACTCGATGCAGGCCACCTGCATCCCGAGGCAGACGCCGAAGAACGGGATGCCCTGCTCGCGGGCGTGGCGGACGGCCGCGATCTTGCCCTCGATGCCGCGGTCACCGAAGCCGGGCGCGACGAGGACGCCCGAGCAGCCCTCCAGCTTCTCGGCCACGTTCTCGTCCGTCACGTCGTCCGAGAGCACGCTCACCACCTCCACCTGCACGCCGTTGGCGGCGCCGGCCAGCAGGAAGCTCTCGGAGATCGACTTGTAGGCGTCCTGGTGCTCGACGTACTTCCCGACGAGGGCGATGCGGACCTGCCCCTCGGGGTTCTTGAGCCGGCGGAGGAACTCAACCCACTCGGCCAGCCCCGCGTGGGGATCGGCGCGCGAGGCGAGATGGAGCCGGTCCATCACGACCTCGTCGAGCCCCTGCTCGCGCAGCAGCAGCGGCACCTCGTAGATGGACTCGGCGTCGAGCGACTCCACGACGGCGCGGGGCTCGACGTTGCAGAAGTTCGCGATCTTGCGGCGGAGGTCGTCCGGGAGCGGGTGCTCGGTGCGGCAGACGAGCACGTCGGGCTGGAGCCCGTAGCTCTGGAGCGTCTTGACGGAGTGCTGCGTCGGCTTCGTCTTGAGCTCGCCGGCGGCGGCGAGGTAGGGGACGAGCGTGAGGTGGACGAGGGCGGTGTTCTGGCGGCCCTCCTCGAGCGAGAGCTGGCGGAT
Organism: Rubricoccaceae bacterium; assembly: GCA_035304085.1. Lineage (GTDB taxonomy): Bacteria > Bacteroidota > Rhodothermia > Rhodothermales > Rubricoccaceae > DATGQT01. The sequence goes on from DATGQT010000258.1 coordinate 21,044, forward strand.
GGCCTCGAGGTAGGGGAGGCTCTCGATGTCGCCGGCCGTCCCCCCGATCTCGGTGATGATGACGTCGTAGTCGCCCGTCTCGGCGAGCCGGCGCATCCAGCCCTTGATCTCGTCGATGACGTGGGGGACGACCTGGACGGTCTTGCCGAGGTAGGCGCCGGCGCGCTCCTTCGCGATGACGCCGGAGTAGACGCGGCCCGTGGTGACGTTGTTGGCCTGGCGCATGGGCACGCCGAGGAAGCGCTCGTAGTGCCCGAGGTCGAGGTCGGTCTCGGCCCCGTCGTCGGTGACGTAGACCTCCCCGTGCTCGTACGGGTTCATCGTCCCCGCGTCCACGTTGATGTACGGGTCGAACTTCTGGACCGTGACCCGCAGGCCGTGCGCCTCGAGGAGGCGGCCGAGGCTGGCCGAGACGATGCCCTTGCCGAGCGACGACGTGACGCCGCCGGTGACGAAGAGGAACTTGACCGGCGACGCCGGGGCGGGAGCCCCGGGCGGGGCCGCAGGCTGCGCGGGGGACGGCATGGCGAACGGGGTAGGCGAGAGGACCGGGGCACGGGGCGAGCGCCCGTTCGCCCCGCAAGGTACGCCACGCCCCCGAGCGCGGACCGCCCTCCCGGCGCTTTCACACAAACCGGCGCCGACGGCGTAGCCGGAGTCCTCGGGCAGCACGAGGCCGGCGATCAGGCCGGGGGGCAACGACGCGCCCCGCTCGATCACCCGATCAGCCGGACGAAGTGGAAGCCGACGATGGGGGTGCCGAAGAACTGCCGCGACGGCACGTCCACCTCGGGCACCAGCTCGAGCAGGTCCACCGGCTCGAAGAACCAGTGGGCGGTGTACCCGAAGCGGACGCCCTGCGCCGAGCGCCGGCTCCGCCCGAAGTAGGCGCCGACGGCGAGCGTGGCCCCCGCGCCGAACCGGACGTCGCCCTCGCCGAGGCCGCCGAGCGGGCCGTTCAACTCCTCCCCCATCTCGCGGACCCCGTCGCCGTCGAGGTCGGCGAAGTAGGGCCACTGGTAGGCGAAGGTGGGGCCCGTGGTGAGCTGGACGAACGGGCGGAAGTTGTCCTCGATGGCCTCGCGGAAGAGCCGCTGCTCGACGCCGAGGTGGAGGGGCACGAGGAGGACGTAGTTCCGCTTGAACGGCGTCACGGTCTCGCCGAAGAGGCCGACGAAGAACTGCTGCTCGCGCTCGTCCTTGCCCACGCTCACGCTCGCCTCCAGCAGGAGCGAGGTGCCGCCGCCTACGCCGGTGCGGTAGAGCCCGCCGAGGCCGAACCCGTACTCGGTGAGGAGGAGGGCGAAGCCGCCGCCGGTGTCGAAGGCGGCCTCCGTCGAGTCGGACGGCGGCGGGAAGACGGCGTCGGGCTGCGCGCGCGCGGCAGGGACGCCGAGTGCGACGAGCAGGAAGACGGCGAGGAGGGGGCGCATCGGGGGCGGGTATCTTTGGCCTGGGCGCGCAGGAGCGCAGGCGCGAGCCCGTGCAGTCCAGGGTACGACGTTCCACCCCGGCTGCCAAGTCATGCGCGAGCCCCTGCCTGCGTTCCTGCGCGCCTGCGTACGCGCCCGCTCCGATGGACTACCGCCTCCTCGTCGCCCGCCGCTACCTCGTCAGCCGCCGCCGCGTGACGCTGATCTCCGTCGTCAGCGGGGTCTCCGTGGCGGGGGTGGCCCTCGGCGTGGCCGCGCTCGTGGTGGTGCTCTCGGTGATGAACGGGTTCTACGACACCGTCCGCGACCTCCTCGTCTCGTACGACCCCCACGTCCGCATCGAGGCGGCCGACGGGCAGCCGCTGGCCGCGCCGGAGTCGCTGCTGGCCGTGGCCCGGCGGACGCCCCACGTCGTGACGGCGGCGCCGTTCGCCGAGGGGAAGGCGCTGCTGACGAGCCCCGACGCGCGCGCGCCGGGCCGCGTCGTGACCGTGCGCGGGGTGGACCCCGCCGCCCTCGACAGCACCGTCGCCCGCGCCGTCACCGCCGGCGTCTTCGACGTGGGGCGGGCGGCCGGCGGGCCCGGCATCGTCATCGGGCACGCGCTCGCGACGCAGCTCGCCCTCTTCCCCGGCGCGGCCCCCGGCGACGACCTCGGCGGCGCCGTCGGCGTGGCCGGGAGCCGCATCTCGCTCCTCTCGGCCCCCGCGCTGGAGCGGATGGCGACGCTGTACCCCCTCGGGCTGCCGCCGCAGCAGGTGTTCGTCCTCCGCGGCACGTTCGAGCTCGACCCCGCCTACGACGCCGACCACGTGTTCGTGGGGCTGGCCGAGGCGCAGCGGCTCTTCCGCCTCCCCGCCGGCCGCGTCTCCGGCGTCGACCTCCGCCTCGACGACGTCGAGGCCGCCGACGCCGTGCAGGCGCGGCTGCAGGAGCGCCTCGGCGGCGGCTACGCCGTCCGCACGTGGTACGACCTCCAGCCGTCGCTCTACTCCGTGATGCTGCTCGAGAAGTGGGCCGCGAGCGCGATCCTGCTGCTCATCGTCGTCGTGGCCGCGTTCAACATCGTGGGGGCGCTGACGATGATCGTGATCGAGAAGCGGCAGGACCTCGGGGCGCTCCAGGCCATGGGCGCCTCGCGCCGCGACGTCGCGCGGATCTTCCTGCTGGAGGGGCTGCTCGTGGGCGGCCTCGGTGTCGGCCTCGGCCTCGCCGTCGGCCTCGGCCTCGCCCTCCTCCAGAAGTACACGGGGCTGGTGAGGCTGACCGGCGCCGAGTCGTTCGTGATCGCGTCGTACCCCGTCTCGGTCCGGCTCACCGACGTGGCGCTGATCGCGGCGGTGGCGGTGGGGCTGTGCGTGCTCGCGGCGGTGTACCCGGCGCGGCGGGCGGCGGCCGTCGAGCCGGCCGAGGCCGTCCGCAGCGGGGCCTGAGGCCGCCCGCCCGACGGCGCTCGTAGCGGGCGCCCCGGCAGCGAGGTCCAACGTATCCCGGCACCTGCGCGGCGAGCCGGGCGACGCCGTGACCTGGTGGCGCCGTGACGTGATGGTGAAGTGTCTCGCCCGGCGTTTAGGTCGGACGCCACCGACCGAAACCCGTGGCACGCCGGCGGGCACAGCATCAGGAGCCTGCGGCCGTCCCGGGTACAGGCCCGGGTCTCGTGGGGCGGATAGCGGAAGCTCCTTGGGATCCTCGTTTTCGTTCGGGGCGGCGTGCCCGGGGGCGTCTCCAGACGCTTTCAGGACTTCCACACCTTCACCCCCACGTACGATGATCCGTTCGTTCTCCATCCTGGCCCTCGCCGTGGGCCTCGGCGCGCTGCTCGCCGCCTGCGACGCCGCCTCCACGGGCACCGACGCCGACGTCCTCCTCACCGACGCCCGCCTAGCCCGCCAGGCCGGCGACCTCGACGAGGCCGTCGCGCTCCTGGAGGAGGCGTACGCCCTCGACCCCGCCCTCACCGCCGTCCGCGTCGAGCTCTCCGCGACGTACCTCCAGCGTGAAGGGATCGACCTCCTCGACGTCGACCGGCTGATGCGCCACGTGACCGGCTCCTCCGTCGCCCCGCATCCCCTCGCGAACGCGGCGGGGAGCGCGGCGGAGGGCCGGGCCGGCGCCACGTGCGTCTACGAAGACGACCCGACGGCGACGCCCTTCGCGCTGAGCGACGTCGAGGGCTACGCCGACCTCTTCGGCAACCAGGACGTCGTCGACGATGCCCTCGCTCTCCTCCACGACGCCCCGGACGGCGACCTGCCCGTGATGCCGGAGGCCCTCCGCGCCGTCGCGCTCTGCGGCGCCGTCGTGGACGGCCGGCTCGTCTACGACCGCGAGGCCGCCCTCGCCGCCCTCCGCGCCGACGGCCTCACCGACGACGAGATCGCCGCCGCCCTCGCCGTCAACGGCGCCACGCTGTTCCTCGACAGCTACTTCTTCCTCGCCGAGGACCTCCCGCAGCAGACGGCGTGGTACCGCCTCGCCGACGGCACCATCGGCGTCTGCGCCGAGGACCCCGACGCGCTCCGGACGCAGACGGAGGCCGCCCTCGCCGACTTCTTCGAGGCGCTCGCGTCGCTCGACCTCCGCGCCGAGCTCATCGGCGGCGGCCCCGCGCGCGAGATCGTCGACCACGGCGTCGCCGCCTACGAGGCGCTCCGTGGGCACTTCGGGCCCGTCTGCGGCGCCTGACCCGATTCCTGCCTAGCCGACCTCGCAGCGCGGAGGGGCGCCCCTGGCCCCTCCGCGTGAGTCCCTACGGTTCTACTTAGATCATGCGTTCCCTAGCCCTAGCGGCCCTCACCCTCCTCGCCGTCGCCGCGCCGCACGCGCAGCCGTTCGGCGCCCTCCAGCAGGAAGCCCGCCCGACCGTCCGCGCCTTCGAGGCCCGCGCGATGGGCGACGCCGTCGCCGCCGTGGCGGACCCCGAGACGGCCTTCTTCTACAACCCCGCCCACCTCGCCCGCCTCGCCCGGCCGTACCGGTTCACCGTCGCCGGCGCCGCCGCCAGCCTCAGCACCGGCATCACCGCGAAGTACGCGTTCTGGCGCGACGAGCTGGAGCCCGCCGTCGAGGAGGGTCTCGACGTGATCCGCGAGACGGACCACCCGCGGCTCGAGGCGCTCTACCACGACGCCCTCGACGTGGGCCGGCGGCAGGACGTCGGCCGCGTCACCGCCTACGGCCCGGCCTTCCAGGCGCGGGTGTCGGCGGCCGGGTGGGAGGGCGCCGTCGGCGGCGGCCTCTTCGGCACCGGCGCCGCCCGCCTCCGCTTCACCGACGCCGGCGCGGGCGTCCCCCACCTCGACTTCTACGGGCAGGCCGACGTCATCGTGCCGGTGGCGGCGGCCGTGCGCGTGCCCCGGACGCCGCTCGCCGTGGGGCTGGCGGCGTCCTACACGCGCCGCCGCGTCACGGCCAAGGACGCCCTCGTCGAGACGCTCGACCCCGCGCGCGAGCACCTCTACGTGCTCTCGGCCTCGGCCGTGACCGTAGACGCCGGCGTCCACGCCGCCGGCGTGCTGCCCGGCCTCGACCTCGGCGGCGCCGTCTACGGCCTCCTCGGCGGCGGCTTCACCTACCGCTACGACGGCGACCTCATCGACCTCACCGGCCGGGGCGGCGACGCCGACCTCGCCGAGGTGGCCGACCTCGAGGCCCGGTTCAACCGCCGCGCCGCGCGCCCCGCCTGGCGCCTCGGCGCCGCCTACCACGTCCCGCTCCCGGCGGAGGTCGCGCCCGTCCTCGACGGCGTCACCGTCGCCGCCGACTACGTGAGCGCCTCGACGTCGGAGTTCGAGCAGCCGGTGGGGGCGCACCTCCGGATGGGCGTCCGCGTGGCGGTCAACCCGGCGCTGAGCGTGCGGACGGGCCTCCGCCAGGGCTACCCCTCCTTCGGCACCACCCTCACCCTCCCCGGCGTCCAGTTCGACTACGCCTTCTTCGGGATCGAGGACGGCCGGACGGCCGGCCAGCTCGGGCGGTACAACCACCACCTCCGCCTCCGCTTCGGGCTGTTCTGAGGAACCAGAGGCCAGGGGGTCAGAGGTCAGAGGGCAGAAGACAGCGGCCGGGCGGCTTCCTCTGACCCCTGTCTTCTGACCCCTGTCTTCTGTCTTCCGGCCCCTATTCGCCGGAGCCTCACAGTTTTGTGAACGGGGGGCGTTGGCGAGCGGGCGGCGCGTGCCGTAGCTTTTCGGGCTTTCCCCACGCTCCCTCCCGAACCCAAGCCCGGCCCTCCGTCTCCGAGGAGACCCCGAGGCCGCAGAACCGATGGCACGCAAGGACCAGCTCACCGGCAAGGGCCCCATGTCCGGCAACCACGTCTCGCACGCGAACAACCGCGTGCGCCGGCGCTTTGGCGTGAACCTCCAGAAGAAGCGGTTCTACGTCCCTGAGGAGGACCGCTGGGTGACCCTCCGCGTCTCGACGCAGACGATGAAGACGATCAACAAGAAGGGCATCAGCGCCGTGCTCCAGGAGGCCCGCGCCCGCGGCGTCCGCGTCTGAGCCCGCCCTCCACCCCGTAACCCCGCAGACCGATGGCCAAAGGCAAGGACGTCCGCCACCAGG
>DATGQT010000259.1:0-18162 GCA_035304085.1 Rubricoccaceae bacterium
TCAGTTGTAGCAGAACGAGTCCGAGGAGGCGTCGCCGGCCTCGAGGCGGACCTGGTGCGGGCGCATCGGCGCGTCGAACTCGGTCAGGAACCGCTCGTCGAAGGCGAGGCGGCCGTCCTCCGCGGCGTCGAGCTTGGCGAGCCAGCCGCGGATGCCGTCGGGGTAGAACTGGGCGTCCCACGGCGAGTAGAGCGAGTTGGTGAGGTAGACCCGCTTGCCGTCGCGGCTGACCTCGACCATCTGCGGGCCGCCGTTGCGCGGCACGTCGGGGCTGCCGGGGTGGGCCGCCCGCCGCACGATGCCGCCGATGCGGGCGGTGTCGGTGAGGACCGGGTCGTGGGGGTCGCTCACGTCGTAGCGGCGGAGCTCGCCGGTGCCCCAGCACGAGACGTAGAGCCAGCGGTCGTCGAGCGAGAGGTTGAGGTCGGTGACGAGCGGGGGGACGGCCTTGAACCCCTTGAGCATCTCGGGGAGGCCGGCCGGCTCGGCCGGCTCGGCGGGGATCGTGATCACCTTCTTCGCCTTCCACTCGGCCTTCCCGTTGTGGCCGTCGAGGTACCACATCCAGATCGAGGAGGAGAGGTCCTCCAGCGAGATGACGACGCCGACGAAGCCGTAGGCCTTCCGCGGGTCGTGGGCCGGGCGGAGCTCGAGGACCATCTGCTGCTCGGCGCCGAGGTCGAGCACCTGGCGGTGCTTCCGGCTGCGGAGGTCCCACACGTGGAGGGCGTGGCCGTACTGGCCCTTGAGGAGGAGGTCCGGGTCGAGCCCCTGCGTCACCATGTTCGGCGTCCCCCACTCGGAGGTGATCATGGTGTCGTGGCCGAGGTGCCACCAGAAGTCGTAGGCGAGGCGCTGCGGGCCGCGGTCGGCCTCCCAGGGCCCGCGCACCTCGAACGTCTCGTGGTCGAGCACGAAGACGCCGCCGGGGCCGCCGCCGTCGGGCGTGCCGAGGGCGTTGACGTAGATGCCGTCGGGGCCGCAGTGGACGGTGTGGGGGGCGGCGTAGCCCGCCTTCTCCCACACCTCCTCGGGCTCGATGGTCTTGACGAGGCGCGGCCGGCGCGGGTCGGGTTTCGTGTCGAGGACGTGGATGCGCGAGGAGTGCGTGCCGGGCACGACGAGGTAGCGCCGCTCGACGTGGGCGTGCGGGGCGTACGGGCAGAGGCACGAGCTGCACGCGTTCCAGCCGAAGTGGTGGAGCTCGTTGTTGCTGTGGGGGAACTCGGTCACGTGGACGAGCTGCCCGTAGGTGGGCGAGGCCGGGTCGGTGTCGACGACGCCGATGCCGTCGCCGGGGCCCTCGCCGGCGGCGTTGAGGAGGGAGACGTAGGCGACGCTCTCGGGCGGCGCCTCCATGGCGAGCCGCGGGGAGGGGTAGAAGCTGGGGTCGGGTTTCCAGGTGGGCATGGAGGTAGGGGGTTTGTGAAGGGGAGCCCGCCACGGCGGGCGCCTGCATTCCGAGACGCGAGATCGCCGCCGATTCCCCAAACCGATGCCTGCCCCCCTCCGCGCCGAGCCCCCCAGATCATCTTGAGGCGGGGCGGGGTCGAGAGAAAAAAAGCGGCACCCCGGCTTGGGAAAGTCCGCGGGCTGTACGTCATTAGAGGCGAGAACCCGTCTCCCGGACCGCCATGGCTTCCCCCATCCGCTACGACGCCTCGCCCATCCGCGCGGCCTTCGAGCGCAGCGTCGAGGCGCTCGCGCTCCGCCCCGCGAAGGGGCAGGGCACCGCCGTCACCACCGTCCGCATGACCGACGGGCTCACGTGCGAGATCGAGGAGGGCCCCTGGCGCCTCGCCTGCGACATGAGCGAGAAGCACGGCGGCCACGACGCCGGCCCCAACCCCGGCGTCCTCGGGCGCGGCGCGCTCGGCGCCTGCCTCGCCATGAGCATCGTCCGCTTCGCCGCCCGCGAGGGCGTCACGTTCACCTGCCTCGAGGTCGAGGTGCAGGCCGACTACGACGCGCGCGGCGAGAACGGCTGGGACGACGTGCCGCCGGGCTACGGCGCCGTCCGCTGCGTCGTCACCGCCGAGAGCGAGGCGCCGGAGGCCGAGGTGGCCCGCGTGCTCGCCCTCGCCGAGCGCCACACCCCCTACCTCGACATCTTCCGCCGCGCCATCCCCGTCGCGTGCGAGACGTGGATCCTCAACCCGCAGAACGACTGATCCGATTGCGGATTTCGGAGTGCGGATTGCGGATCCGGGTTCGCTCCGCCAATCCGAAATCCGCAATCCCCGATCCGCGATTCCCATGGAAGCCCGACTCCAGCGCCGCGTCCAGCGCTACGGCTGGGACCGCGCCGCGCCCCACTACGAGGCCTCGTGGAAGGCGCAGCTCGCGCCCGCCCAGGCCCTCCTCCTGGAAAAAGCCGCCCTCCGGCGCGGCGAGTGGGTGCTCGACGTCGCCTGCGGCACCGGCCTCGTCACGTTCCCCGCCGCCGAGGCCGTCGGCCCCGAGGGGTGCGTGGCGGCGACGGACCTCTCCGACGCGATGGTCGTGCACGTCCGCGCCGAGGCCGAGCGGCGCGGCCTCCGCCACGTCGCCGCCGAGCAGTGCGACTCGGAGGAGATCGCCTACCCCGACGGCGCCTTCGACGCCGCGCTCTGCGCGCTCGGCATGATGTACTTCCCCGACCCCGTCGCCTCGATGCGCGCGCAGCACCGGGCGCTGCGGCCGGGCGGGCGGGCCGTCGCCGCCGTGTGGGGGCAGCGCGACCGCTGCGGCTGGGCCGGCGTCTTCCCCGTCGTCGAGGCGCGCGTGGCCTCGGACGTGTGCCCGCTCTTCTTCGCCCTCGGCACCGGCGACACGCTGCGGGCGACGTTCGAGGAGGCCGGCTTCACCGACGTGACGGCGACGCGGATCGCGACGACGCTGCACTACCCCTCGGCCGAGGCCGCGTGCGCGGCGGCCTTCGTCGGCGGCCCCGTCGCCATGGCCTACTCGCGCTTCGACGACGAGACGCGCGCCGGGGCCCACGTCGACTACCTCGCCACCATCGAGCCGTACCGGAGCGGCGAGGGCTACGCGATCCCCGGCGAGTTCGTCGTCGCCCGCGGCGTCCGGCCCTGAGCGGGCTCAGGCGTCGGTCGTCTCCGGGAGGAGGAGGGCGCGGTAGCGGGCGGCGTCCTCGGGGCGGCCCCAGGCGTCGTAGAGGCGGGCGAGGCGGGCGAGGGCCAGCTGCGTGGTGCGGTCGTCGCGGCCGCGCTCGGTCTCGAGCGTGGCGTAGTCGGCGAGGAGGAGGCGCTCGGCCTGCGCGTAGTCGCCGCGGTCGCGGAGCACGTCGGTGAGCTCCAGGCGATGCTGGATGGTGGGGAGGTAGTCCGGCCCGAAGAGGCGGGTGAAGACGGCGATGGCCTCGCGGTAGTAGCGCTCGGCGTCGTCGAGGCGTCCGCGGTCGTGTTCGAGGCGGGCGAGGAGGGCGAGGCTGCGGGCCTCGGTGTGGTGGCCGTCGGGGTAGAGGCGGCGTCGGAGGGCGAGGTCCTCCTGGAAGAGCGCCTCGGCCTCGTCGTAGCGGCCCTGGCCCTGGAGCGCCTCGCCGAGGTTGGCGAGGCTGGCGCCGAGCTCGTAGTGGCCGTCGGGGTAGAGCTGGCGGTGGAGGGCGAGCGCCTCGCGGGCGACGGCCTCGGCCTCGTCGTAGCGCTCCGTCGCGTTGAGGATCCAGCAGAGCCGGTTGAGGTCGATGCCCACCTGCGGCGAGCGGTCGCCGAAGAGGCGGCGGTGCATGGCGAGGGCGCGGCGGGCGAAGGGCTCGCCCTCGTCGTAGCGGCGCTGCGTGAAGAGGAGGTCGCCGAGGTCGCCGAGGCTGCCGGCGAGGACGGGGTCGTCGCGGTCCGGCATCCGGGCGAGGAGGGCCTGCCAGCGGTCGTAGAAGCGGAACGCCTCGTCGGTGCGGCCCTGGACGTGGAGGACGGTGCCGAGGTGGTAGAGCGTGACGACGACGGCCGTGCTCTCGGTGCCGTGGAGGCGCTCGGCGAGGGCGAGGTGCTCGCGGTAGAGCGCCTCGGCACGGCCGACCTCGTGGAGCAGCTCGTAGAGGTTGGCGAGGGTGAAGAGGCTCTCGGCCGTGTCCGGGTGCTCGTCGCCGAGGGCCGCGCGGCGGAGGGCGAGGGCGCGCTCGAGCAGCGGCACCGCGTCGGCGGGGCGGCCGAGGCTGCGGTACGCCTGCGCGATCACGCTGAGGACGGCCGCCTGCACCTCGGGCTGCCCGGCCAGCTCGGCCTCGACGCGCCGCGCCCCGGCGTCGAGCACCTCGCGCACGGTGAGCGTGTCGCCGAGGGTCTCGGTGGGGTCGGCCTGCCCGAAGAGGCTCACGAGGAAGGCGGCCACCTGCTCGGCCTTCGCCTGCGCCGTCTGCGCCCGGTCGCGCTCCTCGGCCACGCGGCGCGCCTGCCACGACGAGAACAGCGCGAACCCGATGACGGAGGCCAGCACGACGAGCACGAGCGCCGTCGCGGTCTTGTGGCGGCGGACGAGCTTGCCGAGGCGGTAGGCGCGGGAGTCGCGGTGGGCGAGGACGGGGAGGCCCTGGCGGTAGCGGTCGAGGTCCCGGCCGAGCTGCTCGGCGCTGGCGTAGCGCCGCTGCGGCTCCTTCCTGAGCGCCATGAGCACGACGGTGTCGAGGTCGCCGCGGAGCCGGCGGCGCAGCCGCTCCGGGTGGGCGCCCCGCGCGGCGCCCACGGCCTTCGCCGTGATCGTCTCCTCCCCGTTCCCGCGCGCGATCGTCTCGTCACGGACGACCTTCGTGCTCGGCCGCTCGGGCTCCTGCTCGCACACCACTCGCACGATCTCCTCCGTCGAGCCCGTCGTGATCCGGTACGGGCGGTGGCCCGTGAGGAGCTCGTAGAGGACGACGCCGAGGCTGTAGACGTCGGACGCCGTCGAGAGCGGCTCGCCGCGGACCTGCTCCGGGCTCGCGTACTCCGGCGTCATCACGCGCAGCGCCGTCCGCGTCACCGGCATCGCCGAGGGGCTGAGGTGCGGGTTGAGCACCTTCGCGATGCCGAAGTCGAGGAGCTTGACGGTGGGCTTCCCGTCGGCGCCGTCCGTCGCCACGAGGATGTTGGACGGCTTGAGGTCGCGGTGGAGGACGAGGTTCTGGTGGGCGTAGTGGACGGCCTCGCAGACGGCGCGGAAGAGGCGGAGCCGCTCCTCGATGGACAGCCGGTGCTCGTCGCAGTACGTCGTGATGGGGCGGCCCTCGACGTACTCCATCGCGAAGTACGGCAGGCCGTCGTCGGTGACGCCGCCGTCGAGGAGGCGGGCGATGTTCGGGTGGTTGAGCGAGGCGAGGATCTGGCGCTCCTGCTCGAACCGCCGCACCACCTCGGGCGCGTGGAGCCCGGCGCGGACGACCTTGAGGGCGACGTAGCGGAGGAACGGCTCCTCGCGCACGGCGAGGTAGACGGCGCCCATGCCGCCCTCGCCGAGCGGCCGGAGCACGCGGTACGGCCCGACGAGGCGGTCGAGCAGCGGGTCGGGCGCCTCGCCGGGGCCGCCGTCGCCGGCGGCGCGGGCGGCGTCGCCGAGGAGCCCGGTGGCGGGCCGGGCGAGGAAGCCGTCGGCCTCGGCGTCGGCGTCGGCGGCGAGGAGGGCCTCGACCTCGGCGCGGAGCGCCGGGTCGTCGGCGCAGGCGGCGTCGAGGAAGGCGGCGCGCTCGTCCGGGGGGTGCATCCGCGCGGCTCGAAAGAGCCGCTCGAGCCGGTCGAGGGGGTCGGTGGTCATGGGAAAGGGATGGGGGGTGTGGAGGGGGTGGAGGGGATGGAGGGGACGCTGACGACGCCCTCCATCCCCTCCGCCTCCTCCGTGCTCCCCACCCGCTAGGTAGCGAGTTCGCGGCGGAGCCAGGCGCGCGCCATCGCCCAGTCGTTCGAGACGGTGCCGTGCGAGACGCCCAGCGCCTCGGCCGTCTCCTCGAGCGTGAGCCCGGCGAAGTAGCGGCACTCGACGACGCGGACCCAGCGGGGGCGCTCCTGGGCGAGGCGTTCGAGCGCGTCGTCTATCGCGAGGAGCTCCTCCAGGGTTACGTCGGCCTCGGCGGCGTCGCCGGCGAGGGTGAGGCTGACGTGCTCGCCGCGGCGCTTGTCGGCGCTCTTCTTCCGGGCGTAGTCCACCAGCACGCGGCGCATGGTCGTGGCGGCGGCGCCGAAGAAGTGGGCGCGGCCCTTCCAGCTGACGTCCTGGTAGCGGACGAGGCGGAGGTAGGCCTCGTGGACGAGCCCCGTCGGGTTGAGGGTGTGGCCGGCGCGCTGGTCGCGCAGCCGGGCGCGCGCCATCTCGCGGAGCTCCGGGTAGACCGCCGCGAGGAGCCGGTCGAAGGCGGCGCGGTCGCCCCCTTCGAGGTCCTGGAGCAGGCGCGTGACGTCGGGCGCGGACATGGCGGGCGGGGCGAGAACGGTGAAGTAAGGATAAAGCATCATAGGGTTTTGGGGAAGGGGACGACGGGGCCGTCATGGGGGGTGGAGGCGCCGCGCGGTGCGGCGGCCTCCGCGCCGTCACCAGATCCTATCCCGCCATGAAGTCCCTCACGATCCTTTCTTCCCCGCGGCCGCGCCTGCCCGTCGCGTTCCGCATCGTCCTGTTAGCCGCCGGCGCCCGCGTGCTGTTCCAGCGCCTCAAGCGCCCCCGCCCGGCCTCCGGCGACCTCGACTTCAGCGACCTCGCGGCCGACGCGCCGAACTGGATCGCCCAGCTCACCGAGCGCGACGACTAGCCCGCCGACAGTCCCTACGAAGAGGTACGCCATGAAGATGAGAACGTGGATAGCCGCCTTCGCCACGGTGGCCGCCGTAGCCGGCTGCGGGGGGGACTACCCCACCGCCCCGACGGTCGGGTTCGACCCCGCCGTCGTCACGCTGAGGGAGGTGGCGGGCACCGGCTTCAAAGAGCTCGTCGACGAGCGGCTGGTGTTCGTGGATTCGGCGGGCGTCGCGTGGATCGCGCCGAAGGGCACGCTGACCGACGGCGCCTCGGTGCCGCGCCTCGCGCTCTGGCTGACCGACGGCCGGTACGACGATGGGTTTCTGAAGGCCGCCGTCATCCACGACGCCTACTGCCAGGTCGACAACCGGGACCGCTGCCCGGCGCAGTACCGGACGCGGCCGTGGCGGGACGTCCACCGGATGTTCTATGAGGCCGCTCTCGCCGGCGGGACGCCCCCCACCCTCGCCCGCATCATGTACGCGGCCGTCTGGCTGGGCGGGCCCCGCTGGGACGACCCCGCCCGCAGCCTCGACCACGTCCCGGACGATGCCCTGCGCGCGGTGTTCGAGGACTGCAAGCGCTGGATCGAAGCGAACGACCCGACCGTCGAGGAGGTCGAGGCCTGGATGGAGAAGCGCGAGCGGCAACTGCTCGAGAGACCCACGCCAGCGTCACTGTAAATCTTTAGGTTGTAGAAAAGCCGTAGCCGCCATGCGCACCTTCCTGTCTATCCCCTCCCGCTGGGCCCTGCGCCTGGCACTCCTCGCCATCCTGACCTGCGCCAGCGCCTTCGCGCAGGGCGGCGAACGCCTCGCGCCGCTCCTCGACGGCCTCGGCGACCACACCCGCCCCGTCGCCACCGACGAGGCGATGGCGCAGCGGTTCTTCGACCAGGGCCTCGTCCTCGCCTTCGCCTTCAACCACGCCGAGGCCGCCCGCGCCTTCCGCGAGGCGCAGCGCCTCGACCCCGCCTGCGCGATGTGCGCCTGGGGCGAGGCCCTCGTCCTCGGCCCCCACGTCAACGCCCCGATGAACCCGGAGGACGTGCCGCCGGCCTGGGCGGCCCTCGAACGCGCCCGCGCGGGCGCCGCCTCGGAGTCGGCCGTCAACCGGGCGCTCATCGAGGCCCTCGGCGCCCGCTACGTGCCCGAGCCCGTCGAGGACCGCAGCGCGCTCGACCGCGCCTACGCCGACGCCATGCGCGAGGTCGCCGCCCGCTTCCCCGGCGACGCCGACGTGCAGAGCCTCTTCGCCGAGGCGCTCATGGACACGATGCCGTGGGACTACTGGCTCCCCGACGGCTCGCCGAAGCCGGAGACCGAGGAGCTCCTCGCCGTCCTCGAGGGGGCGATGGCCCTGGACCCGGACCACCCGATGGCGCTCCACCTCTGGATCCACGCCGTCGAGAAGGAGCGGCCGGAGCTGGGCGTCGAGGCCGCCGAGCGGCTGGGGCCGCTGGTGCCGGCGGCGGGTCACCTCGTCCACATGCCGGGCCACATCTGGATCCGCGTCGGGCGCTACCACGACGCCGTCGTCGCCAACCAGCTCGCCTCGGCGGCCGACGACGACTACCTCGCGCAGTGCCACGCGCAGGGGCTCTACCCGCTCGGGTACGTCCCCCACAACCACCACTTCCTGTGGGTCGCCGCCGCTATCGGGGGCGAGAAGGCGACCGCGCTCGCGTCGGCCGCCCACATGGGGCACCACACCGAGATGATGGGGGTGCCGGGGATGGAGTTCGTCCAGCACTTCGCCATGAGCCCGCTCTACGCGCAGGCGCTCTTCGGCGAGTGGGACGCCATCCTCGCCACGCCCCCGCCGCCCGACAGCCTCGCCTACCCGATGGGCGTCTGGCACTTCGCCCGCGGCCTCGCCCTCGCCCGCACCGGCCGGCCGGACGAGGCGCAGCGCGAGCTCGACGCGCTCCGGCCCATCGCTGCCGACACCACGCTCGGTCAGCAGTTCGCCGCGCTCAACTCGTACCACGCCATCCTCGGCGTTGCCGAGTCCTACCTGGCCGGCGCCGTTGCCGCCGCACGGGGCGACTACGACATGGCCGTGGCTTCGCTGGAGGAGGCGGTGCGCCGCGAGGACGCCCTCGTCTACGACGAACCCCCGCCGTGGGCGCTGCCGTCGCGCTGGGCCCTCGGCGCCGTGCTCCTGGAGGCCGGCCGCCCCGAGGACGCCGAGGCCGTCTACCGCGCCGCCCTCGCGTGGTACCCCGAGAACGGGTGGTCGCTCTTCGGGCTCCAGCAGGCCCTCCGCGCCCGGGGCCGCGACGCCGAGGCCGACGCGCTCCAGCCCCGCTTCGATGCCGCCTGGCAGCACGCCGACGTGACGCTGACGGCCTCGCGCTTCTGAGCTGCCGGGAGCAGCATGGTCGGGGTGGGGCGGCGGACGCTGCTCCACCCCGTCTTTTTATCGAGGCTGGTTTGGGGGACTCCGGGCGGTCCTGCGTCATGGGGAGCAGCGGGCTCCCCGCCGTCTCGTCTTCGCTCTATCCCTCCGTACGCGCCATGAACACCGCCCACTCCGACGTCCGCTTCGGCACCGCCGCGCTGGCGACGGGCGTCCGCCTCCACTACGCCGAGGCCGGCCCGCCCGACGGCGAGCCCGTCCTCTTCCTCCACGGCCTCAGCGACTCCTGGTTCTCCTTCTCGCCGGTGCTGCCGCACCTGCCCCCGTCGCTCCGCGCCCTCGCCCTCAGCCAGCGCGGCCACGGCGACTCCGAGCGCCCGCCCGCCGGCTACACGAAGGCCGACCTCGCCGCCGACGTCGTCGCGTTCCTCGACGCGATGGGCATCGCGCGGGCGACGGTCGTCGGGCACTCGATGGGCAGCGCCGTCGCGCAGCGGGTGGCGGCCTCGTACCCCGAGCGCGTGGCGCGCCTCGTGCTGGCCGGCTCCTACGTCACCGCCCGGACCGAGGACCTCCTCGCGCTGAACGAGGAGATCCGGGCGCTGACCGACCCCGTCCCGGACGCGCTCGCCCGCGCGTTCCAGCACAGCACGATCCACCGCCCGCTGCCCGAGGTGTTCGTGGACGCCGTCGTCGCGGAGAGCCTGAAGCTGCCGGCGCGCGTGTGGCAGGCCGCGATGGCGGCCACCCTGGCCTACGACGGCGTGACCGCGCTGACGCGCATCCAGGCGCCCACGATGATCCTGTGGGGCGACCGCGACGCCATCTTCTCGCGCGCGCAGCAGGACGGCCTCCTCAGGCTCATCCCGAATGCCACGCTGAAGGTGTACGAGGAGACCGGGCACGCCCTCCACTGGGAGCGGCCGGAGCGCTTCGCCGAGGACGTGGCCGCCTTCGCCGCCTCGACACCCCCTTTCATCCCGCGCAGCTTCGCCGCTGCACCGGCAGCGCTCCCCTCATCGGCCGCTGCCGGGTGACCCATCGTCTCCTCTCATCAACAGGACTCTCGCCATGCTTACCCAGACCCTCGATCCCACTGGGCTCGCGCAGCAGCTCCAGGGCACCGCCATCGCCCCGGGCGACGCCCGCTACGACGACGCCCGCCGCGTCTGGAACGGGATGATCGACCGGCGCCCCGCCCTCATCGCCCGGTGCGCCGGGCCGGAGGACGTGGCGGCCTGCCTCGCCTTCGCCCGCGCGCACGACCTCCCCGTCGCCGTCCGCGGCGGCGGTCACAACGTCGCCGGCAGCGCCGTCTGCGACGACGGCCTCGTGATCGACCTCTCGCCGATGAAGGCGGTCGAGGTGGACCCGGCCGCGCGGCGCGTCCGCGCCGGGGGCGGCGTGACCATCGGCGAGCTGGACCGGGCGACGGTGCCGCACGGCCTCGCCGTGCCGATGGGCGTCGTCACCGAGACCGGCATCGCCGGGCTCACGCTCGGCGGCGGCTTCGGGTGGCAGACGCGGAAGCACGGGCTCGCCTGCGACGCCCTCCGCGCCGCCGAGGTCGTCACGGCCGACGGCCGCCTCCTCCGCGCGAGCGCGGACGAGCACCCCGACCTCTTCTGGGCGCTGCGCGGCGGCGGCGGCAACTTCGGCGTCGTGACCGCCTTCGAGTTCGAGGCGTATCCCATCGAGCCCGAGGTCTTCCTCCTCGCCACGTTCTACCCGAGCAGTGAAGCGCAGCGCGTGCTGGCGGCGGCGCAGGCGTTCCTGGCCGATGCGCCCGAGGCCTTCAGCGCCATC
Source organism: Rubricoccaceae bacterium (assembly GCA_035304085.1). Classification (GTDB taxonomy): domain Bacteria; phylum Bacteroidota; class Rhodothermia; order Rhodothermales; family Rubricoccaceae; genus DATGQT01. Next base: position 10,870 of record DATGQT010000259.1, read on the forward strand.
GGCGTCCTCGGCCACGTCCCCCCGGCCGACGCCATCCCCGCGGAGCACCACGGCGCGCCGATGATCGCGCTCGTCGGGGCCTACGTGGGCGACGCGGAGGAGGGCGCGCGCACGCTCGCGCCGCTCCGCCGCCTCGCCACGCCGTACGCCGACCTCAGCGGCCCGACGCCGTTCCTGGAGGTGCAGCAGTTCTTCGACGCGGACTACCCCCGCGGCGGGCGCTACTACTGGAAGTCCACGAAGCTGGCCCACCTCCCTGCGGAGGCCGTGGAGGCGCTCGTCGCCCTCAACGACGCGGCCCCCTCGGCCCACTCGACGCTCGACGTGTGGCTGACGAGCGGCGGCGCGGCCGCCCGCGTCCCGGCCGAGGGCACCGCCTTCGGCGACCGGAGCACCCCGTTCATGATCGGCGTCGAGGCGAACTGGCACGACGCTGCCGACGACGAGGCCAACGTGGCGTGGGCGCGCCGCTGCATCGCGGAGATGGCGCCGTACGCGGCCGGCGGCTCGTACCTCAACTTCCCCGGCTTCGCCGAGGAGGGCGAAGGAATGGTCCGCGCCGCCCTCGGCGCCAACTACGGGCGCCTCCAGGCCATCAAGGCGAAGTACGACCCCGGCAACGTCTTCCGCACGCACCAGAACATCCGGCCGGCCGAGGCCGCCTGAGCGGTACGGGCCGCTCGGGGTTCTGTGGAACCGCGTGCGCCGGGTCCCCCGGGGGCCCGGCGCACGGCGCTCGAAAGGGGCCGGGCGCGTGAAGGTGGGGGGAAGCCGGAGCGCTGGTCTGGGAAGTGAGGCCAGCGCCACGTCACGGAGGGTGACGCGCCCGCACACGGGCACTCCCGATCACCAACCCCGAGAACGATGATCACCGCGAAGCTGAGCACGCAGGACCGCCCCGAGGTGTGGTGGGACTCCGACCCCGCCGTCCGCGTCCGCGCGGACTTCCCTCTGAGCGCGCGCACCGGCGCCGAGCACTCCGCCGTCGTCTACTTCGAGCTCGAGCCCGGAAGGGCCCTCGGCCGGCACACCGACAGCGCCGAGGAGGTGCTCCTCGTCCTCGACGGCACCGTCGAGGTGACCGTCGGCGAGGAGCGCGCCGAGGTGGCGGCGGGCGGGCTGGCGCTCGTCCCCGAGATGGTCCCCCACAACGTCCGCAACGTCGGCGAGGGGGTGGCGCGCGTGGCTGGGTTCTTCCCTAGCGGCCACGTCCGGGCCGAATTCGACCAGCCCTTCGCGCCGGCCGGCCAGCGGGTGTTCGAGTTCTGAGGCCGGGGTCTCCCCATGAGCATGGAGATCCGGGCGGCCCACCTGCCAGCGGAGGCGTTCCTCAGGCGTCCGGCGCCGGGCGCGCGGTCTTTCGCGCGCCCGGCGCGCGCGTCGGCGGCGGAAGCCTACATTCCGCCGCGACTGGAGCCCCTCGCCATGTGGACCCGCCTTCTCGACCGCCTCATCCCCGCCACGCTGCGCGACGACGTGGAGGCCTACCACCAGGGCTACCTCCTGGTGGCCGCGTGCTTCCTGACCGGGCTCTTCTCGGCGGGCTACACGCTGATGGGCGTCTACGCCGGCTTCTGGGCCAGCGTGATCTCGCAGGGGCTCATCACGGTGACGTTCTTCGCGCTGCCGCCGCTGTTCCGGTACTCGGGCTCGGTGGGGCTCGTGGCGCACCTGTTCCTCCTCGCCGGCACGGCCGCCGTCGTGGTGGCGACGTACTTCTCGGGCGGGCTGGAGGTGCTGCCCTGGCTCGCCGTCGTCCCCATCACGGGCACGCTGCTCGCCGGCCGCCGCGCCGGCTGGATCTGGACCGCCGTCGCGCTCGCGCTCACGGCCCTCTTCGCCGTCCTCTACGTATCCGGCTACGACTTCCCGATGGCGATGGACCCGGCGCGGCGGCCGCACTGGGCGGTGTCGGTGTTCCTCGGCCTCCCCCTCATCATCGTCCTCATCGCGCAGATCTTCCACGCGGAGCGGGAGCGGGCCTTCGAGCGGCTCCACGCGCGGAACGAGGCGCTGGCCGTCGCGCTCGACGACCTCGAGCAGGCGCAGGTCCAGCTCGTGCAGCAGGAGAAGCTGGCCAGCCTCGGCCAGCTCACGGCCGGCATCGCCCACGAGATCAAGAACCCGCTGAACTTCGTGACCAACTTCGCCCAGCTCAGCGGCGAGCTGATCGCAGAGCTGCGCGAGGAGGTGGCCGCCGGGGCGTCGCGGGAGGTACTGGAGGCGGTGCTGGACGACCTCCAGGACAACGCGGCCAAGATCGAGCAGCACGGCCGCCGCGCCGACGCCATCGTCCGCCAGATGATGGCGCACGCGCGGCGGGAGCCGGGGCCGCGCACGTACGTGGACCTCAACGCGTTCGTCGAGGAGCACGTGACCCTCGCCTACCACAGCCAACGCGCGCAGCACCCCGGCTTCGAGGTGGACCTCGAGCGGGACTACGATCCGGCGGTCGGGGCCGTCCCGGTGGTGCAGGGGGAGATGGGCCGGGTGCTCCTGAACCTCCTCGAGAACGCGTTCTACGCCGTCGGGGAGGAGCGCGCCCGGCGCAACGGCCCGTACCGGCCGGCGGTGCGCGTGGCGACGCGGCGCACGGCCGGTGGCGCCCAGATCCGCATCTCGGACAACGGCCCCGGCATCGCGCCGGCGGTGCGGGCGCGGCTCTTCGAGCCGTTCTTCACGACGAAGCCGACGGGGGAGGGGACCGGCCTCGGCCTCTCGCTCTCGTACGACGTCGTCCAGCGCGCCCACGGCGGGACGCTCACCGTCGAGAGCGCGGAGGGTGAGGGGGCGACGTTCGTGGTGACGCTGCCGGCCACGCTCCCGGCCTGAGCGGCCTCACGCCGCCGCGGGCTCGGGCTCCGGGATCTGGAGCCGTTCGAGCACGGCCGCCGCGTCCTGCAGCGCGGGCACGTCCTGGACGATGGCGCGGAGCTTCCCGGCCTTCGAGTCCTTCAGCACGAACCGCCGGTCGAGGCCGCCGAGCCGCTCCAGCAGCGGGTTGAAGACGTGCTCGTAGAAGTACGGGTCGGCGTCCTGGTCGGGCATCTGGAGGAAGAGCCGCTCGTTCTTCCACGTCACGCGCGGGAGGCGGAGGGCCTGGGCGAGCGGCTTCATCCGCGCCATGAGCAGCAGCGTGTCCACGGCCGGCGGCACCGGCCCGAAGCGGTCCTCCAGCTCGGCGCGGAAGGCCGCGATGTCCTCCGGCGCCGCCAGCTCGGCGAGGCGGCGGTAGAGGTCGAGCCGCTCGACGGCGTTAGCGACGTAGTCGGCCGGGATGAACACGTCCTCCTCGGCGTCCACCGTCGGCTCGGGCGCGGGCGGGGCGGCGGCGTGGTCGCGGAACACGTCGGCGAACTCCTCGTGGCGGAGCTCCCGGACGGCCTCGTCGAGGATCTGGTGGAACGTCTCGAAGCCGACGTCCTCGATGAACCCGCTCTGCTCGGCGCCGAGGAGGGTGCCGGCGCCTCGGATGTCGAGGTCGCGCATGGCGATGTTGAACCCGCTCCCGAGCTCGGCGAACTCCTCGATGGCCTGGAGCCGCTGCCGCGCCTCGCGCGTGAGGGCGTGGACGCTCGGCACGAGGAGGTAGCAGAACGCCTTCTGGTCGCTGCGGCCGACGCGCCCGCGGAGCTGGTGGAGGTCGGCCAGCCCGAACCGCTCGGCGTGGTTGACGATGATGGTGTTCGCGTTGGCTACGTCGAGCCCGCTCTCGATGATGTTGGTCGAGACGAGCACGTCGAACTTCTTCGCCTTGTAGTCCATCATCACCCGCTCCAGCTCCGCCGACGGCATCTGCCCGTGGGCGACGCGGATGCGGACGTCGGGCACGAGCGCGCGGATCGTCGCGGCCACCTCCTCGATGCTCTGGACGCGGTTGTGGATGAAGAAGACCTGGCCGCCGCGGTGGACCTCGTAGAGGATGGCGTCGCGGATGAGGTCCTTGCTGAACGTGTGGATCTCGGTGATGATCGGCTGGCGGTTGGCCGGCGGCGTGTTGATGATCGAGAGGTCGCGTGCGCCGAGGAGCGAGAACTGGAGCGTGCGCGGGATGGGGGTGGCCGTGAGCGTGAGGGTGTCCACGTTCGGCCGGAGCTGCCGCAGCTTCTCCTTGGCCGAAACGCCGAACCGCTGCTCCTCGTCCACGATGAGCAAGCCGAGGTCCTTGAACCTCACATCTTTGGACAGCAGTCGCTGTGTCCCGATCACCACGTCCACCTGCCCCGATTCCAACCCTTCGACGGTGACTTTCTGCTCGGCTGGCGAGACGAACCGTGAGAGTTGAGCGATGCGAACCGGATAGCGGCCCATCCGCTCGACGAACGTGTCGTAGTGCTGCGCCGCGAGGATCGTCGTCGGGACTATGACGGCGACCTGCTTGCCGTCCTGCACGGCCTTGAACGCGGCGCGGACGGCGATTTCGGTCTTGCCGAAGCCGACGTCGCCGCAGACGAGGCGGTCCATCGGCGTCGGCTGCTGCATGTCCTCCTTGACGGCCTCGGTGGTGGCGAGCTGGTCCGGGGTGTCCTCGTACGGAAATGATGCCTCCAGCTCGCGCTGCCAGATGGTGTCGCCTTTGAAGGCGAATCCCTGCGCGGCTTTTCGCTGGGCGTACAGCTTGATGAGGTCGCGCGCGATGTCCTTGACGCGCTTCTTCGTCCGCGCCTTCAGCCGCTCCCAGGCGCCGGTGCCGAGCTTGGTCAGCTTCGGCTGATGGCCCTCTTTACCTGTGTACTTGTGCAGCTTGTGCAGCGCGCCGACGTTGACGAACAGCTCGTCGCCGCCGGCGAAGATGAGGCGGACGGCCTCCTGCTGCTGGCCGCGGACGGTGATCCGCTGGAGGCCGGCGAACTTCCCGATCCCGTAGTCCACGTGGACGACGAAGTCGCCGGGCGTGAGGGCCTGGACGTCGCGGAGCGTCAGGCCGCCCTTCGCCTTCCTCCGCTTCCGCGCCGTCGGGCGGTGGTAGCGGCCGAAGATCTGGTGGTCGGTGTAGACGGCGAGGCGGGCCGCCGGCACCTCGAACCCCTCGTGGAGCGACTCGACGAGGAGGGCGGCGTCGGGCTGGCGGTTGATCTCTCGGTCGCCGCCGAGGAGCTCGAAGAGGCGGTCGGCCTGGGAGCGGCTGTCGCAGAGGACGACGGCCTCGGTGCCCTCGGCCCTGAGCCGCGCGAGGTGCTCGCGAAGGCGCCGGATGTCGCCGTTGAAGGCGGGCTGCGGTCGCGCCGTGAGCGCCAGCCCTTCTTCGCCCTCGCCGGAGAACGTGCCGAAGAGGAGCTGCGGGCGCTTCTCCAGTAGGACCCGGAGCGCCTCGCCGGTGAGGTAGCGCGTATCGGGCTCGGGCAACTCCTCGTCCGGGTGCGCCGCGCGCCGCTCCTCGAAGCGGGCGCAGGCGGCGTCGAAGCGCGCCTCGGCCAGCGCCACCAGCCGCGCGGCGTCGAAGACGGCGACGGGCGTCTCTTCCGGGAGGAAGTCGAGGGCGGTGACGGCCCGCCCCGCCCCGGCAGGATGGCCCTCGGCGGTGTACGCCGGCGCGTCGAGGTTGGGGACGAGGCGGGCGGCCTCCATCCGCGACACCGAGCGCTGGCTCGACGGGTCGAACGCGCGGATCGAGTCCACCTCGTCGCCGAAGAACTCGATGCGGACGGGGTAGCCGCCGGCGAAGGGGAACACGTCGAGGATGCCGCCGCGGAGGGCGACCTCGCCGGGGCTCTCGACGAACGCGACGGGCTCGAACCCCTGCCCGACGAGCCGGTCCACGAGGTCCTCCGGCGGCATCTCGTCGCCTACGCGCACGGTCAGCGTTTCATGTGAAACGGTCTCCGGCGGCGGCACCAGCTCCGAGATCGCCTCGACGCTCGTGACGAGGATCCCGTCGAAGCCCTCGCGGAGCTGCGCCAGCGCGTCGGCGCGAGCGACGAGGGGGGCGCTCTCGGCGAGCTGGTCGGGGTCGTAGGGGACGTGGCCGGTGGGGGGGAAGAAGAGGACGCGCTCGTCGGAGCCGAGGAGCTGCTCGAGGTCGCTGCGGAGGTAGTCGGCCGCCTCGCTCTCGGGGAGGAGGGCGACGAGCGGGCCGCCGCGCGCGTCGAGCAGGTCGGCCAGCACGAAGGCAGGGAGGGAGCCGACGGTGCCCTTGAGGCGGAGGGCGGTGCCGGGGCGGAGGCGGGCCACCTCCTCGCGGGTGCGGCCGAAGAAGGGGAGGGCGGCGAGGCGATGGCGGAGGTCCTGGAGCGTCACGGGCGGCAACAGACGACGCGGGGCGCAGCGCGCTGCGCCCCTGCTCGGGGAGGCGTCCGATGAACGACCGAGGCCGGCGCGGGGTCCGCGCTCAGTGGGACTCCGCGAAGAGGAGGTCGCCCTCGGGCAGGGCGCTCACGGCGATGCCGGCGTCCGGGCTGCCGGGGTACGACTCGCCGTCGAACCGGAGGATGCGGTGTTCGCCCTCCTGGCCGGCGACGACGAGGTCGCGCCACCCATCGGGGCCGGCGCTGGCGACGAGGACGGGGCCGGTGACGAGGCTGATCTCGGCGGCCGGCCGGAAGGCGCCGAGCTCCTCAGCGTCGAGGCCGGTGATGGCCTCGAACACGAGGAGGGTGCAGCCGCCGGAACCGCACCAGTCGGGGCCGGAGACGTAGACGAGGGCGTCGGGGACGTCGTCCCCGTTGAGGTCTGCCCAACTCACCTTCCAGGCGGTGTCGTCAGGGGAGGTCGTGAAGGGGAGGACGTAGCGGCGGACGGCCCGGTCGAGGGCCTCCGTGTCCGGCGACGTGTCGGCCGGCAGCCTCTGGGCGCTGGCGGGGAGGACGGCGAGGGCGAGGAGGAAGAGGAGGCGGAGGGACATGACGGGATGCGTTTGCCCCGGCGTATGGCGAGAAGCATGCCGGGCCGAGTCCCTGCCACGTTAGCAGGCGGGCGCGTCACCCCCGTGTCCTACTCAGCGTTCGGGGTCGTTCCCTCGATGGCGTGGCGGACGAACCCGCCGCCGCGCGCGATCCGCGCCCGCGCCTCCCCAGCATCCACGCCCGCGAGAATCATGACGAGGGCGGTCTTGACGTGGCCGCCGGCCTCCGCCAGCACGCGCTCGGCCGTGGCGTAGTCCACGCCCGTGGCGATCATGACGATCCGCTTCGAGCGCTCGACGAGCTTCTGGTTCGTCATCTGGAGGTCCACCATCATGTTCTCGTAGACCTTGCCGAGGCGGATCATCGCCGCCGTCGAGAGCATGTTGAGGACGAGCTTGGTGGCCGTCCCGCTCTTCATCCGCGTCGAGCCCATGATGGGCTCGGGGCCGAC
>DATGQT010000260.1:0-3093 GCA_035304085.1 Rubricoccaceae bacterium
GAGAGGAAGAGGCCGGCGGGGCCTCCGCCGATGCAGGCGACGGTCACGGGGCGAGGGGGCACGGTGCGCGGGATGTTACGAAACCCGAGTGGCGTGGAACGGGCTCCCCTCGGGCACGCTTCGCCCGGCGCACGCGGGAACGGCCCCGCACCATTCCGCGGCCGGTCCGCCCCCGGAACTTGCACCGTCCTCCGCCCTTCCGATGCCCCGGCCACACCAGCGCCCGGTCCCATGTCGAAGATCCCGCTCGCGGGGCGCCCGCTCCTCTGCGCCCTCGCCGCCTGCGCCGCGTTCGCGCCCTCGGCCCTGGCCGAGACGTACCACGTCGCCCCCGGCGGGAGCGACGCCGGCGCCGGGACCGCCGGCGACCCCTGGGCCACACTCCAGCACGCCGCCGACACCGTCCAGCCCGGCGACACCGTGCTCGTCCACGACGGCACCTACGTCGGCTTCCAGATCGAGACCGACGGGACGGCCTCCTCGCCCATCGTGTTCAGGGCGCTCGGCGAGAACGCCGTCGTGAACGAGGAGAACCCCGTCCGCGGCGACCACCACATCAACGTCGAGGGGGCCGACTACGTCGTGATCGAGGGGTTCCGCGTGCGCGACGCCGAGGTGGCGGGCATCCGCGTGGTCATCGCGCGGGGCGTCGTGGTGCGCGGCAACGTCGTCGGGCCGAACGGGCGGTGGGGCATCTTCACGGGGTTCGCCCCCGAGGTCCGGATCCTCGACAACGTCACCTACGGCTCGGAGCTGGAGCACGGCATCTACGTCTCCAACTCCGACACCCCCGCCGACGCCCCCGTCGTCCGGGGGAACGTCTCCTACGGCAACGGCCGCAACGGCATCCAGCTCAACGGCGACTGCTACGCCGGCGGCGACGGCGTCATCGAGGACGCCCTCATCGAGGACAACGTCGTCTACGACAACACGAACAAGGGCCTCAGCATCATCAGCGCGCCGGGGGCGCGGATCCAGAACAACGTCATCTACGACAACGGGCTCGACGGCGGCGCCGGCGGGATCCACCTCGTCGACGAGCCCGGCTGCGGCCTCCCCACCGACGACGCCGTCGTCGTCAACAACACCATCGTCGAGCCGCGCATCGCAGGCATCCGCATGACCGACGGCGCCTCGGGCAACGTCGTCTTCAACAACCTCGTCGTGAGCGAGCGGCCCATCGTGGACGAGGTGGGGACGAACCTCGTCGACGCCGCCTCCAACCTCACCCGCTCCTCCCCCGCCGGGCTGTTCGAGGACGCCGACGGCCACGACTACCACCTCGCCCCCGACAGCCCCGCCCTCGACGTCGGCGCCGCGTCGTTCGCCGGCCGCGCCGCCCCGGCGGACGACCTCGAGGGCGCGCCCCGCCCGCTGGGCCCGGCGCACGACGCCGGGGCCTACGAGCGCCTCCCGGCCACCTCGTCCGGCCCCGTGCCTACACCGCACGGCGGGGCCGCCCTGCGGCCGGTCGCGCCGAACCCGTTCGAGGACCGGGCGACCCTCCACTACACGCTGCCGGAGGCGGGCCACGTGGTGCTCCAGGTCTTCGACCTGCGAGGCCGCGTCGTAGCCACCCTCGTCGACGCCGTCCTGCCCGCGGGCACGCACGAGGCCCGGCTGGACGGGCGGCAGCTCCCGAGCGGGACCTACCTCGTCCGGCTCCGAGCGGGCGAGACGACGCGGACCCGGACGCTCGTGCGGCTCGACTGACAGCGGGCGCGCCCGCACGGCGGCCTCTCCTCCTCGAAGCACTGGGCTCCGGTTACAGCGCTACGGAGCAGCACTGAGTTCGTCTTCCTGAGAAACGCCCGCGGCCTCGCGAAGGCGGGACAGGATCCCCGCGGGGGTGTGCCTGCGTGTCTCCAAGGCTATCGATTTGGGGTCCTTCATGGCGCTCAGGATGACCCCTCGATCCGACTGGTTTGAGCCGTATGTCTCTAGGTTTACGCTGTTTACTTCCTCTGCCTTATCCTGTAGGCGCTGCCGGCGATGCCGGCCTAGTCCTCCTTCCTTTCCTTCTCTCTCCCAACCCTAACGGATCCCATGAACCGCTCTATACTCCTCAGCCTGCTCGGTCTGCTTCTCATCAGCACGGCCGCTGCACAAACCACCCACACCGTCACCCTCAGCGGCACCTCGTTCACCCCCGCCGACCTCACTATCGAGGCCGGCGACACCGTGCTGTGGGACAACGTCTCTGGCATCCACAGCGTCAACGGCACGACGGAAGCCTACCCCGACAACCCCGAGGGCTTCACGAGCGGGGCGCCGGCCGCGGCTCCGTGGCAGTACGAGTTCACGTTCACCCTCCCGGGCGAGTACGACTACCACTGCGACGTCCACGGCGGCCCGGGCTTCGGAATGCGAGGCCACGTCACGGTCGTGCCGGCCACGACGGACTCCCCCCTGATCATCTCGGAGTACGTCGAGGGCTCCTCGTTCAACAAGGCGATCGAGCTCTACAACCCCTCCGACAGCCCGGTAGACCTCGCGGCCGGCAGCTACACCGTCCAGCTCTTCTACAACGGCAACCCCGACCCCGGCGACACCATCGCGCTGACCGGCACCGTCGAGCCCGGCGGCGTCTTCGTCCTCGCCGAGGACAGCGCCGACCCCGCCATCCTCGCCGTCGCCGACCAGCTCAGCGGCTCGCTCGTGTTCAGCGGCGACGACGCCGTCGTGCTCTTCCAGGGCGCCGCGGTGGTCGACGTCATCGGGCAGGTGGGCTTCGACCCCGGCGCCCAATGGGGCACCGGCGACACCTCGACGGCCGACAACACCCTCCGCCGCGAGGGTGACGCCTGCACCCCCGACACCGACCCCTCCGACGAGTTCGACCCGGCGGCGAGCTACACCGGCTACCCGATCGACACGTTCGACGGCCTCGGCAACCCCGGCGACCTCGCGTGCGGCGGCGGCACCGAGTGCGACCTGAAGTACCTCAACGCGGACCTCACCTACAACGCCGGGACCCGCCGCCTCTGCGCCACCGTCACCGTCCGCAACAACGGCGACGCCCCGCGCACGGCCCGCCTCGTCCTCGACTACAACCGGAACGGCGGCCCGCCCCAGGGCTCGAAGACCCTCGGC
>DATGQT010000261.1:0-2246 GCA_035304085.1 Rubricoccaceae bacterium
GCCGGGCACCGGTTCAACGCGAACAAGGTGCTCCTCGACCCCTACGCGAAGGGGATCGGCCGCCCGCTCCGGTGGGACGACGCCCTCTTCGGCTACGTCGTCGGCCACCCCGACGGCGACCTCTCGTTCGACGAGCGCGACAGCGCCCCCTTCGCCCCCCTCGGCGCCGTCGTCGAGGACCGGTTCGAGTGGGGGGACGACCGGCCCCCGCAGGTGCCCTGGCCCGACACCGTCATCTACGAGACCCACGTCAAGGGGATCAGCAAGCGCCACCCCGACGTGCCGGAGGACTTCCGCGGCACCTACCTCGGCCTCGCCTCCGACCCCATCATCGACCACCTCACCCGCCTCGGCGTGACGACGGTGCAGCTCCTCCCGGTCCACGCCAAGCTCCACGACCGGCGCCTCGTGGGCATGGGGCTCCGGAACTACTGGGGGTACAACACGCTCTCGTTCTTCGCCCCAGAGCCGGAGTACGCCACCGAGGGCGCCGTCACGGGCGTGCGCGAGTTCAAGATGATGGTGCGCGCCCTCCACGCCGCCGGCCTCGAGGTCGTCATCGACGTCGTCTACAACCACACGTGCGAGGGGAGCCACCTCGGCCCGACGCTCTCCTGGCGCGGCATCGACAGCCTCGGCTACTACAAGGGGGACCCGGACGACCCCCGCTACCTCATGGACTACACGGGCACCGGGAACACCCTCGACGCCGGCAACCCGTACGTGATCCAGATGATCATGGACTCCCTCCGGTACTGGGTCACGGAGATGCACGTGGACGGCTTCCGGTTCGACCTCGCGAGCGCCCTCGCCCGCGAGCTCTACGAGGTGGACATGCTCGCGACGTTCCACCAGGTGATCCAGCAGGACCCCATCATCAGCCAGGTGAAACTGATCGCGGAGCCGTGGGACGTGGGGCCGGGCGGCTACCAGGTCGGCTCGTTCCCGTGGCAGTGGGCGGAGTGGAACGGGCGCTACCGCGACACCGTCCGCCGGTTCTGGCGCGGCGACCGCGGGCTCAAAGCCGACTTCGCCACGCGCATCGCCGGCTCCTCCGACCTCTACGAGCGGAGCGGGCGGCGCCCCTTCGCCTCGATCAACTTCGTGACGGCGCACGACGGGTTCACGCTGGAGGACCTCGTCTCGTACGAGCACAAGCACAACGAGGCCAACGGCGAGGACAACCGCGACGGCCACGAGCCCAACTACTCCGTCAACTGCGGCGTCGAGGGGCCGAGCGACGACCCGGAGGTGCTCGCCTGCCGCGACCGGCTCAAGCGCGCCCTCGTCGGCACCCTCCTCCTCTCGCAGGGCGTCCCCATGCTCCTCGGCGGCGACGAGCTCAGCCGGACGCAGGAGGGCAACAACAACGCCTACGCCCAGGACAACGAGGTCAACTGGTACGACTGGGGCCTCGACGAGCGCGAGCGGGCGTTCCTCGGCTTCGTCCGCGAGGCCGTCGCGTTCCGCCGGGCGCACCCCACGTTCCGCCGCCGCCACTTCCTCACCGGCGAGGCCGACGCGCAGGGGGTCAAGGACGCGCTGTGGTGGCACCCCGACGGGCGCGAGATGACGTCCCGGGACTGGGAGCAGAACGGGCTCCGCGCCTTCGGCTTCCTCCTCCGCGGCGACCGCATCCGGGGCGCCGGCCCGCGCGGCGAGCGGGTGCAGGACGACACGTTCCTCCTCCTGTTCAACAAGAGCGGCGAGCCGATCTCGCTGACGCTCCCCACCGCCGAGGCCGGCCACCCGAAGCGCTGGGAGCCCGTCCCCCCGTTCGACGACGTCCCCCGCTGCCCCCTCGTCCCCGACGAACCGGCGGAGCTCGGCGCCCACGCGCTCCTCGTCCTCCGCGCCGTGTGGGAGTAGCCGCTACGCCCGCACCAGCACGGCCCACGGGAGCGGGAGGGTGCGCGGGTCGAGCCGCTCCGTGGCCGCGACCACCGCGCCGGTGAGCCACTCGGTCCAGCCGTGCCCTGCGAGCGTCTCGGGGAGCGGGACGGCGACCCCGGCCGGTTCCCGAGCGGGGAAGCGCGGGGCGAGCACGACGAGCGCGTCGCCCTCCGTCTCGCGGGCGAAGGCGAGCCAGGCGTCGGTGCCCTCGGGCTCTAGCGCGCGGTAGTCGCCCTCGAAGAGGGCCGGGCGCTCACGGCGCAGGCGCAGCAGCCGCGCCGTCACGTACGGCTTGGCGTTGCGCTCCCGCCCCTCGATCAGTCCGCGGACGGCCTCGGCCTCGGGCGCGTCGA
>DATGQT010000262.1:0-3171 GCA_035304085.1 Rubricoccaceae bacterium
CGGGAGAAGTTCCCCTGACCTCTGCCCCCTGTCTTCTGCCCCCTGATCCCTGCCCCCTGCCTTCTGTCCACCGTCCACCGAAGCCGGGGCAATTCACGGAACAGCCGGAGCGGCGCTCCGGTAGCATCGGGCGTCTCCTGAGTATACCCCGCCACACGCTGCCCGCCGATGCGCCCCCGCCCTTAGCGACCGCCCGTCATGTCCAAGTCGTTCGACCGCCTGTTCTCCCGGCCCAAGCCGGTGATCGCGATGATCCACACGGGGCCGTCGCCGGGGGTGCCGGGGAGCCGCGGCGTCGAGTGCGCCGTGGAGCGGGCCGTGGCCGAGGCCCGGCTCTACGCCGAGCTCGGCGTGGACGGCCTCCTCGTCGAGAACATGCACGACTTCCCGACGGTGCACGAGCGGGCGATGGGGCCGGAGGTCGTCGCGTTCATGACGCGGATCGCGTGCACGGTCAAGCGACACGTCGGGCGGCTGCCCGTGGGGGTCCAGGTCCTCTTCCAGGCGAACAGGACGGCGCTGGCCGTGGCCCACGCCGCCGGGTGCGACTTCGTCCGCGCCGAGGGGTGGACGCACGCCCACGTCTCGGACAAGGGGATCGCCGAGGCCAACGCCGGCGAGGTCCTCCGCTACCGGAAGGCCATCGGCGCCGACCGCATCCCCGTCTACGCCGACGTCCGGAAGAAGCACGCCGCCCACGCGTGGACGGCCGACCTCACCATCGCCGAGCTCGCCGCCGCCGCCGAGATGCACCGCGCCGACGGCCTCGTCGTCACCGGCAGCGCCACCGGCCACGCCCCGGACCCCGACGACCTCCGCGCCGTCGTCGGGGCCACCGACCTCCCCGTCCTCATCGGGAGCGGCCTCACGGCCGAGAACTTCCCCGACTACGTGGACCTCGCCGACGGCTTCATCATCGGGAGCGCGTTCAAGGAGAACGGGGACTGGCGCGCGCCCGTGTGCGAGGAGCGCGTCCGCCGCCTCATCGGCGCCGTCGAGTACGCGCGGGGGCAGGAGGTCAACGGGCGGTGACGGCCGGCCGAGGGTAAGGGTTTTCCTACGTTGATGCCGCAGGATTGCAGGTTAACGACGGGGCCAGTATCCTTTCGGGAGCGGCGCCGCCGCGGAGAATAGAGCGGGGGAGGAGCGGGCGCCGCGCGAAGTGTCCTTCCCGCCTCAACCCCCGTGCTCATGTCCCAGCGGTACCTCCGCGGCCTGGCGCTCCTCTGCGGCGCCGCCCTCTTCGCCGCGACCCCCCACGCGCAGGACCTCACCGGCCGCGCGCCCGTCGCCGAGATCACCTACCACGCCCCCGACGGCGGCGTCGTCACCGGCGCCCGCTGCGCGGCGCCCCAGCTCAGCGACGCCGCGCTCCGCGCCGTCGAGGCCGACCTCGCCGCGGCCCGCGCCCGCGGCGTCGGCGCGCCCGAGGCCGTGACCACCATCCCCGTCGCCTTCCACGTCGTCCGCAGCGGGACGTCGCTTTCGCAGGGGAACGTGACGGACCAGATGATCGCGGACCAGATCGCCGTCCTCAACGCCGCCTACGCCGGCACCAGCTTCCAGTTCGCCCTGGCGGTCACGACCCGTACCACGAACAGCGCGTGGTTCACGGGCTGCTACAGCTCCGGCACCGAGAGCGCCATGAAGCAGGCGCTCGCCGTGGACCCGGCCCACACGCTGAACATCTACACGTGCCAGCCCTCCGGCGGCATCCTCGGCTGGGCCTACTTCCCCAACAGCTACCCCGAGAGCCACTACCTCCACGGCGCCGTGCTCCTCCACTCCTCGCTCCCCGGCGGGAGTGCCTCGCCCTACAACCTCGGCGACACCGCCACCCACGAGGTCGGCCACTACCTCGGCCTCTACCACACCTTCCAGGGCGGCTGCAACGGCAACGGCGACTTCGTCTCCGACACCCCCGCCGAGCGGGACCCCGCCTACGGCTGCCCCGAGGGCCGCGACTCCTGCCGCAACAAGCCCGGCCTCGACCCCATCCACAACTTCATGGACTACACCGACGACGACTGCATGGACCACTTCACGGCGGGGCAGTCGGAGCGGATGGACCAGATGGTGGCGACGTACCGCCCGTCGCTCCTGAGCGGCGGCGGCGGGGGCGGCGGCGGAGACGACGAGATCACCCTCACGGTCAGCCCCCGGAACCAGGGGCCGTGGACCTACGCCGACCTCTCGTGGAGCCCCGCCGACGGCGGCAACGTCGAGGTCTTCCGGAACGGGAGCTCCATCGGCACCACGGCCGACGACGGGTCCCACTCCGACCGCATCGGGCGCAACGTGAGCGGGACGTTCACCTACCAGGTGTGCGAGACGGACTCCGGCACCTGCTCGAACGAGGCCTCCGTCTCGTTCCGCGTCGGAGCGTCCGCCTCGGCGCGCGCCGGGGGCGAGGTCGTCGTCGCGCCGAACCCGTTCGCGGGGCGGGCCACGATCACGTACGCCCTCGAGGGCCCGGCCGAGGTCGAGCTGGCCGTGCACGACCTGCTGGGCCGCCGCGTCGCCCTGCTCGACGCGGGCGCGCGCGAGGCCGGCACGCACCGCGTCGTGCTCGACGGCGCGGACCTGCCGAGCGGGGTGTACGTGTACCGGCTGCGCGTCGGGGCCGAGCTCCAGACGGGCCGGCTGATGCTGGTCCGGTAGGCGGTCCCACCGCCGGAGCACGCCGTCACCGCCCGGGCACGTTCTCCGCGCCCGGGCGGTGACTTCGGCGGGCCGGCGCGCGGCGGCACGTCCGAGCCCCCTGGCCGAACCTCTCGCGCCGGGCCTCGTCTCACCGCGCCCCCGCGCCGCCCAACCGATGGTCTCCTACGACGCCACCACCGAGCAGGTCACCGTCACCGTCCGCCCCGTCTACCTCGACGACCAGTCCGACGTGCTGGCGCGGCGGTTCGTGTTCGCGTACTTCATCGAGATCGCCAACGGGAGCCCGTTCGAGGTGCAGCTCCTCCGCCGCCACTGGGTCATCACCGACGCCGACGGGCAGGTCGAGGAGGTCGAGGGCGCGGGGGTCGTGGGTCAGCAGCCGGTGCTCCCGCCGGGCGCCGTCCACCGCTACAACTCGTACTGCGTGCTGCGGACGTTCGAGGGGACGATGGAGGGGACCTACCTCATGCAGCGCGAGAACGGCGCGCGCTTTCGCGTCCAGATCCC
>DATGQT010000263.1:0-18263 GCA_035304085.1 Rubricoccaceae bacterium
ACCACGGACCACGGACCACGGACCACGGACCACGGACCACGGACCACGGACCACGGACCGTCGCGTCACCGTAGCTTGCCCTCCCCTCTTTCATCCCCTCCCGATGGACTTCCTCACCCGCCTCTCCGCCGCCCAGGCCCGCGCCGGCTCCGTCCTCTGCGTCGGCCTCGACCCCGACCCGGACCGGCTGCCGGAGCCGCTGCGCGACCGCCCGGCGATGGAGGCGGTTCGGGATTTTTGTCTTGCAATAACGGAGGCCACGGCCGAGGCCGCCTGCGCCTTCAAGCCCAACCTCGCCTTCTTCGAGGCCCTCGGCCCCGACGGCTGGGACGTCCTCACCGACGTCCTCGCCGCCGTCCCCGACACCCACCTCGTCGTCCTCGACGGCAAGCGCGGCGACATCGGTACCACGGCGACGTGCTACGCCGAAGCCCTCTTCGACCGCCTCGACGCCGACGCCTGCACCGTCGCCCCCTACATGGGCCGCGACGCCGTCGTGCCGTTCCTCCAGCGCCCCGGCCGCTGCGCCTTCGTCCTCGCGCTCACCTCGAACCCCTCGGCGGCGGATCTCCAGCTGCTCGAGGTCGGCGGCGAGCCGCTCTACCGGCGCGTGGCCCGCGTGGCCGTCGAGGCCGGCGCGGACCAGCCCGGAACGGCCGGCCTCGTCGTCGGGGCGACGCGGCCCGAGCAGCTCTCCGAGCTGCGCCAGGCCCACCCCGGGACGCCGTTCCTCGTCCCGGGCGTCGGCGCGCAGGGCGGGTCGGCAGACGAGGTGATGGAGGCGAACGCGGGCGGACCGATCCTGGTCAACGCGAGCCGGAGCGTGCTCTACGCCTCGCCGGGGCGCGACTTCGCCGAGGCCGCCGGGCAGGAGGCCGCCCGCCTCGCCGCGCTCCTCCCCTACCGCGGCGGCCCTCCGGGCTGACGCGGGAAAAAGGGGCGAGCAGGGGTTATGAATTGAGGCCCGGCCGTGTCTGTAGAGGTACCCACCTCTTCGCGACCCGACCATGCCTCCTCCCGCCGCGCCCCTCCCGCTCGCCCGGGAGCCCCTCGTAGCCGAGCCCGACGCCCGCGTCCGCCACGTCCCCGAGGCCGTCCTCCAGGCGCTCTGGGCCGAGCGGCGCTTCGACGCACGCGACCTCGCGACCACCGAGGGCGCCGCCGTAGAGATCCTCCACCCCGGCTACCTCAACCGCGACGGCGGCCCCGACTTCCGCGACGCGCGCATCCGCATCACGGGCCCCGGCGGCTCACTCGTGTGGAGCGGCGACGTCGAGGTCCACCGGACCTCCGGCGAATGGCTCCTCCACCGGCACGACGGCGACCCTCGCTACGACCGCGTCGTGCTCCACGTCGTCCTGCTGGCCGACCGGCACACCGGCACCCTCCGCCGCGCCGACGGCACGACGCTCCCCGAGGTCGTCCTCGACGGGCGCCTGGAAGACTCCCTCCGGCGCCTCCTCTACCGCTTCTTCGCCCACCCCCGGCCCGACTTCCCCTGCGCCGGTCTCTGGCCCGGGGTGGGGGACGAGGTGAAGACGCCGTGGCTGCGCGAGCTCGGGCTCGTGCGCCTCCGCGCCCGCGCGGCCGAACTCGCCGCCCGGTACGCCGCCACGCCCGACCTCGCGCAGCTCCTCCACGCCGCGGTCTTCCGTGCCCTCGGCTACAGCAAGAACGCGGACGCGATGACCGAGCTGGCTCGGCGCCTCCCCCTGGTCACCCTCCGCCGCCTCGACGACCCCCGCGATGTCGAGGCGGCGCTGTTCGGCACCGCCGGGCTGCTGCCCGACCGCGCGACGATGCAGCAGAGCGACCAGCACGCCGCCGACTACGTCGAGGACCTCCGCGCACGCTTCGAGCGCCTCCGCCGCCGCACGCCGCTCACTCCGATGCAACCGGTGCAGTGGCAGTTCTTCCGCCTCCGGCCCGCCAACTTCCCGACCCTCCGTATCGCGCAGGCCGCCGCGCTCCTCGCACCGGCCTCCGGTGACAGCGAGGCGGGGCTGCTCCGTGGGGATCCCCTCGGCCGCCTCCGCACCGCCCTCGTGAGGCCGCGCCCGGCCTCCGCGCTGCGCGCGCTGATCCAGTCGGCCGAGCCGGACGCGTTCTGGCGGGCGCACGTCCGCTTCGAGCGGCCGTCGGCCGAGTCCGCCTCCGCGGCCATCGGGCGGGAGCGCGCCGACCGGATCCTGATGGACGCCGTGCTGCCCGTCCTCCTCCTCGACGCCGAGCAGCGCGGGGACTTCGCGCAGCACGAGGCCGCCGGGCGCGTGGCGGAGACGTTGCCGGGCGCCGAGGACGAGGTGACGCGGCTGTACACGGCCCCGGGCGCGCGCCCCGAGAGCGCCCTCGCCACGCAGGGCCTCCACCAGCTCCACCGCGCCTGGTGCGCCGCCGGCCGCTGCCTCGACTGCGCCGTCGGCCAGGCGCTGCTCCGGGAGACGTAGCGCAGGGGATGGGAAGTGAGGAAGGGGTGGAGGGGACTTCTGGGTCCGCGCCCGTCGCCTCCTCCCTACCGTGGTCCTGCGCGTGCGGAAAAAAGGGACGGCGGGCAACCCGGCACCGCGGCGTCCGTTGTAGCTTTCAGCGCCGACTGAAAGTACCATGGACACCGCCCTCGCCCCGCCGGCCGCCGTCGCCCGGCCCCTCAGCCTCCCCGAGATCCGGCGGCCCGTCGAGGCGGAGCTCGCGGCGTTCCGGCGGTACTTCCGCGAGGCGATGCGCTCGCGCGTCGGCCTCCTCGACCGCGTCACGCAGTACGTCCTCCGCCAGAAGGGGAAGGAGATCCGCCCCACGCTCGTGCTCCTCTCGGCGGCGCTCTGCGGCGGCGTCACGGAGCAGAGCTACCGCGCCGCCGCCCTCGTCGAACTCCTCCACACGGCCACCCTCGTCCACGACGACGTGGTGGACGAGGCCGAGCGCCGGCGCGGCGTGTTCTCGATCAACGCGCTGTGGAAGAACAAGGTGGCCGTCCTCTTCGGCGACTTCCTCCTCTCGCGCGGGCTCCTCCTCGCCCTCGACCACGGGGACTACCGCCTCCTCCACGTCGTCTCCGACGCCGTCCGCCGCATGAGCGAGGGGGAGCTCCTCCAGATCGAGAAGGCCCGCCGCCTCGACATCGACGAGGCCACCTACTTCCGCATCATCTCGGACAAGACGGCCTCGCTCATCGCCGCCTGCACGACGGCCGGCGCCGCCAGCGCCGGCGCCGACGAGGCCACGCAGGCGCGCGTCCGCGACATCGGCGAGAAGCTCGGCCTCGCCTTCCAGATCCGCGACGACCTCTTCGACTACGGCGGCGCCGACGTCGGCAAGCCGCTCGGGCTCGACCTCCAGGAGAAGAAGATGACGCTCCCGCTCATCGCGGCGCTCGACCGCGCCGAGGCGGCCGAGCGGAAGCGGATCCTCGGCATCGTCCGCAAGCGGAAGAAGCGGAAGGCCGACGTCGAGGCCGTCGGCGCGTTCGTCGCCGAGCGAGGCGGCCTCGCCCACGCCCGCGCCGCGATGGAGGCCCTCGCCGCCGACGCCGCCGAGGCGCTCCGCTCGTTCCCGCCCTCCGAGGCGCGCGACGCGCTCGTGGGCCTGGCGGCCTACACCGTCGCACGGAAGAAGTAGGTGTCGCGGCACGGATCTCGGGGTACGGGGTTAGCTTCATTCCGCACTCCGCACTCGCCCTTCCGCACTCGAATGACGCTCTACCTCCTCGGCACGGGGGCCGCCGTGAGCGACCCGCACCGCACCACGACGATGCTCGCCGTCGAGGAGGCCGGGCGCCTCGTGCTGGTGGACTGCGGCGGCGACGTCGTGCAGCGGCTCTTCGCGCTCGGCCTCGACCCCGCCGCGCTCCACGCCCTCGTCCTCACGCACGAGCATCCGGACCACGTCAGCGGCTTCCCGCTCCTCGTCGAGAAGCTGTGGCTGCTCGGGCGGCGCGCGCCGATCCCCATCTACGGCCCCGCCCCCACCCTCGCCGTCGTTCGCCAGGTCTTCGGCGCGTTCTCGACCCAGAACTGGGAAGGACTGCCGGAGCGGGCGTGGCACGACGTGCCCCTCGAGGTGGGCGCGCCGGTCTTCTCCGACGACGTCTTCACGGTCACGGCGGCGCCCGTCATCCACCCCGTCCCCACCATCGGCCTCCGGTTCGAGGGGGCGAGCGGCGCCGTCGTCGCCTACTCGTGCGACACGGCGAAGAGCGCCAACGTCGTCCACCTCGGGCGCAACGCCGACGTGCTTGTGCACGAGGCGACGGGGTCGCAGCCGGGCGTTCACGCCTCGCCCGAGGAGGCGGCAGAGACGGCCGCCGAAGCCGGCGCCGGGCGGCTCCTCCTCGTCCACCTCCCGCCGGGCCTCACCGACGCCGACCTGGCGGAGGCCCGCCGCCGGTTCCCGAACACGGAGCTGGGCGAGGAGCTAGGCGCGTACGCCGTCCCCGCGCCCGCCTCGCTCCCGTCGGGTGTCGAACGGCCGGTGCTGTAGGGGGACGGGGCCGTCCCCCGCGTCGCGGTGCCACCTATGACCGCCCTGCTCCTCGGCGCCACCGGACTCGTCGGCGGCCACGTGCTGCCGCTCCTCCTCGACCACGGGCGCTGGGACCGCGTTGTCACACTCGGCCGGCGGCCGATGCCGCAGGCAGGCCCGCGGCACGCGCACCACGTCCTCGACTTCGAGCGCATGTCGGAGCACCCCGAGCGCTTCGCCTGCGACGACGTGTTCTGCTGCCTCGGCACGACGATCCGAGAGGCCGGCTCCGAGGCCGCCTTCGCGCGGGTGGACCGGGACTACCCCTTCACGGCTGCCCAGTTCGCCCGCGGGCAGGGCGCCACGCAGTTCCTCCTCGTCTCCTCCGTCGGCGCGAGCTCCCGCTCGCCCTTCTTCTACACCCGCGTCAAGGGTGAGATCGAGGAGGCCCTGCGGCGGATCGGCTTCGAGAGCCTCTCGATCTTCCGTCCGTCGCAGCTGGCGGGCGAGCGCGCGGCGCCGCGGCCGAAGGAGCAGGTCGCGCTGGCCGCGCTGAGGGTGGTCGGCCCCCTCCTCGTCGGGCCGCTGCGGCGGTACCGGGCGACGCCGGCCCGCGCGGTGGCCGAGGCGATGGTGGCCGTGGCGGCCGAGCGCCCGGCCGGCGTGCACGTATTCGAGGCCGAAGAGATCGTGAATCGGGCGCATCCTGAGTAACCGTGCGTGCTCGGGCCGGTTGAAAACGGCCGCCAGTTCCCTTCTCATCATCCCCTCTCTACCATGAAAACCTCTCACCTCGCGCCCCTCCTGGGCGCCCTCCTCCTCGTCGCGGTCTTCGACATCGCCGGCCCGCGCGGCGTGGCCCAGGCCCAGGAAGACCGCCCCTCCCTCACGTCGGAGATCACCGTCGACCTCTCCGGCGTCTCGCCGTCGAACACCGTCCTCCAGAACGTCCAGGCCATCCCCGAGCTCTCGTCGCTCGCCTCGGCCATCGAGCGCACCGGCCTCGCCGGCGCCCTCAGCGGCCCCGGGCCCATCACCCTCTTCGCCCCCGTCAACGAGGCGTTCGACCTCGCGGACAAGGAGCCGGACGAGCTGGGCGTGGACGACACCGAGCGGCTCACGCACGTCCTCCAGTACCACGTCGCCGAGGGCGAGATGGGGTCCGGCGACTTCGCCAGCGGCATGACGCTCGTCATGCTCAACGGCGAGCAGGCCGAGCTCAACACCTCGTCCTCCGACCCGCTCCAGATCAGCATCGACGACGCCGACATCATCCACACGGACATCGAGTCATCGAACGGCGTCATCCACCTGATCAACCTCGTCCTCAACCCCGCCGAGGGCGGGCATCTCGACACGGACTGACCGCCCGCGCGCCCTGCTCCGCGGGCCGGCCTCCGGGTCGGCCCGCGCGTTTCAGGGGCGCTCGACCGTGAGGAACGCCGTCGCCTGCGCCGCCGAGGCGAAGATGCCCACCCCGTTCCGCACGTTCGTCGGCACGTTCGGGATCTCGCCCGGCGAGATCGTCGTGGGCACGAACTGGATGGCCTGGAACTCGAGGAACGTCGCCAGCGGCTCGTCGAGCGCGGTGAGCGTGACCTCGCTGGGGCCGAAGAAGTTGAACCCGAACCACGGCACCTCGATGCGGAGCGTGCCGTCGGCGTTCACCTCGTAGTTCTCCTCGTTGATGAGGGGGGAGCTGGTGGAGACGAGGTCCTCCAGCTCCACCTCCCGCTCGAAGTAGAGGTCGGCGGCGAACGGGGTCAGCGCCTCGACCGACGGCGCCAGCGACGTGATCGTGAAGACGTAGACGGCCGGCGCCCCGCCGACCCCGCTCGGCGACACGTCGAGCGTGGGCGAGTCGCCCTGCTGGAAGACGACCGAGGGCGGCGGCGGGCGGACGACCTCGAACGCGCGCGGCACGGTGGTCTCGGCCGTGACCGTCTCCGCGAAGCCCGGCGCGGCGACCTCCAGCCGGTACCGCCGCTCGGGCTGCACCAGGACCGTCGTGTCGGGGTAGACGTAGCGACCGAGGAGGGAGTCGGCGTAGACGTACGCCGCCTCGACCGTGCCGTCGGGCGCGAGGAGCGAGACCGTCACTTCGGCGCCCTCGACGGCGCGCTCCACCGGGTCGTAGGGCTCGTCGAGCGGGCCGGTGAGGGCGAGGTGGACCGGCGGCAGGGGCCGCCCGGCCACGAGCAGCGCGCTCACGGCCACCTCCTCCTCGAAGTCGTCGAAGCCGGCCGCGTCGCAGCCGGCGAGGCCGAGGGCGGCCGGCGCGGCGAGGAGGGCGCAGAGGGCGAGACGGCGCATCAGAAGCGGACCTCGAGGGAGACGTTGGGGAGGATGGGGAGCTGGCGGACGGCCTCGCGGTCGACAGGGTTCTCGCCGAAGTCGTACGTGTAGAACCAGAGGTTCCGGCGGTTGTAGAGGTTGACGGCCTGGAGCTGGAGCGTGTAGTCGCCCGCGCCGAAGAAGCGGCCCTCCTTCGTGAACCCGAAGTCGAGGCGGTGGTAGGGCGGGAGCCGCTGCCCGTTGAGCCGCCGCGTGACGAGCACGTTGGTGTCACCCGAGATGAAGTCGAGCCCCTCCACCGAGTAGCGGCCGACGGGCTCGGTGTAGGCCTGGCCCGTGGCGTAGACGAGCGCGCCGGTGATGGACCACCCCCGTCCGAGGCGGTACGTGGCGACGGCGTTGAGGTCGTGGAGGCGGTCGTACTTCGGCGGGAACCAGTCGTCGAAGCCGGGGGCGTCGGCGTAGCGCCGGCGCGTCGTCGAGAGGGTGTAGCCGAAGAGCCCGGTGAGCGGGCCGGCCTGCTTCTCGAGGAGGACCTCGACGCCGTAGGCGTAGCCCTCGCCGATGCGGAAGAGCTCGGCGTACTCGAGCCCGGCCACGTCCTGCACCTCGGGGCGGATCTCGAAGAGGTCGCGCATGGTCCGGCCGTAGACCTCCACGTCGAAGCGGAGGCCGGCGCCGAGGCGGGTCTTGAGGCCGAGGGCCGCCTGCTCGCTCACGGCCGGGGCGACGCCCTCCTCGGTGAGCACCCACGTGTCGAAGCCGGAGAAGGCCTCGTTCGAGACGAGCGTGAGGAACTGGTGGTACTGCCCGGCGGCGAGCTGGAGCACGGCGGCCTCGCCGAAGAGGCGCTCGACCTGGAGGCGCGGCCCGAGGCGGAGGTAGCCGCCCGCGCCGAAGTAGTCGGCCCGGAGGCCGGTGGTGAGGACCCACACCGGCGTCGGGCGCCACCGAGCCTCGACGTAGCCCGAGGCGTAGGGGGCCGGCCGCTCGAAGCGCACCCGCTCCTCGCCGTCGAAGACGCTGCGGAAGCGGAGGTCGAGGTGGCCGCCCCACACGCCCGCGCGCCCCTCGAACGCCGCCGACGGCAGCCACTCGACGTCGGCGCGGCCGGAGAGGTCCGTGATCGAGTTGGGCCGCTCGAACTCCGTCCCCGACACGCGCCCGACGGGGCGGGACTCGTAGCGCGAGGCCGTCGCGCGGAACGAGGAGAAGACGGCCTCGGAGAGGATGCGGGTGTAGCCGAGGGAGAGGGTCTCGTTCCCGTAGTCGAGCTCGAACTCGGCGTCCTCGGCGAAGGGGACGCGGACGTAGTCGCGGCCGGCGTAGCCGGAGATGGAGAGGCGGTCGCGCGGCGAGAGGTCGAGGCCGAGCTTGGCGTTGAGGTCGTAGAAGTAGAAGCGCTCGGGGATGGCGTCCTCGTCGAGCTCCTCGCGGAGGAAGGCGAGGAGGGGCTCGAGCGTCGAGCGCCGGGCGGCGACCATGAACGAGCCCTCGGCGCCGCCGAGGCGGACGGGCCCCTCGACGCCGGCGCGGCTGGCGAGCAGCCCCAGCTGGAGCATCCCCGCGTAGTCGTTCCGGTTGCCGTCGCGGTTGTAGATGTCGATGACGGAGCCGAGGCGGCCGCCGTAGGTCGCCGGGTAGGCGCCCTTGTAGAGGCGGACGTCCTTGATGGCCTCCGTGTTGAACGTCGAGAAGAAGCCGAAGAAGTGGGTGGGGTTGTAGACCGTCGTGCCGTCGAGGAGGATGAGCGTCTGGTCGGGCGAGCCGCCGCGGATGTAGAGCTTCGAGGAGAAGTCGGACGACGCCTGGACGCCGGGGAGGAGCTGGATCGATCGGAAGAGGTCGGCCTCGAACACGCTCGGCAGGCGCTCGACGAGCTGGATGGGCACCTGCTGGAGCCCCGGCGCGCGCTCCTCCTCGAGCGGCTCCTCGGCCTCGACGACCACCTCGCCAACCTCGGCCGACGCCGGCCGGAGCGCCACGTCGAGCCGGCGCGTCTCACCGGGCGCCAGCGTCAGCGCCTCGCGGGTCGTCTCGTAGCCGAGGTAGGAGAAGACGAGGGTGTAGGCGCCGGGCGCGAGGTCCGCGAGGGCGTAGAAGCCCGACGTGTTCGTGGCCGCGCCGCGCCCGGTGCCCTCGACGAGCACGTTGGCCTGGATCAGCGTCTCCCCCGTCTCGGCGTCGCGGACGAACCCGTTGACGGCGGCCTGCTGCGCCTGCGCGGCCATCGCCAGGCAGGCGACCGCGGCGAGGGGGAGGAGCCGGCGTCCCGCAGGCGGGATCCCCGCCCGCGGGATCTTCGACTTCGACATCACATTACTCGACGTGCTCGAGCCGCGCCTCGCGCCCACACGGCCCCGTGCTGGTGCCGAGGTACACGTCCGGGCTCTCGCCCTCGCGGTACTGCGTCGTCCGCGCGCCGCCGTCCCACGTCACGACGAACGTGCGCTCGACGATGCCCCAGCGGTCGTCGCCGTCGTGCTGGAAGTCGCCGGGGTCGAGGCCGGTGACGCTGTAGGCGAACGTGCCGTCGGGGAGGAAGCGGAGGTACACCGCCTCGTGCTCGGCCCCCGCGCACACCTCCTGCCAGACGGTGTTGCTGAAGGTCTCGGTGGGGATCGACGAGCGGCTCGACCCGCAGCCGGCGAGGATCACGAGGAGGAGGACGGCGAGGGGGCGACCCGCGGGCGGGATCTTCGACTTCATGGGCAGGGGGACGGGAAGCGGGGGTGGGGCGAGCCGCAGACGAGGCAGGGCGGAGCGGGGTTTCTCCCGACGGGTGGGAATTCCGGCCCCCCTCCCCTGCCGCGCCGACCCTCGCTCTCGTCACGCCCTTCCAGGACGGCCCTTCTCCCCCGCCCTTCTTCTCCCCACGGAGGGCCCAGAGAACCCGAAAGGCACGGCGGCACCGGGCGTCGAGTAGCGTGCGGCCCACGGCTTCGGGAGAAGCCGCATCCCGGCCTCCGGCGAGAACCTTTGACCGGATGGTCCGGTTGACATATCGGAGGCCGGGGCTAGCCCGGCACTCCGGCCTCTCCCCTGCCGCCCTTCCCCCCGTGCGTCATGCTCGGGCTCCTCGTCTTCCTCGTCGGCCTCATGCCGTTCGTGCTGGGGCTCTTCGCCTGGCACCTCCTCGGGCGCCAGGGCGGGCCGTCGTCCGACGACCCCCCGCCGCCCCCGCCGCCGAGCGACCCCGAACCGACGGCGCCGACGTGCCCCCGCCGCTGCCGCGACCGCGCGCCCGTCCGCCGCACGCGCACGCCTCGCCCGAGGCTGCCGGTTCGGACGTAAGACGACTCTCCCTCACCCGCCCGTCTGCGTGGCCTCCCTCGGCAGCGTCGGCTCCATGTCGGCCACGACGTAGGCCATGATGGCCATGGCCGCGACGCAGCGCTGGACCTCCCCTGGGTCCAGCTTGTCCACGGTGTCGGCGGGGGTGTGGTGGAACCAGAAATACCGCTCGTTCGCCGTGTTCAGGCTCATCCCCGGCACCCCCTCCCGCATCAGCGGGCCGATGTCGGCCCCGCCGCCGCCGCGCACGACGCCGGGCTCGTAGCGCGTGCTGTCGGTGTGGAGGATCGGGGCGAGCAGCGCCTCGATGGGCTCGACGAGGGCGAAGGCCTCCTCGCTCCCGGTGAACCCGAACCCCACGGGCGCGAAGACGCCGCCGTCGGACTCGACGGCGAGCACGTGGTGCTCCATCTCCCCGGCCGCCTGGACGGAGTCGCGGTAGGCGAGGCCGCCGCGGAGGCCGTTCTCCTCGTTCGTCCAGAGGACGACGCGGATGGTGCGGCGCGGGCGGAGGCCGAGGTCATGGAGGAGGCGGAGGGCCTCCCAGGCGACGACCGAGCCGCCGCCGTCGTCCATGGCCCCCTGCCCGACGTCCCACGAGTCGATGTGGCCGCCGATGACGACGACCTCCTCGGGCCGCTCGCTGCCGCGGAGCTCGGCGACGACGTTGCGGGAGGGGGCGTCGGGCCCGGTGCGGGCGCCCATGCGGAGGGTGAGCACGGGCTCCTGGCCCCGGTCCACCATCCGCTGCAGCAGCTCGGCCCCCTCGATGGTGATGGCGGCGTGGGGGATGGGCCGGTCGCCCTCCTGGTAGCGCATGGTGCCGGTGTGCGGGGTCTGCATCGAGAACGGGCCGACGGAGCGGATGAGGCTCGCCACGGCGCCGGCCTGCGCCGCCGCGCTCGCCCCGCCGATGCGGAAGCGGACCGTCTCGCCGTAGCTCGTGAACGGCGCGTTGAACACGACGATCTTCCCGGCGATCTCGTCGGCGCGCGCCTGCAGCTCCTCGAACGTCCGCACCACCACGACGGGTGCGGTGATGCCCTCGGGCGGGGTACCGACGCTGCCGCCGAGGCCGAGCACGACGAGCTCGCGCTCGATGGGCTCGACGAGGCGAAGCGACTCCTCGCCCCGCTCCCACACCGGCACCATCACGGGCTGGCCGCGTACGTTCTCCAGCCCGTCGGCCCGCATCTCCTCCAGGATCCAGTCGATGGCCCGCTCCAGGTTGTCGGTGCCGCTGAAGCGGTGGCCGAACGTGTCGCAGAGGTAAGCGAGGCGGTCGAATGCGGCGGAGTCGGCCGTGGCGGCGGCGATGATGCGCTCGGCGACGGGGGCGTACGCGGCGGCGGGCGCCTGGGCCGCGGCGGGGACGGCAACGAGGGCGAGGGTGAGGGCGAGGAGCACGCAGCGCATGGGCACACGGGGATCGATTCGTAGCTGCCCGAAGCTACGTCCTCTCCGGGTGCTAAAAAAGCCGCGCCCCGCTGCCCACCGTCCCCTACCGCCGGATCTCGTCGGCCTGGTCGGTGACGGGGAGCTCGTCGGCGCTGTACTCGCCGTACCAGGTAGCGAGGGCGAGGGCCATCGCCACGTCCTCGTGCGGCCCGAGGTCGGGCTGCGTCCCCGTCGAGGCGGCGACGCGCCCGCGCGGGGGACGCTCGGCCTCCGCCGCCAGCATCTCCGTCGCCCGGCTGTTGCGCCGGTCGCCGACGACGCCCGTCGAGACGGCGGCCTCGCCGCCCGACTGCGCCACCGTCGCGGGGTTGCCGGCGCGGCCGGGGTAGACGTCGCCGCTCATGGCCTCGGTGGCGTCCTCGTCCTCCTCGGGCTCGGGGGCCCCGGCGTCGAGGTCGGCGGCGACGTAGAGGGCGTCGATGGCGGCGGAGGCGTGGTCGAGCGCGCCGGGGATCTCGACGTCGCCGTCGCGGAAGACGCGCTCGAACGTGTCCACGAGCACCTGCGGGGCGACGGCGAGGGAGTCGGTGCCGGCCGTGGCGTCGGGGCCGAGGAGGGTGACGGGGACGGCGCTCGGGCCGGCGTCGTGGAACCGGTCGGCGGCCGGCTGGCCGCCCGTGACGACGAGGGTGGTCTGGCCGACGGACTCGCGGCTGTCGGCGAGGTCGTCGAGGACGTGCCGGACGGGGTCGTCCCCCGTGAGGGGGTGGAGGCGGCGGACGACGTAGCGGGGGCGGCGCGGGCTCCGCCTGTCGGAGCGCTGCTCGACGAGGGCGAAGGCGGCGGGCCGGCCGTCGCGCGTGTGGACGGCGGCGATGAAGTGGGCCATGGGTCGGAACCAGAGGTGAACGAGCGAAGGGCCCGGTGGTACGGCCCCGGCCCGCGGCCCGGTTCCTAGGGGGTATCTTGGCAATCCCGCCCCGCATATAGCGGGAAAAAACCGCTACGTGATACGCGACACGTGGAGGCTCCGGTGCTTCGCAAAGCCTCCCGTCACGCGTTACGGGAGCGCATCACCCTCCACCCCCCTCCCTCCCCATGCCCCGCTACGCCTCCCTCGACGAGGTCCTCGCCTCCTACCCCTCCCGTTTCCGCGCCGACAAGGCCGAGGGCGTCGACGCCACCGTCCTGATGCACCTCACCGGCGCCAACGCCCGCGACGTCCTCCTCCGCGTCCGCGACGGGCAGCTCGCCATCGAGGACGGGGCCACGGCGCCGGACCCCACGCTCACGCTCACGGCCGACGCCGACGACTGGCTCGCCGTCGAGAACGGGCAGCTCAACCCCATGCTCGCGATGATGCAGGGGAAGCTGAAGCTCCGCGGCTCGCTCCCGTTCGCCACCAAGTTCATGTCGCTCTTCGG
This sequence comes from Rubricoccaceae bacterium, assembly GCA_035304085.1. Lineage (GTDB taxonomy): Bacteria > Bacteroidota > Rhodothermia > Rhodothermales > Rubricoccaceae > DATGQT01. The sequence continues at coordinate 12,870 of DATGQT010000263.1, forward strand.
CTACGGAGGCTGAGGGCCGGCCTTTTTCCCCGGTGCGGCGCCCGCAGCGGACGTAAGCTTCGCGCCGGTTCACGGTCCACCAGCCCCCAGCGCTAACCCCGATGGCTACTCGCACTCCCCGCCGCCTCGCCACGGCGGCGCTCCTCCTCGCCTTCCTCCCCCTCCTCGCCGCCTGCGACACCGAGGGCTCCGGCGCCGAGACCACCGTCACCGTGATGAGCCGGAACCTCTACCTCGGCGGCGACCTCTTCACCCTGCTCGACCCCTCCTGCGAGCAGCAGATCCCCGTCTGCATCGCGCAGCTCTACTTCGGCAGCGTCGTCACGAGCGACATCCCGGGGCGGATGGGCGCCGTCGCCGCCGAGATCGAGGCGAACGACCCGGACCTCGTCGGGCTCCAGGAGGTCTCGTGGTTTCGCCGCGACCTCGTGAGCGACTTCGACCCGAACAACCCGCAGCCGCTGGAGCCGAACGCCGACGAGACCACGTTCGACTTCCTCGACATCCTCCTCGACTCCCTCGCCGCGCGCGGCCTCGACTACGTCGTCGCGGCGCAGAACGTCAACGCCGACGTCGAATTCCCCGCCACCCTCGACGGGGAGAACTTCATCGACCTCCGCCTCACCGACCGCGACGTGATCCTCGCCCGCGCGGGGCTCTCGACCTCGAACGCCCGCCAGGAGACCTACGCCATCGCCGCCCCCATCCCCATCGGCGGCATCGAGGTGGAGTTCACGCGCGGCTTCAGCTCGGTCGTGGTGACGAAGGACGGGGTGGACTTCACGTTCGGCAACACCCACCTCGAGGTGGGGGGACAGGCGGCCCCGGCGCAGCGGGCGCAGGCCACCTTCCTCGCCAACCGCGCCGGCCTCGGCGACACCGAGCCGCTCGTCCTCGTGGGCGACTTCAACTCGAACCCCGACCCCGAGCCGGACCCCGCGCAGGAGGACGCCTACGAGATCCTCGTCGCCGCCTTCACCGACACGTGGGCCTCGCTCCGCGCCAGCGACGACGGCTTCACGTGCTGCCAGGCCGCCGACCTCCGCAACGACACCTCCCTCCTCGACGAGCGCATCGACCTCGTCTTCTACCGGGGCTCGGTCCGGCCCGTCTCCATCGGCCTCGTCGGGGAGGAGCCGGGCGACCGGACGGCGATGGGGCTGTGGCCGAGCGACCACGCCGGCGTCGTCGCCACGTTCATCGTCGAAGGCTGACACGTGATTTCGTGAGGGGCGTGATTACGTGAAGCGGCTCCCCTCACGTGATCACGTAATCATCATGCTCGTCCGCACCGTCCGCATGACGTTCCGGCCGGACCGGCTGGACGACTTCCTCGCGCTCTTCCGCGCGAGCGCGCCGCACATCCGCGCCTTCCCCGGGTGCCGTCACCTCGCCCTCCTCGAGGACGCGCACTACCCCAACATCCTCACGACCTACAGCCTCTGGGAGAGCGCCGAGGCACTCGAGCGCTACCGCCACAGCGACCTCTTTCGCTCGACGTGGGCCGAGACCAAGCCGCTCTTCGCCGCGCCTCCCATCGCGCACAGCCACCACACGCTCGTCGAGGTCGAACCGGCAGATTGAGGGAGGGGAGGAGGAAAGGGATAAAGGAAGAATGGAAGAGAGGGTGAGGTGTATCTCCCCTTGCTCTCTCCTCCTTTCCCCCTCTCTCCCTTTCCCCCTTTCCCAGCCGCCTCCGGCGGCTACCCCCCGTACAGCAACTCCACCAGCGTCTGCCCCACCTGCTCCAGGCTCCCGGCGCTGCACGCGGCGGGGACGTCGGCGGTCGTGTGCCAGGTGGCGGGGAAGGGGTAGTGGATGAGGTCCACGACGGGGATGCCTCGGCGGAGGAAAGCGACGTGGTCGTCCACGACGGGGCCGCCGGGCTCGTCGAGGAAGGCGGCGGCGCCGGCCCGCCCGGCGGCCTCCCAGACGCGCGCCACGACCTCGGGGGCGTTGATGCGGGAGTAGGCCTCCTGCGGGATGCGGAGGTCGCGGTCGCACACCATGTCGAGGAGGACGCCGTACTCGGGGCGGTAGCGCGGGTTGGCGGCGGCGAAGGCCTCGGAGCCGATGGCGAAGGGGTTGGCCGCAGCGGAGTCGGTGCCCGGCGGGACGTCGTCGCCGAGGTCCTCCATGTCGAAGAAGACGAGGTCCACGCCCACCTCGGGCGGGTGCGCGGCGAGGATGCGGGCCATCTCGAGGAGGACGGCGACGCCGGAGGCGCCGTCGTTGGCGCCGGGCACCGGCTCGGTCCGCTTCGCGGGGTCGGGGTCCTGGTCGGCGACGGGCCGGGTGTCCCAGTGGGCCGCGAGCATGACGCGGCGCCCGCCCTCGGGCCGGAGGTTGAACGAGGCGATGACGTTGGTCCCCTCCCACACCCGCGTCGAGTCGTGGGCGTCGGTGTGGGTGAAGGGGTGGGGGCGGACGGCGTCGGCGAGGGGGCGGAGCTCGGCCTGGAGCCACGCCAGCATGGCCGCGTGGCCCTCGGTGCCGGGCACGCGCGGGCCGAAGGCGACCTGCTCCTCGACGAGCGCGAGCGCCCGCTCCCCGCTGAAGTCTGGCAGTCGATCCCGCATCAGCAGCAAGGACACCACGACGACGACCGCGAGGGCAGCGACGGCGGCGCCCAGCCAGAGGCGGCGCGGGGCCGGGCGGGGTGCAGAACGGGGGGCGGAACGGCGCTTCGGGGGGCGGCGGCTCATCGGCGGGCGGCGGCGGCGGCCGTGCGGACGAGCGCGAGGGCTTCGTCGCGGTGGCTCAGGACGAGGAGGACGAGGAGGTCGCCGGCCGTCGCCCAGTCGAGCGCGCGGCGCGTCCCCTCGACGGGGTCCGGCGCGTCCTCGATGGCGTCCTCGGGCGCGCCCTCGCTGACGAGCGCGAGGCGGAGGAGCGCGGGCACCTCACCCGGGGCGCGGCCCCGGAGGTGGTCGGGGAGCTCGGCGAGGACGTAACGGGCGGCGTCGAGTTGGGCGGCGGCGCGGGCGAGGGCGGCGAGATCGGCCTCGGAGCGGTCGCCGGCGCTACTGAGGAGGACGAGGCGGCGCCGCGCGGGGAGGCGGGCGACCGTCTCGGCGAGGGCGTCGAGGCCGTGCGCGTTGTGGGCGAAGTCCACCAGCGCCCGCGCCTCGCCGATGTCGAAGACGTTGGCGCGTCCGGGGTTCGAGGCGGGGTCGCTGGCGAAGCCTTCGAGGCCGCGCCGGATGGCGTCGTCGGGCACGCCGAGGGCGCGGGCGAGGCCGAGGGCGGTGAGCGCGTTGCGGACGTTGTAGCGGGCGAGCCCGCCGTAGGTGCACGGCACGGCGTCCACGGCGGCGACGGACGTCCAGTCGCCCCCGTCGCTGTAGACGAGGTGGCCGTCCACGACGGCGCAGGCGAGGCCGCCCTTCGCGCGGTGGACGCGGAGGCGCTCGTGGTCGGGGTCGAGGGCGGTCCAGCAGACGCGGGCGCCGCGCGCCTCCAGGAGGGCCTCGTGGCGGTGCCCCTCGTGCGCGCAGTACGCGTCTTCGGCGTTGGTGACGAGCACGCCGCCGGCGCCGAGCGCCTTCGCCACGACGAACTTCGCCTCGGCCAGCTGCTCGACCGTCTCGATCCCGTACTCGCCGAGGTGGTCGGCGGCGACGTTGGTGACGGCGGCGGCCGTGGCGCGGGGCACGCCGAGGCCGCGCCGGAGCAGCCCGCCGCGCGCCACCTCGAGCACGCCGGCCTGGACGCGGCCGTCACGCAGGACCGCCCGCGCGCCGCCCGGCCCGGAGTAGTCCCCCCGGTCCAGCACCTCCTCGCCGACGACGACGTGGTCGGTGGTGGTGAGGCCCGGCGTGCGGCCGGCGGCGCGGAGGATCGCCCCCAGCATCCGCACCGTCGTGGACTTCCCGTTCGTGCCGGTCACGAGGGCCACCGGCACGTCGTGCGCGGCCTCCCAGCGGACGGCCTCCGGCGCGGGGAGCTTCTCGACGGGCCACGTGAGCGCGCCCGTACCGAGGCCGGCGGAGACGTGGTGGTCGTCGCGGAGGAGCGTGACGCCGTGGTCGTCGGCCGCGGCGGCGAGGATCCGGAACGTCGGATCCTCCTCCTGGCGAATCATTTCCCGGAGACGCTCGGCCTCCGCCTCGAACGGGGGCACGTCGTCGCCCGTGAACTCGGCCGCTGCCGCGGCCCAGGCCGCCTCGTTCACCTCGGTGGCGGCGTAGAGGGCGTCGGCGGGGGCGGCGAATGCCAGCGAGGCGCCGCCGGTGTAGCGCCGGTGCCGGATCGCCTCGGCCTCCCACCCCAGCACCTCCAGCAAGCGCCGGAGGTGCCGCTCCCACGCCGCGACGACGGCCTCGGCCTGCTCGTCGGGCAGCCGCACCTCCACGACGGCACCGGGGCCGTCGAGCAAGAGGCTCGGGCCGGTGAGGCGGCGGCTGTCGGCTAAGGCGAGGATCATGGGGGATGTGTGGAGGGGGTGGGGAGAGCGGAGGGGATGGAGGGGAGCTAAGAAAGCCTCTGGGTAGCCCCAAACGTGACTACGGGATCAGCAACCAGACACGCCCCTACCGATCGCGAGGACCGGCGAGCCTGGTTCATAAGGTCGTACGCCTCCTCCTTCGGCCACGTCTTCGACGGCGCGAAGATGCGCTGCCGCACCTCGACGCTCAGCCAGCGGATACCGCGTTGCTCGTAGCGTGTGATCATCAGGCCCTACTCGTCGATCTGCCTTCCCCCTCCATCCCCTCCTCCCTTTCCACCCTTCCCACCCCCTAATCGGCGTCTTCGTCGTGCACCACGCGGACGCCGCGGCGGTCGCGGGTGACCCGGCGGCCGCCCTCCAGCGCGTACGCCGGGCTCGATGTGGACGCCGGTTCGGCGAGCACCGGCCCTGCCGCCGGCGCGACGACGGGCTCGGCGGGGATCGGAGCCCCGTCGCCACGCTCGGTAGGGGACGGCCCCGCCTCGCGCCGCGCTTCGCTGCCGAAGCGGGCGATCTGCTCCCAGCACCGGGCGATGTCGTCGCCGAAGATGAGGAGGAGGTCGCCCTCGGCGCAGGCCCGCAGCGCGTGGTCCACGGCCTCCTGCTCGTCCGGCACCACGTCGATCCGGTCGTCGGGGACGCCGGCGTCGAGGAGCGCACGGCGGAGGAGCTGCGGGATCTCCTCGGGGCTGCGCCCGCGCGGGTGGTCGTCGCGCTTGCAGACGTAGTGGTCGAAGTGGCCGGCGGCGTGGCGGGCCATCGCCTCCACGTCCTCGTCGCGGCGGTCGCCGGGGGCGGCGATGACGAGGCGCTTCTTGCCGCGGACGTCGAGGCGGTCGGCCAGCGCCACCATCTTCTCGACGGCGTCGGGGTTGTGGGCGTAGTCGAGGATGACCTTGAAGGGGTGCTCGTCGTAGACGTTGAGGCGGCCGGGGGCCTCGTAG
>DATGQT010000264.1:0-2838 GCA_035304085.1 Rubricoccaceae bacterium
CCTTCGCCCTTCGCCCTTCGCCCTTCGCCCTTCGACCTTCGACCTTCGACCTTCCGCAACCCGACCCCCGGGGCGTCGTACCTTCGCCCTCACGCACCCACCGCCGCCATGATGGCCACGCGCGAACGCCCCCGCCAGCGCCCCGAAGAAACCCCGGAGTTCGAGGACGACCGCCTCGCCTACGAGGCCGCCTTCGGCCTCGACGATGACATCACCGACGAGGACGTCGAGGAGTACCTCGCCGAGCAGGCCGAGGAGGCTGAGCGGAAGGAGAAGAAGGCGGGGTTCCTCAACCTCCAGACGGGTGCCGGCCTCGCCATCATCGCCATCGGGATGGTGTACCTCCTCCAGCAGATCGGCTTCTTCCCGCTGGGGTACTCGCTGGGCGCGCTCGTGGCGCTGCTGCCGTGGCTGGCCGGCATCCTCATCATCCTGACCGGCTTCGGCGTGCTCTCGTGGAGCCCGGCGCGGCGGCGCCGGAAGGCACGGCGGGAGGCCCGTGAGCGCCGCGAACGCCGCGCGCGCCGCGCCCGCGCCGAGAAGACGGCCGGGCGGAGCGCCGGGCGCTCGGCCGGGGCCGCCGCGGGGGCCGCGTTCGAGCAGGCGTGGCGGAGCGCCGAGCGGGCCGTGCGCGAGGCCGAGCGCCGCGCCTCCCGCGCCGCCTCCCGGTCGTCCGCGCGCCGCGACGGGCGGAAGCGCCTGGCTAAGAGCCGGAAGAACAAGAAGATCGCCGGCGTCGCCTCCGGCATCGCCGAGTACCTCGGCGTCGACCCCATCCTCATCCGCATCGCCTTCGTCATCGGGGCCATCTTCGGGAACGGGTTCACCATCCCGCTCTACCTCATCCTCGCCTTCGTCATGCCCCCCGCCGAAGACGACGACGATGACGACGACCCCGTCGTCACCATCGTCCGCGACCGGTGAACGCGGCGGCATGGCAATGATCGAGGCCGGCCCCCACCGTGGGAGCCGGCCTCGGCGTTTTCATACGGTGCGGGCGCTCAGGGCGCCGTCGCCGCAGCCGAGGTGCGGACGGTGCCGCCGTCGCCGGAGCCGACGTTCTGGCTGCTCCACGCCTCGTGCGTCCGGCGGACGGCCTCCTGCCCGATGGCCGGGTCGATCAGCTTGTCCTCCTGCGACAGCTCGTGGGCCACGACGAGGCAGACGGTCTTCGAGAGGTCCACGACCAGCGGCGAGAGGTCCTTGAGGTGGTCGAGCGCGATCTGCGCGAGGCGGTCCTCCTTGAGCCCGAGCGCCGTCGTGTACATCATGTTGTAGCTGATGGTGGCGAGGCCGAGCGCGGTGTAGGTGTCGCGCACCATCCGGGAGACCTGGTCCTCCTGCCGGATCTTGTTGTAGATGCCGGCGGCGACGCCGAGGGTGCCCGTGACGGCCTCCTTCAGCGTCTCCTTGAGCCCGCCGCCGCGCGTGTCCTCGTTGAACCCTTCGAGGGCCGAGACGTGGCGCGCGAGCGTGGTCCTGACGTCGTTGAGGACGGCGAGGGCCTCGGGGAAGTCCTTCGTCGCCGGCGTACCGATCTGGCGCTCGACGGCCTCGAGGATGTGCTTCTCGACGGCGGCCATGTCGGTGACGTAGTCGTTGATGATCTCCTGGCGATCCATGGTTTCGAGAGGGGCTGGTGTTCGATGGGGAGGGGCACGTGGCCCCGGAGAGGGGACGCGGGTTACACCGGGCGCCGGAGCGGGCCGTTCCATCAATTCCCCTCCGGCGCCCTAAGGAAACTCCCGCTTCTCCGGGCCCCGCCGCTACGCCGGGAGCGTGCCGGCGACGGCGAGGTGGAGGCGGTCCGGGTCTAGGTGGCGGCGGAGCGCCTCGTTCACGGCGTCCACCGTCAGCGCCCGCACGAGGTCCGGGTAGGCGTCGAGGTAGGCGACGGGGAAGCCGCGCTCGGCGTTGACGAGGAGGCGGGCCGCGAGCCCCCCCGTCGTGGCGAGGCCGACGACGTGGGTGCCGGCGATGGTCTCCTGCTTCTCGGCCAGCTCGTCCGCGCGGACCCCCTCCGCGACGAACCGGCGTACGACCTCCTCGGTGGCGGCGAGGCCGCGCTCCAGGTTGGCGCCGCTGAGGGAGACGCTCACGCGGAAGTGCCCGCCGTGCTCGACGGCCACGCCCGAGACGGCCGCGCCGATGCCGTAGGTGAGCCCCTGCCGGTCGCGCACCTCCTGCATCAGCCGGGCCGAGAAGTTGCCGCCGAGGGCGAAGACGCCGACGTAGACGGGGAGGAAGTCGTCGTCGTCGCGGCGGAGGGCGAGGGCGTGGCCGAAGCGGCAGTCGAGGTTGTGCTTGTCGGCCATCGGCACGTCGACGCGGCCGGGCGGCGTGGGAGCGGCGTCGGGGGCGTAGCGGGCGGCGAGGCCGTGCGGCGCCCAGTCGCCGAGCGTAGCGCGGACGGCCTCGGTGACGGCGGCGGGGTCGAGGTCGCCGGCGAAGGCGATCCGGAGGCCGGTGCCGCCGAAGTGCGCGGCGTGGTACTCGCGGACGCGCTCGACGGTGAGCGCCTCCAGCGCCGCGCGCTCGACCTCGAAGGGGCGGTTGTAGTTGGGGTGGTCCGGCGGGTACATCCGCCGCTTGAGCGCGCCCGAGGCCTGCGCCGAGGTGGAGTCCATGGCCTGGCGGACGCCCGCCACGGCACGGGCCTGCTCCTTGACGAACTCGTCGGCGTCGAGGAGCGGCTCACGGAGCTGCTCGGCGGCGAGGGCGAGGACGTCGGCGACGTCGGCGCGGAGGCACTTCCCGGCGAAGCCGACGCGGAGGCCGTCGGGGTAGAAGGCGAGCTCGGCGCCGCGGCCTTCGAGCGCCGCGGCCACGGCGAAGCGG
>DATGQT010000265.1:0-4451 GCA_035304085.1 Rubricoccaceae bacterium
GTTGTAGTTGACGTCGGCGTCGAGGAGCGCGCGGCGCACCTCGCGCATCGTCTCGGCGATGTTGAGCTCGTTGATGCGGCCCTCGCCCTTGACGTTCTTCAGGGCCGCGTCGAGCTTGTCGGATAGCGATTCGAACATGGGGGCGCAGTGGGAGGCGGAAGCGGGGGCTTCCAGGGGGCTCGCGGACCCGAGGGGGTCGGGGCGAGGATCCGGGGCGGAGCCGCGAGGACGCGGAGCCTTCCGCGTGGACGGGTCGGCCGGACCCCGGATCGGGTTCCGAACTGGCGGCCCGAAAGCTACGGCAGCGGCCCGCCCGCGCGATGGAGACCGGGCGAAGAAGTCCACGCGGGGTCCTGCGCATCGGAGGGCCCGGACCCGCGCGCTACTTGATTGTTTCTGTGAAGTTTGTTTCCTTGTGGTCGCCCCTCCACACAGACGGACCTCGGTCTCATGGTTACGCGCTCCGGTCTCCTCGGCCTCGCCGTCCTCCTCGCGGCCCTGTCCCCTCTCACCGCCGCCCACGGCGCCGCTCGCGATGCACGCCCGCCTTCGCCGATGGGCACGCCCGACCCAGCGTCCAGCGACGGCTCGGCCGGCACGGCGGAGGGCTTCCTCCCGTCCGGCTGCGAGCAGTCCCTCACCGCGACGCTCGACAACCACGAGCCGGTACTCGGCGAAATCATCACCTTCGCGGTGACCGTCTCTAACAACAGCCCTGACCCGGCCCCGCTCGACCTCTGGATCCACGCCTCGGGACAGCACTTCAACTTCGTCCACAAGCTCGCAGCCGGTACCCTCGCCGGCAACGCCACCGTCACACGGAACGTCCGCGTCCGTGTCCCCGAACCCTGGTGGGTGGCCGGTTTATGGGCGGTCAAGCTCCACATCGGCACCTTCTCCTTCGACATCTGTGATACCGAGAGCTTCGACGTGGTGGTCTCGTCCTCCCTCACCGCCGGGGGCACAGAGACGGCGTTCGAGTCGCTCGTGCCCGAGGACGACTTCTTCGCGTCAGTATCGGGGAGCACGGTGGCGGTGATGCCTAACCCGTTCGTGAGTCGGACGACGATCCGCTACGCCATCGAGGAGGCCGCCGACGTCCGCCTCACGGTCTACGACGCGCTCGGGCGCGGGGTGGCCGTGCTCGTGGACGGGCGTCAGGAGGCGGGCGCGCACAGCGCAGTGTTCGACGCGAGCGGCCTCGCCGCCGGGACGTACGTGTACCGGCTGACGGTCGGGGATGCGGTGCGGACGGGGCGGCTGACGCTCACGCGTTGAGCCCGCACCTGCCTGCGGCATCGCGGCGGCGCCCCGCGGGCTCTGGCTCCCGGGGCGCCGCTGTTTCGGCGGGACTTGCTCGTCTGCCCCGGCAGTCGTTTCCTTGCGGAGCCCCCTCCACCCATCCGGCCGGCTCCGGCCCCTCATCATGGCTCGCACGCTACGCCTCCTCGGCGCCGCCGTCCTCCTCGCGGCGCTGGCCCCTCTCGCCGCCGCGCAGGACGTCGACTGCGCCGACGCCCCCCTCGCCGAAGGCGCGGTGGACCCCGCCTACGCCCACTGCACGCAGCAGGACGCCGTCGCCCCGCCCGTCGAGGACCCGACGGACTCCGCGTTCGGCATCAACAACGCCGCCGCCGCGTTCGGCACCTTCCAGCTGAGCGGCCCCGGCATCTTCTTCAACTGCGGCCCCTACACGCCCCCCGGCGGCGGCTTCCTCAACGCCGGCGACTTCCGGGGCAACGACCTCACGACGTGGTACGGCGTCGACAACCTCGGCCAGGCCATCGCCGTCGACGTCGCCACGTGCGCCATCACGCAACTCGGCATCATGGGCGCCGGCTGGACCGCTGCGACCTGGGACTTCGTGGACGACACGTTCTACGGGCTCCGGGTGGACGTCTGCGGGAGCGGCTCGCAGCTGTACGAGCTCGACTTCGGCACGCTGACGGCGACGCCGAGGGGCGGGCTCGACGCCACGAACGGCTGCGGGATCGGTCTCGCCTCCCACCCGACGACGGGCGTGCTCTACAGCTACGACCTCTCCCTCGACCAGGCGCTGACGATCGACAAGACGACGGGCGCGAGCACGGTGCTCGGCCCGATCGGGTTCGATGCCAACTTCGGCCAGGGCATGGACTTCGACAACGAGGACGGCACCTGCTACCTCTGCGCGTTCAACAACCTCGCGTTCGTGTCGGAGCTGCGGACGATGAACCTCCAGACGGGTATGACGACGCTGATCGGGACGCTCGGCGTCGGCCTCCAGCAGTTCGGCACCTGCTCCGTCATGAACACCGTCGAGTCCGGCTGCGACATCACGTTCCTGGCCTCCGACCTCTCGTACGACGCCGGCACCCGCCGCCTCACCGTCACCGTCACCGTCCGCAACAACGGGAACGACCCCAACGGCGCCCGCCTCGAGCTCGACTACAACCGGAACGGCGGGAACCCCCAGGGCACCCGCGTCCTCGGGAGCGGCACGCTCCCGCCCGGCGCCCAGGTCACCCGCTCCATCAGCCTCCGCGTACCTGGCGCGGCGCCTGACGGCAACTACAACTTCACCCTCCGCCTCGTGGACCCGGCCACCGGAACCGACTGCGCGACGTACACCGAGACCATCGCGATCTCGGCCCCCCGCGTCGGTGACGCCGCTGTCGGCGGGGACTTCGACGTCGAGGCCGTGGCCGACCTCACGCCGGCGGCCTCGGTGGCGGCGGGCGGCGCGGCCGTGACGCCGAACCCGTTCGCCGACCGGGCCCGGATCGCCTACGAGGTCGCCGAGGCGGCCCCGGTGCGCCTGGCGGTGTACGACCTCCTCGGCCGCGAGGTCGCCGTGCTCGTGGACGAGCACCAGGAGGCCGGCGCGCACGCCGCGACGTTCGACGCCCGCGGGCTCGCCGCTGGGACGTACGTCTACCGCCTCACGGTCGGCAGCGACGTGCAGACGGGCCAGCTCACGCTCGCGCGCTGATCGGGCACCCGCTCTCACCCTGTGGCGGCGCCCCGGAGCCCCCGTCCCCTCGTCCCGCCCACCGTCCCCGTTGCGCCCGATGCCCGGCAACGACCTCCCCGCAACCCCCTGTCCCTCGCCGGCCACGCCGACCGCTTCCGCGACACCCTCAGCACGCCCGAGGGGCTGGCGCAGAGCGGCCTCACCGAGGCCCAGCTCGCCGAGCTGGCGGCGGCGACGGACGCGATCCGCACCACTCAGGAAGCCCGCGCCGACGCCGAGCGCGCCCTCCGCACCGCCGTCGTCGCTGCACGCGAGGCGCACCGCCGGGGCGAGGCGCTCTACCGCGCCCTCCGCCAGCAGGCCACCCGCCACACCGCCATGACGGACGCGCCCTGCAAGCGCGCCGGCCTCAACGTGCGCGACCGCGAGCCCTCGCCCGGCCTCCTCCCCGAGATCACGGACCTAACAGCCTGCCCGCTCCCCCAAGGCGCCACGCGCCTGGACTGGACGGGCCCATCGGGCGGCGCTCTCCGCTGCGAGGTGTTCACGCGGGAGGGCGTGGAAGGGCCGTGGGTGATGGTCGGCTCGGCCAGCGCGACGAAGTTCGTCCACGAGGGGGCCGGGGCCGGCGTGCGGCGGTACTACTGCGTGGAGCCCTGCCGGGGCACCCGCCGCGGCGACCCCTCGAACATCGCGGCGGTGTATTGAGGCACACCGTCCGTAGTATTCGGCTCCGCACTACCTCGGCTCCCCCCTCTGGTCCCGTCATCCCCGCGAAGGCGGGGATCCAGGCCCCTCCCCGCTTCGGCTGGATTCCCGCTTTCACGGGAGTGACGGGATAGGAGCCCTGGACTACCTCTATCAACGATGAGCTCCATATTCCAGGCGCGCCTCAACGCCATCTATGCCGCTTTCGAGAGGCTCAACGCCTGCCCACCCATGCAGCGTGGCGCCCTCACCCTCTCCAGGTACGAGAAGGTGCCCGGTGTCTACGTGTTTAGCGAGGATGAGCAACCCCTATACGTCGGGCGGTCGCGAAACCTCCGGCATCGGATCCTGTCGCACGCAAGGCCGGGGGTCCGCGACTCTTCCTTCGCGCTTCGGCTCGCACGTGAGGTCACTGGGGCGAAGCCTACGTATTCTCGGGAAGGCTCACGCACTGACCTCTTCGCTCGGAACCCTGACTTCGTCCGTGCCTACCGGGAACAGAAAGCACGGATCGCGCAGATGAGCATCCAGTACGTCATCGAGGAGGACCCCGTGAACCAGGCGCTGCTGGAGATCTACGCTTCGGACGTGCTGAAGACGCCGTACAACGACTTTAATACTACCTGATCGCGTCCCCGATGCCCACCCAAGACCCCTGGTGGTCGTTCGCCCTCGGTGATGATGGGGGCGAGGACCCCGAGGCGCTCCGCCTCCGTGACGACGCCGGCCGCCCCCTCGTCAACGCCCCCGGCGCGGACGGCCGCCTCAGCCTCCGCTACGACACCTACCT
>DATGQT010000266.1:0-4313 GCA_035304085.1 Rubricoccaceae bacterium
GGGTACCGCGTAATCGCGGGGGGGTGGATCAACATGCAGCCCTACGAGCGGGTGTGGGTGAGCGAGGACGGGGGCGCGACGTGGGGGCCGGACTCGGCGGGGATCCGGCTCCCGGAGGGGCCGCCGTATGGGGTGGGCTGCTGCGTGAAGGGGGTGCTCCCGCTGGGGGGGGCGAGCGCGCTCGTGGTGCTGGGCCGGGGGACGGTGTACCGGACGGACGACGCGGGGGCGACGTGGGATGCGGTGGGGCGGGCGCCCGAGATCGCGTTCCTCGTGCACTTGGCGTCGGCGGCGGTGGGTCCTGATGGTCGGCTATACGTGGGGCTGACGGAGAACGGGCAGCCGAGGGGGTGGGTGTGGCGGACGGCGGAGGTGGTGACGGTGGCGGCGGAGCCGGGGCCGGAGCCCGAGCCGGAGGGGCTGGGGCTGGAGGTGCATCCGAACCCCATTCGCGGATCGGCCGCGGTGACGCTCACCCTCGCTCGCCCTTCGGAGGTGGAGGTCGCCGTCTACGACGTGCTCGGGCGGCGGGTGGCCGTGCTGGCCTCGGAGCGGTTGTCGGCTGGCCGCCACACACTCGCGCTGGAGGCGGGGCAGCTGCCGGCGGGGGTGTACGTCGTCCGCGTCGAGGCCGGGGGCGTGGTGCGGACGCGGCGGATCACGCTCGTGCGGTAGCGCGGCGGGAGGTCGGCCTTTCCCGCGCCTGTAGGGGATCCCCCCACACGGCGGCGTGCCCCCCGCCCGCACCCGGCGCGGGAAGGCACCGGCAGCCGGCGGGCCGGCGCGGCCGGAGCTTGCGGGAGCTTTCCCCCAGCCCCCGCGAACCCGCCATGGCACACGCCCCCTCCGCCCCGAAAGGCCTCCCCGTCAACGTCGGCCCGACCGACCGCGCGATCCGCGTCGGCGTGGGCCTGTTCGTCCTCGCGCTCGGCCTCGCCTACGAGAGCTGGTGGGGGCTCGCCGGGCTCGTCCCGCTCGCGACCGGGCTCGCCGGCCGCTGCCCCGCCTACGCCCTCCTCGGCGTCGGCACCTGCGCCCCCGACCGGCGCTGAACCTCCCCACTCGCCGCCGACCCCGCCGGCGCTCTCCCCTTTTGAACGCCCGACGGCCATGCTCACCGTCCACCGCCTCCTGTTCCCGACCGACGGCTCGTCGTGCTCCGAGCACGCCTTCGCGCACGCCGTGTGCCTGGCGCGGCGCCACGGCGCCGAGCTCCACGTGCTCCACGTCCGCCTCCCGGGGCAGACCGACGTCTTCGACCTGGAGCTGGCGTCGGAGACGGCACTGAGCGCGCGGGCGCAGGCCCTCTGCGGGGCCGAGGTGCCGGTGGTGCGGGCGGAGGTGCAGGCCGTCGTCGCGTCGATGGGCATCCTGGAGTACGCGCAGGAGCAGGCCGTGGACCTCATCGTGATGGGGACGCACGGGCGGACGGGGATGGACCGGCTGCTGCTCGGGAGCGTGGCCGAGGAGGTCCTCCGCCTCGCCGACTGCCCCGTGCTCACGATCCGCCCCGACACCGACCGCGCGCCGGAGGCCGTCGCCCGTGTGCTGGCGCCGGTGGACTTCTCGCCGTCGTCGTGGCTGGCCGTGGCCTACGCGAAGCACCTCGCCGCCCTCTTCGGCGCGCGCCTCGACCTCCTCCACGTCGTCGAGACGCTGCCGAGCTACGGGCTCGTGGACATCCCGCCGGTGTTCCCGCCGCCGTCGGCGGAGGTGGAGGAGACGACGCGGGAGGCGCTGCTGGAGCTCGCGCGCGAGGCGGGCGGGCCGGCCGTCGAGGTGACGCCGCACGTCGTCGCCGGGCACCCGACGATCGGGGTGCTGGCGACGGCGAAGGCGCTCGGGCCGGACCTCCTCGTGCTGCCGACGCACGGGCGGAGCGGGCTGAAACGGCTCGTGCTGGGGAGCGTATCCGAGCAGGTCGTCCGCCGCGCCCCGTGCCCCGTCCTCGTCGTCCGCGGCCAGGGCCGCGGGCTGCTCCCGCACGACGCGGCGACCGGTGACGGGACCACCTGCCCCGCCGACCCACCCCTCTCCTGACCCCCGCCGCCATGCCACCCCTCCGCCTCCGCCGCATCCTCTTCACGACGGACTACACGGCGCTGGCCGAGCGTGCGTTCTCGCACGCCGCCTACCTCGCCGCCACCCACGACGCCGCGCTCCACGTGCTCCACGTCGTCTCCGGCAAGGACGGCGACCCGCTGGCGCCGCTCGACGCCCTCCGCCTCACGCAGGCGGACGTCGCCGAGCAGCTCGGCCTCCCCGCCCCGCCCTCCTCGGCCGGCCCGGCCGACGCGCCGGTGCCGGTGGTGGAGGTCGAGCGGCAGGGCACCGACCCCGCCGGCGTCATCCTCGACTACGCCCGCGAGGTGGACGTGGACCTCATCGTGATGGGGACGCACGGGCGGAGCGGGCTGGAGCGGGTGCGCCGCGGCAGCGTGGCCGAGACGGTCGTCCGCCAGGCGCCGTGCCCCGTCCTCACCGTGACGGCCGAGGCCGGCCCCGCCGGGCCCGTCGGCCGCGTGCTGGCGCCGGTGGACTTCTCGGAGCCCGCGGCCGAGGCCGCCCGCCACGCCCGCGCCCTCGCCGACCTCTACGGCGCGCGCCTCGACCTCCTCCACGTCGTGGACGAGGTGCTGCTGCGGCCGGTCTACGTCCCGCTCCTCGGCGGCTTCCAGGTGGACGAGGCCGAGGTGACGGCGCGGGCCGAGGCGCAGCTGAAGGCGCTCGCCGACGCGCTCGGCGGCGAGGCGGCCGTCCACGTCCGCGTCGGCCACCCGGCCCTCACCATCGTCGACTTCGCCGAGGCGGAGGGCGTGGGGCTCGTCGTGATCGGGAGCCACGGGCGGAGCGGGCTGGAGCGGCTGGTCCTCGGGAGCGTGGCCGAGCGGGTGATCCGGATGGCGCCGTGCCCCGTGTTCACCGTGCGCACGTTCGGCCGCTCGCTCCTCCCGGCCGAGCGGGTGTCGGCCGCCTTCGCCGGCGGAGACTCGTCGGCCTGAACCCCTCCCTTCCGCCGATGGACACCCCGGGCCTCCCCCGGACGATGCGCGCGATGGTGCTGGAGCGGCCCGGCACGCCGCTGCGGCTCCGCGAGGCCCCCGTCCCGGCGCCCGCGCCGGGGCAGGTGCTCGTCCGCGTCCGCGCCTGCGGCGTCTGCCGCACCGACCTCCACGTGGCCGACGGGGAGTTGCCCGA
This sequence comes from Rubricoccaceae bacterium, assembly GCA_035304085.1. Classification (GTDB taxonomy): domain Bacteria; phylum Bacteroidota; class Rhodothermia; order Rhodothermales; family Rubricoccaceae; genus DATGQT01. Next base: position 3,199 of record DATGQT010000266.1, read on the forward strand.
CCCGAAGCTGCCGCTCGTCCCCGGCCACGAGGTCGTCGGCACCGTCGTGGCGAAGGGGGACGAGGTGGAGGGGTTCGCCGAGGGCGACCGGGTGGGGGTGCCGTGGCTGGGGTGGACGTGCGGGACGTGCCGCTACTGCCGGCGCGGGCAGGAGAACCTCTGCGAGAACGCCCGCTTCACCGGCTACACCCTCGACGGCGGCTACGCCGAGTACGCCGTGGCCGACGCCCGCTACGCCTTCCCGGTCCCCGGCGCTTACGGCGACGTCGAGGCCGCGCCGCTGCTGTGCGCCGGGCTCATCGGCTACCGGACGTACCGGCTGGCGAAGGAGAGCCTGGGGCGCGCGCCCGAGCGCGTCGGGATCTACGGGTTCGGCGCGGCGGGGCACCTCGTGGCGCAGGTGGCCGCGGCCGAGGGGGCGGCCGTCTACGCGTTCACGCGCGAGGGCGACGCCGAGGGGCAGGCGTTCGCCCGCCGCCTCGGCGCCGCCTGGGCCGGGGCGTCCACCGAGGCGCCGCCCGAGCCGCTCGACGCCGCACTGCTCTTCGCGCCGGTGGGCGCCCTCGTGCCGGCGGCGCTGAAGGCCGTGGACCGCGGCGGCGCCGTCGTCTCCGGCGGCATCCACATGAGCGACGTGCCGTCGATCCCGTACCGGCTGCTGTGGGAGGAGCGGACGCTCCGCTCCGTGGCGAACCTCACACGGCGGGACGGGCTGGACTTCCTCGCCCTCGCCCCGCGCGTGCCCGTGCGGACGGAGACGACGGCGTACCCGCTCGAGGCGGCGAACGAGGCGCTGGCCGACCTCCGCGACGGGCGGCTGACCGGGGCGGCCGTCCTCATGCCGTAAACGGTTGTAGGGGCGGACCCTACGCGAGGGACGGGGCGACCCCGCCACACCGTTCCTTCACACCGGCCGAAACTGCGGCGGTCCCGTCCACCCCGCGCCGCATGACCGCCCTCCTAGTCGTCGAGCTCGACCCCGGGGTCGAGCCGCGCTTCGCCGTCAACGCCCTGCGCCAGGCGGCCCTCGTCGTCCGCGCCCTCGACGTGGGACGGTGCGAGGTGGTGGCGACGGTGGAGGTGGAGAACGGGGAGGCGCTGGAGGCCGTGGTCGC
>DATGQT010000267.1:0-14879 GCA_035304085.1 Rubricoccaceae bacterium
CGGGTGGCTGCACGTCGAGGACGAGGGGCCCGGCCTCGACCCCGACCGGCTCCGCGACGCGACGCTGCCCGACGACCCGACGCAGACGAACGGCCGCGGGCTCTACCTCATGCGCACCCTCGCCGACGGGATCGAGGTCGAGGGGGCGCGCCTCGGGCTCTGGTTCGCGCCGCGGCCGGAGGAGGCGGGGTGAACTCATCGCGTGCGCGCGTGCTCCGGCGCCTCCCCCTCCGCGTCCTGCTCGCCCTCGCGACCGCCGCGATGGCCGTCTGCGCGCGGGTGCCGGCGGAGGGTACCGGCTGGCGGACGGGGTTCGTGGTCGCCGCGCTCGCGGCCTCGGGGCTGTTGGCCCTCGCATGGCGGCGCGGTGGGTTCTCGACGCGTCAGGTGCTCGGCCTCGGCCTCCTCCTCCGCCTCCTCGTCTTCCCCCTCACGCCCGTCCTCTCCGACGACGGCTTCCGGTACGTGTGGGACGGGCTGGTGCAGGTCGAGGCCGGCGCGAATCCGTACCGCTACGTGCCCGCCGACCCCGCCCTCGCCGGGCTGCACGACGAGCCGATCTACCCGGCGCTGAACTCGGCCCAATACTTCTCGGTCTACCCGCCGCTCTCCCAGCTCGTCTTCGCCGCAGGCGCCCTAGCCCATCCGCTGGGATGGCTGGTGAGCTGGTACCTCATCAAGCTGCTGATGGCGGCGGCGGAAGTGGGGGGGCTGTGGCTGCTGAGCCGGATGGTGCCGGCGCGGGCGCTGCTGCTGTACGCGTGGCATCCGCTCGTGGTCGTAGAGGTGGCAGGGCAGGCGCACACCGAAGCGCTCGCGGCGGCGCTCCTCATCCTCGCCGTATGGGCCGCCGGGAAGGGGAGGGGAGGGGCCGCCGCCGCCGCCGTGGCGGGGGCCGGGTGGGTCAAGCTCGTGCCGTTCGTGCTCGTGCCCTTCGTCGTGCGGCGCTTCGGACTGCGTGCTGCCGTCGTCGCGGTGGGGGTGACGGGGGCCTTGCTGCTGCCCTACGCCGCGCCGTACCTGTTGGCGCACGTCGGGTCGTCGCTCGACCTCTACGTCCGGCTCTTCGAGTTCAACGCCGGCCCCTACTACGCGCTGAAGGAGGCCTTTCTGGTCGCCACCGGCGTCGACTGGAGCAAGCAGCTCGGGCCGGCGCTCCAGGTGCACTTCCTGCTCGCCCTGGCGCTCGTCTACGTCCGCGACGTCCGGGAGCCGATGCGCCTCCCCGTCGCGTTCAGCGTGGCGCTCGGTCTCTTCTTCGCCTGCGCGACCACGGTGCACCCCTGGTACCTGGTCCCGCTGCTCGCCCTCGTCCCGCTGCTCGTCGGGTCTCCGGCCGGTCGCGCCTTAGGCGCCGCGTGGCTCTGGCTGGCCGCCTTCTCGATGGCGACGTACTGGCGCTATGCGGGGCCTCCATGGGGATACAACGCCGCTGTGGCCGTCGGCTGGTCCGGATGGGCGGTGTGCGCGGGCGCGGCGGGGTTCACCGTCATCGGGTTGCCCGCGCTCATGCGGGCGCGCGCACGGCGGAAGTGGCGGTGGATCCGCGCGTACCTGCCCGCGCCCTCAGCAGCCGAGCGGGTGCTCGACCTCGGGGCGGGCGACGGGTACGTCGGCGAGGTGGTACGTCAGACCACCGGCGCTGAGGTCGTCCTCGCGGACGTGGTGGACTTCAACCGCACGAGCCTCCCCCTCGTGCGCTACGACGGCCGTTCGCTCCCGTTCGAGGACGCCCGCTTCGACCTCACGCTGCTCGTCTACGTGCTGCACCACGCCCGCGACCCCGAGGCCGTGCTGCGTGAGGCGCGGCGGGTGACGAAGGGGCGCGTCGTCGTCGTCGAGTCGGTGGCGGAGCACCCGCTGCAACGCCGCCTGTTCGAGCCGCTCGACCGTCTGGCGAACCGGCTCCGTTCCGGTGGGGCGATGCGGGAGCAGGAAGGATCACTCGACGTTCGCAGCGATGCCGAGTGGCGGCGGGCGTTCCCCGCGCTCGGTTTCGAGGTGGTGTCTGCGTCGCGGCGGGGACGGGGGGTACACCGGCAGCGGCTTTACGTCTTGAACCCGTTATTGCAATAGAACACCCAACACCCCCCCACCCGAAACCTCACCGAGGTCGAGCCACTCGTACTCGGCCCGGCGGCGGAACCAGGTGAGCTGCCGCTTGGCGTAGCGGCGGGTGTTCTGCCCGAGCCGCCTCACCATCTCCTCGTACGAGATCGCCCCGGTGAGGTAGGCGATAGGCTCCTGGTAGCCGATGGTGCGGAGGGGGTTGGTGTCGAGCCGGAAGCCGGCCTCCAGCAGCCGCCGGTTCTCCTCGACGAGCCCGGCTTCGAGCATCCACGCCACGCGGGCCTCGACCCGGCGGTAGAGCTCCGCGCGCGCCCGGGTCAGCACGACGACCCGGTAGCGGTAGGGAGGCGGGGTGACGGCTTCGAAGTAGGACGACCAGGGGCGGCCGGTGGTGCGGTACACTTCCAGCGCCCGCACGAGCCGCTGCGTCTTCGTCGGGTCGAGGGTGGCGGCGCCGGTGGGGTCCACCCGCTGCAGCTCCTCGAAAAGCGCGGCGGCACCGGCGGGGGTCGCAACCTCACGGACGAGCGCCGCCCGCACCGCCGGGTCGCCGGCCGGGACGTTGGCCAGCCCGTGCACGAGCGCCTCCAGGTACAGCGTCGAGCCGCCGACGACGAGCGGGACCCCGCCCCGGTCGAGTATCGCGGCGATTCGTTCGTTGGCGGCGTCTGCGAAGCGGCCGGCCGACCACGGCGTCCCAAGCGCCAGCTCGTCTACGAAGTGGTGGGGCACCCGCGCCCGCTCGGCCTCCCCGGGCTTGGCCGTCCCGACGTCGAGCTCCCGGTACACCTGGCGGCTGTCCGCCGACACGATCTCCGCCCCCAGCCGCTCCGCGACGCGCAGGCTCAGCTCCGTCTTCCCGACGGCGGTGGGGCCGGTCAGGACGAGGAACGGGCCGGGACGGTCGTCGCTCAATACTTCTGGATCGAGGGGTCGATCTCGTCGCTCCAGGCCAGGATGCCGCCTTTCAGGTTGACGGCGTTCTCGAACCCCTGCTGCCTGAGCATCCCGACGGCGCGCGCCGAGCGCGCCCCGGAGCGGCAGTGCACGACGATCAGCTCGTCGTTGCGGTGCGACTCGAGTTCGCCTAGGCGGCCGGGGAGCTCGTCGAGCGGGATCAGCGCGCCGCCGAGGTTCGCGATCTCGTACTCATCGGGCCTCCGCACGTCGAGGAGGAAGGGGGCCTCACCGCGCTGGCGGAGGTCGTGGAGCTCGCGTACGGTGATCTCGGGGACGTTGGGCATGGGAGGAGGCGTGCAGTGGTTCTTGGGGAGGAGAGGTACGCCGGCCTGGCGGTTCACGCCGCAGGCCGGGCACTCGGGGTCGCGGTCGAACGTGAGCGTGCGGAACCGCATCCCGAGCACGTCGGCGATCAGCAGCCGCCCGACGAGCGGTTCACCGATGCCGAGCAGCAGCTTGAGCGTCTCCGTCGCCTGGATGACGCCGAGGAGACCCGGGAGGACCCCCAGCACCCCGCCCTCGGCACACGAAGGCACGGCGTCGGGCGGCGGCGGCTCGGCGAAGATACAGCGGTAGCAGGGCCCCCCGCGCGAGGCGTAGACGCTGACCTGCCCCTCGAACTGGCTGATCGAGGCGCTGACGTCGGGCACGCCCTCAGCGACGCAGGCGTCGTTTACGACGTAGCGCGTCTCGAACGAGTCCGTGCCGTCGACGACGACGTGGTAGTCGCGGACGAGCTCCCGCGCGTTCTCCTCGGTGACGCGGACGGCGTGCGGGACGACCTCGATCCCGGGGTTGAGCGCCTGGAGGCGCCGCTGAGCCGCCTCCAGTTTCGCGGCGCCCACGTCACCGTCGCCGTACAGTACCTGCCGGTGCAGGTTGCTCTCGTCCACCCGGTCGAAGTCCACGAGCCCCAGCCGCCCGACGCCGGCCGCGGCGAGGTAGAGCGCCGCCGGGGAGCCGAGCCCGCCAGCGCCCACGAGGAGCACCGAGGATGCCTTCAGCCGGCGCTGCCCTTCGAGGCCGACTTGCGGGAGGGTGATCTGCCGGCCGTAGCGCGCGATCTCTAAAGCGCTCAGGGTGCTGTTGTTGCTTAGGTTCATGAGGATAGATCTCTGAGGATGATCCGTGCTGCATTGCGGCCGGAGGCGCCCATGATCCCGCCGCCCGGGTGGGTGCTCGCACCCGTGAGGTAGAGGCCGTCCACGTGAGTCCGGTAGCCGGACAGGTTCAGAGCGGGCCTGAAGAAGAACATCTGGTCGAGTGTCATCTCTAGATGCATCACGTTTCCGTGCGGGAGACCAAGCTCTCGTTCCAACCACACCGGGTGCTGGAAGAGCCGGCCTACGACCTTCTCCTTCGTCCCCGGCGCATAGGTCTCGAACTGGTCCAGGATGCGGTCGGCGACCTCCTCGGCAACGTCGTCCCAGCACCGGCCGTCCCGCAGCGCGTACGGGTAGTACTGGGCCCAGAGCCAGAGGACCTCGCCGCCGGGCGGGGCGAGCGTGTCGTCGACGGCCGAGAAACTCATGGCGACGAGCGGGGGATCCTGCGCCGGCAGACCGCGGAGGTAGTCGCCGTACGCGTCGCGGATCTGCTGCCGGTCGCGACAGATCAGCTGGAGAGGCACGCGGGAAGCGTCATCCGGGCAGCACGCGTAACGGACGGGCTCGGCGAGCGCCAGCCTCAGGATGGCCCCGAAGCCGTTACCGACGCGCATCCGGGCCAGCTCTGGTGGCCGGTAGGCCTCTGGCAACAACCGCCCGAGCGATTCCCGGACGTGGGTCCCGGCCAGGACACCCCGTGCCGTGTACACGTCCCGCCCGACGCGCACGCCGACGGCCCTTCCCGCCTCGACGCAGATCTCGTCCACGGGGGCGGAGAGGAAGACCTGTCCGCCATGTGCCTCGATGTGCCGCTGGAGTGCCTGCGTGAGCATGCCGGAGCCGCCCCGAGGTCGCGCGATGCCGCCCTCGTGGTAGAGGGGGTGCCAGAGGAGGAAGGGCGCCGTCAGGGCTTCCGTGGGCGGCGGCCCGGACTGCGCTGCCATCCACGTCAGGGCTGCTTTGATTCGCTTTTCTTTGAAGTAGGCATCGAGGACGTCTTCATAAGGTCGAGTTATCGTACTCACGACCTTCTTCCAATCCGCACTTCTGTGCTCACCCACAGCCCAGGCGCTCCCGAGTTCTAAGGGGGATGGAGCTTCGAGAAAGGTCTCGCAGACCGTGCGAGCGAAAGGTCGCCATTCCTCGACGAAACGGCGGTACGATTCACCCTCTCCCGGAAAGACGGCTTCGAGATTAGCGATGGTCGTGTCGAGGTCTCGATGAATGAAGAAATACCGTCCGTCCGTACTTGGTGAGAAGAAGATGGGATCGAGGTCGATGTAGTCCAGCCCGAAGTGGGGCAGCCCAAGCTCTTCGACTATCGGGGTGAGGCGGATGAGGATGTGGGCACTGCCCCCTAGGTCGAATTGGTATCCCGGTACCAATGACTCTGATGATACAGCACCACCTACGAGGTCACGTCTCTCGAAGACGGCCACACGGTAACCGGCCTGAGCGACGTACGCGGCACTCACGAGCGCGTTGTGGCCACCTCCAATCACGATGAGATCATAATCGTGGGACATCGTCGTAGATAGCAGGGGATGGGGCGTCAGCCAAGGTCGATGTAATCGGCGGCGCTGTCGCGCAGGCGCTCGCGTTGGTGTACGTAGATCATCGTGGTCTCGAGGCTCTTGTGCCGGGCGTGGAACTGGACCTGCTGAAGGGTGGCTCCCGCTTCAATGGCCAGCGTACAGCCCGTATGGCGGAGGGTGTGGGCACCGATGCTCGCCTCGAGCCCCGCGTTGCGCGCCGCATTCCGCACGATGTTGTAGATGGTGGTCGCCGATATGCGGCGGCCATAGCTGTTATTGCTTAAAGACCTCCACACTGCACCTCCTTCATAGCCATAAACGGTCTGGAGCTGCAGAATCGACTCCGCCACCTTTGGCGGCACTTTCACGTACTGATCAGCGCCGCCTTTGGTGGATGGAAGCTCCAATACCCAGTGCTGCCCGATCTGACGAAGGTGCTCGAAGTCCATGGCTCTCGCCTCAGACCGGCGAAGCACACAATGTAGGAGTACCAGCATGAGTGTCTGATCACGAGCATACGCCTTGCTCCCGGGATCGACGGCCTCGATCAGCCTGCGAGCCTCCTCACGCGTGAGGTAGGTGATCACGCGGTCGCGTCGGCGCGACCGCTGTGTACGGCGGATCAGGTGCCGGTCCGCCGGGTTGAGTTCGAGGAGCCCCAGCGCGACGAGCCAAGAGAAGAAGCCCCTCAGCGCCGCAACACGCCGCTGGATCGTCGAAGGACGGGCGCCCTCCGCGGCGATTCGCTCGAGGTGGGTGTTCACGTCCACGAACGAGACCGCGCGGGCCATTCGGAGGGTCACGGCCTCGGTGCCGAAGAACTGGGCGAGGTCGTTGGCGTAGGAGCGGCGGGTGTTGGCGGCTTCGTACCGGAGGAGGAAGAGCGGGACGAGGTCGGTGTCCAGCTCATGCTCGGTGGGGGCCGATGGCGGAATGGGCGTGAGATCGGGCATGACGGAGGGCTAGCAGGGTGGTTGCGATAATAACGCTTATCGTAAGTAGAGGCCACCACAAAAGCGATTTCCCCCACCCCGGCGGCTGCGCGCGGGGCGCCCGGCAACACGTACCTTCGGACCCGCTCGAACCAAGCCGCTCCCCCCATGCTGCCCGCTCAACTGCCTCCGCCGCTGGCGGAGACCGACTTCTCCGGCCTCGGCCCGCGCTACCGCGGAAAGGTCCGCGACGTGTACCGGCCCGGCGACGGCCGCCTCATCCTCGTCACCACCGACCGGATCTCCGCTTTCGACCACGTGCTCCGGCAGGCCATCCCGCTCAAGGGGCAGGTCCTGAATCGTCTGGCCGCCTACTTCTTCGAGAGGACGGCCGACGTGTGCCCGAACCACGTGCTCGACGTGCCGGACCCGAACGTGACGATCGCGGTGGAGTGCCGGGCGCTGCCCGTCGAATTCGTCGTGCGCGGGTACCTGGCCGGGCATGCCTGGCGGGTTTATCGTGCGGGCGGCCGGGTGCTGTGCGGCGAGCACCTCCCGGAAGGGCTCCGCGAGAGCGAGCGCCTCCCTCGACCGATCCTCACGCCTGCGACGAAGGCTCAGGAGGGCCACGACGAGGACGTCTCGCGGGAGGAGATCATCGAGCGGGGCATCCTCGATGCCGATACGCTCGAAGAAGCCACCGACATGGCCCTCCGGCTCTTCCAGCGCGGGTCGGAGCTCGCGGCGCAGCGCGGGCTCCTCCTCGTGGATACCAAGTACGAGTTCGGGCGTGCACCCGATGGCCGCCTCCTCGTCATCGACGAGGTACACACGCCCGACTCCTCGCGTTACTACTACGCCGACGGCTACGAGGAGCGCCTATCGCGGGGCGAGCCTCAGCGACAGCTCTCCAAGGAGTTCGTGCGGGAGTGGCTGATGGACCAGGGGTTCCAGGGCAAGGAGGGCCAGGTGCTGCCCGACCTCCCGCCGGCTTTCGTCCGCGAGGTGGCCGAGCGCTACGTAGAGCTGTTCGAGCAGGTAACGGGCGAGGCTTTCGGGCCCGATTTGAGCCCTGATCCCCTGGGGCGGGTGGCGCGTGCGGTGGGTTTGGCTACGTTGCAATAACAGGCATACGAGCCAACACCACTACCCCGATGCCCGGGCGCCGGCCTGGAGGGCCGTGATCGCCACCACGTTGACGATGTCCTCGGCGTCGGCGCCGCGCGAAAGGTCGTTGGCCGGCCAGGCCAGCCCCTGGAGAACCGGCCCGTACGCCTCGGCCCCGCCGATGCGCTGGGTGATCTTGTACCCGATGTTGCCCGAGTCCAGGTCGGGGAAGACGAATACGTTGGCGCGGCCGGCGACGGGCGAGTCGGGCGCCTTCCGCGCCGCCACGCTGGGCACGAACGCAGCGTCGAACTGGAGCTCGCCGTCGAGGACGAGGTCGGGCCGCCGCGCGCGGGCGAGGCGGACGGCCTCGCGGACCTTCTCGACGCGCGGGTGCTCGGCCGAGCCCTTCGTCGAGAAAGAGAGGAACGCGACGCGGGGCTCCTCCCCCGTCAGGAAGCGGTGGTTCGTCGCCGCGTCGAGGCCGATGGAGGCGAGCTGGACGGGGTCGGGGTCGGGCACGACCCCGCAGTCGGTGAAGGTGAGAGGACGGCCGTCGGGGAGCACCATGAGGAAGAACGACGAGACGAGCGCGGAGCCCTCGGCCACGCCGAGCACCTGGATCGCCGCACGGACCACGTCGGACGAGGCGCGCGTTGCCCCGGCCACGCAGCCGTCGGCCTCCCCGAGACGGACGAGCAGGTCGCCGAAGTAGAGCGGGTCGCCGGCAAGCTCGCGCGCGCCCTCGTTCGTGAGCCCCTTCGCCTCCCGCAACTCGAAGAGCACCTGCGCGAGCATCGACAGGCGGTCCGACGTGAACGGGTCGTGGATGGGGACGGAGGGCGGGAGCGCGAAGCCCTCGGCGTCGGCGAGGGCGCGGACGCGCTCGGGGCGGCCGATGAGCACGGGCCGCGCGATCCCCTCCTCCAGGATCGTCCGCACGGCGCGGATCGTCCGCGGGTCCTCCCCCTCCGGGAGGACGATCGTCTTGCCGAGGGCGCGTGCGCGCTGGTGGAGGGTTTGTTTCATTGCAATAACGGCCTCGTCACGCCACCCCGTCTACGGCCTCCAGCAGCGCGTCGTAGTCCGGCTCCAGCCCGGGATGCGCCAGCACCTCGACGTGCACGATCCGCCCCCCGCCGTCCACCACGAACACCGCCCGCTTGGCAACGCGGCTGAAGCCGAGCCGGTGCTCCTCCCTCGTGAACCGCACCCCGTACGCCTCGGCGACCTCGGCGTCGTGGTCGCTTAGGAGCGGGAAGCGGAGGTCGTTCACCGCCTTGAACTCCGCGAGGACGTCGGGCGAGTCCGTCGAGATCCCCGCGACGCGGGCGCCGCCGCCGGAGTAGCGGGCGAGGTCGTTGTTGACCACGTTCATCTCGGTGGTGCACACGCTCGTGAACGCGCCCGGGAAGAAGAGCAGCACGACCGCGTGGCCGCGGTGGTCGGAGAGCGTCCAGGGCCGACGTTCGTCGTCGTAGAGCGTGAAGTCGGGCGCGGGATCGCCGACGGAGAGGGACATGCGGGTACGAGGGTCAGGCGCCGAAGCGGATGGAGCGGACGGGCTCGAGGCGGGCGGCGGCGCGCGCCGGGAGGTAAGCGGCCAGGGTGCAGAGGGCGACCGCGAGGAGCGGCACGAGTACGAAGTCGAACGCGTGGGGCTCGACGGGCGCGGTGTCTATGTAATAGGCCTCCTGGGGAAGCCGGATGATCCCGAAGCGGAGCTGGAGGATCGCGAACGCGAGCGCGCCGCCGACGCCGAGGAGAGAGCCGGTGACGCCGATGAAGAAGCCGAGCCAGAGGAACAGCCGCCGCACCGCCCGCCGCGACGCCCCCATCCCGAGCAGGATCCCGATCTCGCGCGTCTTGTCGAGGATCAACATGAGCAGCGTGCCGATGATGTTGAACGCGGCGACGATGACGAGGACCGAGATCACGAGGGGGATGATGTTCTGCTGGAGCTGGACCCACGCGAAGATGTGCCGGAAGACGTCGAAGATGGAGCGGGCGAAGACGGGCGGGCCGATCTCGGCGGTGATGGCGGGGGCCAGCTCACGGCTCCGCTCGATGTCGTCGAGCACGAGGTCGAACCGGCGCACCTCGTCCTCGGCGTAGCCGAAGAAGGCGCGGGCGGCGTCGAGGTCGGTGTAGGCGAAGCGCTCGTCGAAGTCAGCCAGGCCGGTGTCGAAGACGCCGGCGACGTGGAACTGGCGGAGCGTCGGGCGCGCGTCGAGCCGGCCGGTGTCGAGGCCGCGCGTCGAGAACGCCGTGAGCGTGGTGCCGACCCCGGCGCCGAGCCGCTGTGCCAGTTCGTCGCCGAGGACGACGCCGACGTGGCCGGCGCTGTCGGGCGCGAACGTGAAGGCCCCCTCCCCCACCCTGCCCGCGACGAACGGCTGCCCGTCGGGCGGGGTGCCCCAGAGGAGCACCCCCTCGATGAGCCGGCCCTGCGGCCCCTTCGCGCTCATCAGCGCGAAGTCGATCACGGCCGGCACCACGCGCTCGACCCCCTCGAAGGCCGCGAGGCGGGCGGCCAGGCTGTCGGCGTCGTCGAGCGGCTCGCCGAGGTAGCTCTCGACCTGCACGTGCTGCCCGAACCCGACCACCTTCCCCTCGATCTCGGTGGCGAACCCCCGCACGATGGAGAGCGCCAGCAGCAGCGCCCCCGTCCCCACCGCCACGCCCCCGACGGCGACCCCCGTCACGAACCGGAGGAACCCGCTCCCGGGCCCGCCCCCGCCGCGCAGGAACCGCAGCGCGACGAGGCGCTCGAACGAACGGCGAGCCATGCGGAGGCGGGGCGTGTGGAGCGGGGATGGAGGCCGAACCGGGCGCGGCGCGCGGGGTATCTTGCCCGTCCCTTCCCGGTTCCCCGTCGAAGCTATGAACAACGCGATCCTCCGGCCCCCGCCCCCCGTCAACGAACCCGTCAGGAGCTACGCCCCCGGCTCCCCCGAGCGCGCCGCGCTCCGCCAGGCCATCCAGGACCTCCGCGCCGAGGAGCACACCGTCCTCCCCGTCATCGGCGGCGAGCACGTCGAAACGGGCAAGACGGCCGAGATCCGGCCGCCCCACGACCTCGCTCACCGCCTGGGTGAGTTCCACAAGGTCCGCCGCGAGGACGTCGACCGCGCCATCCGCGCCGCCCTCGACGCCCGCCACGACTGGATGCGCATGGCGTGGACCGACCGCGCGGCCATCTTCCTCAAGGCCGCCGAGCTCCTGGCCGGGCCGTACCGCTACCGCATGAACGCGGCCACCATGCTCGGCCAGTCGAAGAACCCGTTCCAGGCCGAGATCGACTCCGCCTGCGAGCTCATCGACTTCTGGCGCTACAACGTCCACTTCGCCGCGCAGATCTACGCCGACCAGCCCGTCTCGCCCACCGGCGTCTGGAACAGGGTCGAGTACCGGCCGCTGGAGGGGTTCGTCTTCGCCGTCACCCCGTTCAACTTCACCAGCATCGCCGGCAACCTCCCGACGGCCCCGGCGCTCATGGGCAACACCGTCCTCTGGAAGCCGGCCTCGACGGCCATGCTCTCGGCGATGGTGATCATGGAGATCCTCGAGGAGGCGGGCCTCCCGCCGGGCGTCATCAACATGCTCCCCGGCGACGGGCCCGACGTGGGCGACCCCGTCTTCGCCTCCGAGCACTTCGCCGGCATCCACTTCACCGGCTCCACCGGCACCTTCAACCACTTCTGGAAGACGATCGGCGAGAACGTCGGCCGGTACCGGTCTTACCCCCGGATCGTTGGAGAGACGGGTGGAAAAGACTTCATCGTCGCCCACGAGAGCGCGGACCCCGAGGCGGTGGCGACGGCCATCGTGCGCGGCTCGTTCGAGTATCAGGGCCAGAAGTGCTCCGCCGCCAGCCGCATCTACGTCCCCGAAGCCCTCTGGCCCGAGATCGAGGCGTCCATGATGGCGCAGCTCGGCGAGCTCACGATGGGGCCGGTCGAGGACTTCTCGAACTTCGTCAACGCCGTCATCGACGAGAAGTCGTTCCGGTCCATCACGGGCTACATCGAGGACGCGAAGGCGGCCGACGGCGTGGAGGTGCTCCACGGCGGCGGGCACTCCGCCGAGGAGGGCTACTTCATCGAGCCGACGGTGCTGAAGGTGGAGGACCCGGCCTACGTGACGATGTGCGAGGAGATCTTCGGCCCCGTCGCCAGCCTCTACGTCGCCCCCGCCTCGATGGGCTTCGAGGACCTCCTCCGCCTCGTGGACCGGACGAGCCCCTACGCCCTCACCGGCGCCGTCTTCGCCACGGACCGCGCCGTCATCGCCCGCGCCACCGACCTGCTGGCCGACGCCGCCGGCAACTTCTACGTCAACGACAAGCCGACCGGCGCCGTCGTCGGGCAGCAGCCCTTCGGCGGGGCGCGCGGCTCGGGCACCAACGACAAGGCCGGCTCCTACGTCAACCTCCTCCGGTGGACGAGCCTCCGGGCCATCAAGGAGACGTTCGTCCCCCCCACCCACTACGCCTACCCCTTCCACCAACCCGACGCCCAGGGCGATAGCCTGCCCCGCTCCCGCGGGGAGGCCAACGCGGACAAGGTGGTCGTGATGTGATCGGGGGATCTTTGATCGGATCGTCGGGTGATCGGAGCGATCCGCCGATGGCCCGCTGACCCGATGGTCCGATGACCGCGATCTTCCACAGCGTCTTCCACCCGGGCGAGGTGCCGTTCGGGCTCGTCCTCGCCCGGGCGCAGGCGCAGCCCGTGGCCCTCGCTCTCCTAGGCGTGTTCGTGGCGGCGACGGTGGCCGTGCTCCAGGGGGAGTACGTGCTCGATACGCTGCTGTGGGCGGCGCCCATCACGTACGCCGCCGCCGTGGCGTGGACGATCTACGACCTCCACCGCCGGCCGGCGGCCGTCGTCCTCCGCGGCGGGTTCGGGGCCGTGCTGAGCGTGTGGGACGTGGCGCGCGCCCGCGACGGGAAGCCCGAGGCCATCCGATTCCAGCCCGTCTTCCGTCCGTTCCGCAAGGACGGCCAGTTCCACGTCGGCATCGGGGACGCGGTGCACACGCTCCGGCCCGAGGTGTGGCCGCAGCACGCCGAGCTGCTGGACGCGCTCCGGGCGGCGTCGGAGGAGCTGGCCTCGGCCACCGCCTGAACCCGCTCAGAACCTCGACATCTAACCTCGGAGGAGAAAACCATGAGAGAGCTCATCGTCGCGGAGTTCATCACGCTCGACGGCGTGATCCAGGCGCCGGGCGGCGCGGACGAGGACACCGAAGGCGGCTTCACGCACGGCGGCTGGACCCGGCCCTACTGGCACGACGACATCGGCACGCACTTCTTCGAGGCGATGTCCCGCGCCGACGCGCTCCTGCTGGGCCGGAAGACGTGGGAGATCCACGGCGGCGCCTTCGAGCCGATGGAGGGGGACCCCTTCGCCGACGCGCTGAACGCCATGCGGAAGTACGTCGTGTCCACCACGCTGGAGGACGCCTCGGCCTGGCGGAACTCCACCCTCATCCGCGACGACGTGGTGGAGACCGTGCGCCGGCTCAAGGAGGAGCCCGGCAAGAACATCCTCATGGACGGGAGCAGCGTGCTGGCCCGGACGCTGGCGGAGCACGACCTGATCGACGAGTACAGCCTGCACGTCTACCCCCTCGTGCTGGGCGGCGGGAAGCGGCTGTACCCGGAGGGGAAGCGCCTCGACCTGACGCTGGTGGAGACGTCACCCCTCCCGACGGGCGTCGTGTTCATGCGCTACCGGCGGACCACGTAGCGAGGCTGCCGCTGAGGGGGTGTCCGCCCAGCCTGAGCGGTTGTCCGGCTGCCCGGGCCCTGCGTACTATGCGTCCGGTAGACGTGATACAACACGTCTGCCGGACACCTAGCTACGGGTTATGGGGCGCTGCCGATGAGACATCCTCTGCTCCTGCTCCTCTTGCTCGGGCTCCTGTCGCCACTCCGAGCGCAGCCGCAGCGGCCATGCACCGCCAGCATCGAGGTCGCGGTGACGGACTCCGTCGTCTACGCGGGGGAGACCCTCACCTACGTCCTCCGCTTTACCCAGACGGGCTCCTACGACTGGGAGCAAGGGGCGCCTCCTCTCGTCCGCCCTGGTTGCTGGACCACAGCGAAGGCGGCCATCACCTTCCGAGAGGTCGCGACGGGGGAGGTCCACACACGGCACTGGGGGAGAGGCGAGGAGTGCGATTTCCCCTATCACGCGCGGGTGGGGAGCGTCTTCGCCTTGGATCACGGCGAGACGTACGAGATGCGGCGGCAGGCGTGGGCGCCACCCTCAGGCGAGTACGAGGCAGTCGTTACGTACTCGAACGAACCGACCTCAGAAGGAGAACACTGCGAGGACGTTCGGCGCGGAGGACGCAGCGGTCATTATGCTCCGCAGCGACAAGAAGTCCTGTGCCAGATGGAGGAGAGCGCCCCGTGTGAGATCATCAGCCCGCCGATACGGGTGGTCGTGGAGCCGGAGCGGGTGCCATGACCACCGCGCCCCGTAACCCACGTCTGCACCGGACACAGGGCACCACGGTCTTGCCTCGCACGGCCTCCTTCCCCATCTTCATCACGTCCGACCGGCTTCCCGCCCTTTGCTGGTGAGCCGTCAGCTGTTATCGCGGTTAGGGGTCATTTTCGGGCGGTCCGGCGTCAATTTCCAACGGTCCGGCGCGGTTTCCCAACGGTCCGGTGACGCCGGAGCGTGGTCCGGGCTCGCCGGACCGTCGTCCGGGGCCACCGGACCATCGTCCGGCGTCGCCGGACCACGGCCCCGCCTCACCGGACGATGGTCCGGCGCCGTTTCCCAACGCGGAATCGACGCCGGACCGTTGGGAAACCACGCCGGACGACGGCTCAGGATGCTGGCCGAATGCCCGTAGGGGGCGTTCCACCCGCCAAGCATCGGGGGCTTGAAGGTTTCGAGTTAACCTGCTATAATCCAGTAGCCTTCGTCACTCAGACCCCCGTCCCCACGGCTATGAATCGTGTCCCACGTTCTCCCCTCGCCCGCGACGGCGGCGACGGGAACCCGTGGGTGCTCGTCGGCTCCGCCTCGTCCACCGACTTCACGCACGAGGGCGCGCCGCTGACGGGGCACCGGGACTACCACGTGGTGCCGCTGCGCGGGGACCGCCGCGGCGACGCCTCGAACGTCGCCGGAGTCGAAGCCTGATGC
>DATGQT010000268.1:0-3224 GCA_035304085.1 Rubricoccaceae bacterium
TCCCCGTACGACCTCCTCCTCGGCGCCGTCGAGGCCCGCACCGCCCGCGTCGGCGTCGTCGGCCTGGGCTACGTCGGCCTCCCGCTGGCCGTCGAGGTCGCCGACGCCGGCTACCCCGTCCTCGGCTTCGACGTCGACGCCGCCGTCGTCGACGGGGTCAACCGCGGCGAGAGCCACGTCCAGGACGTCCCGTCCGAGCGCCTCGCCCGCCTCGTCGCGGACGGCCGGCTCGAGGCCACCGCCGACCTCGCCCGCCTCGCCGAGTGCGACGCGGTCTCGATCTGCGTCCCGACGCCGCTGGGCAAGACGAAGGACCCCGACCTCTCCTACGTCGTCGCCGCCACGCGGGCCGTCCGCGAGGCGCTCCGGCCCGGCCAGCTCGTCATCCTCGAGTCGACGACGTACCCCGGCACCACGCGCGAGGCCATGCTCCCGGTGCTGGAGGAGACCGGGCTCACGGTCGGCGAGGACTTCTTCCTCTGCTTCAGCCCCGAGCGCGTCGACCCCGGCAACGCGGTCTGGCACACGAAGAACACGCCGAAGGTGCTCGGCGGGCTGACGGCGGCGTGCACCGCGCTCGGCGAGGCCCTCTACGGCCGCGTCTTCGACACCGTCGTCCCCGTCTCGAGCGCCGAGGCCGCCGAGCTCGTCAAGCTCTACGAGAACACGTTCCGCATGATCAACATCGCGCTCGCCAACGAGATGGCGCAGGTGTGCGAGCGGCTCGACGTCGACGTGTGGGAGGTGCTCGAGGCGGCGGCCACGAAGCCGTTCGGGTTCATGAAGTTCACGCCGGGACCCGGCCTCGGCGGCCACTGCATCCCCCTCGACCCCCACTACCTCTCCTGGAAGATGCGCACGCTCGCGTTCAAGACGCGGATGATCGAGCTCTCCAGCGAGGTCAACGCCGAGATGCCGGCGTTCGTCGTGCGGAAGGTGGCCGACGCCCTCAACGACGAGGCGAAGGCCGTCCGCGGCAGCCGCCTCCTCGTCCTCGGCGTCGCCTACAAGCGCGACGTCGACGACCTCCGCGAGAGCCCCGCCCTCGAGATCATCCGGCTCCTCCAGGACAAGGGGGCCGAGGTCGCCTACCACGACCCCCACTGCCCCGTCATCCGCGACGACGGCCACACCCTCGTCCGCGGCCTCCCCCTCCACAGCCGCCCGCTCACGCCGGAGCTCCTCGCCGGCGCCGACGCCGTCGTCGTCGTCACCGACCACGCGGCCGTGGACTACGGGCTCGTCCGCGCCCACGCCCGCCTCGTCGTCGACACCCGCGGCGTCATGCGGCGCGTCCCCGGCCCCGCCCGCGTCGTCGGCCTCTCCGGTCAGGAGCAGAACGGCCGCGCCGCCGCCCCGGCGGCGACGGACCCGGCGGCCACGGACCCGGCACCCGCTGCCGTCGCCGCCTGAGGACCGCGCCAGGCCTGGATCCGCAGCTCCTCCGTGCCACGCGCCCATCCTACCTACCGGCCCGGCCTCGTCCGCGCCGCGCGTGCCCTCCGCCGGCAGGCGACCTTCCCCGAGCGGCTGCTCTGGTCACGCCTCCGGAGCGACCGCCTCGGCGCCACGTTCCGCCGCCAGCAGCCCGTCGGCGCCTACGTCGTAGACTTCTACTGCCCCGCTGTCCGTCTCGTCGTCGAGGTCGACGGCCGCAGCCACGACGGCCGCTACGCCGAGGACGCCGCGCGCCAGGAGGCCCTCGAGCGGGCCGGGCTCCGCGTCCTCCGCTTCACCAACGACGAGGTGCTGGCCGACCTCGACGGCGTCGTCGCCCGCCTCCGCGCCTGGCTCGAGACCAACGGCCTCGATGCCGGTGAGGCCGCTCCCTGATCCCTCCCCTCTGAATTCCTCCCTCCGTACCCCCCCCCAGTGGCCTGGCGGCGACAGCCCCCCGAGGGGGGCGGTCGGTCCTCAGCCTCTTTTCAACCTCGGTGTCCCAACCCGGGCACGTGCCACTCCTCCCCTCGGGGAGGTGTCCCGCCAACGGCGGGGCGGAGGGGGTTGCGAGCGCCCGAGGCGCCACCACAGCCTGGACATTCTGCCCGGCCCGCGGCTCCCGTCTCGGCCCGGGGTTCCCGTACCCCCCCAGTCGCCTGGCGGCGACAGCCCCCCGAGGGGGGCGGTTGGTTTGCACCGTCCCGTTGCGACGTGCCCCGCTGAGCGAGGGTCAGCCGTGACGGCCCCCAGGAGCCGCCGATGACCTACCCCGATCTCCAGGAAGCCCTCCGCGGCGCGCCGCGCCGCTGGCTCGTCACCGCCGCCGCCACCGGCTTCATCGCCACCGGCCACCGCCGCCGAGGGAGCCGTAGAACGGGGGCGCCGCTGGAACGTTGAACGGCACCATGGAAACCACCGTCGACATCGGGGACCTGATCACCCGTTCGCCCGAGATCCACGGCGGGCGGCCCCGGATCGCTGGGACGGGCGTCACCGTCCAGCGGATCGTGGGATGGTACAGGCTGGGCCTGAGCCCGGAGGAGATCGCCGACAGGCTCGGCCACCTCAGCCTGGCGCAGGTCCACGCCGCGCTCGCGTACTACCACGCCAACCGGACGGAGATCGACACGGACCTCGCGGCGGAGCAACGGGCGTACGAACGGCGCTCGGGCGAGCACGGCAGCTAACGACCGGGCCGCCGCCCCGTGGCCACCCTCCGGCTCTACATGGATGAGGACTCGATGGACCAGGCCGTTACACGCTGAACGCGCAGTGAACACGTTGAACGCATGGTGAGCAGCCGCTACGACCACGTCCAGCAGGAGCTCCGCGCCGCGCCGCGCCGCTGGCTCGTCACCGGCGCCGCCGGCTTCATCGGCTCCAACCTCGTCGAGCACCTCCTCCGCCTCGGCCAGGCCGTCGTCGCGCTCGACAACCTCGCCACCGGCCACCGGCGCAACCTCGACGAGGCCGCCGCCGAGGCCGCCGCCGAGGCCGCCGCCGAGGCGGGGGAGGGGGCGGCGGGGCGCCTCGCCTTCCTCGAGGCCGACGTCCGCGACCTCGACGCGTGCCGCCGCGCCTGCGACGGCGTCGACGTCGTCCTCCACCAGGCCGCCCTCGGCTCCGTCCCCCGCTCCATCGCCGACCCCCTCACGACGCACGCCGTCAACGCCGACGGCACGCTGAACGTGCTCGCCGCCGCGCGCGAGGCCGGCGTGCCCCGCGTCGTCCTCGCCTCCTCGTCCTCCGTCTACGGCGACCACCCGGCCCTCCCCAAGGTCGAG
>DATGQT010000269.1:0-21036 GCA_035304085.1 Rubricoccaceae bacterium
ATGCGCCAGCGCACGATGCTCTTCCGCGTGCTCAACGAGCGGCACCCCGTCGAGGCGATGCAGGCGCTCGTCAAGCAGATCCAGCGGAGCCCGACGAACGTCCACCTCCTCAACGAGCTGATCCCGGAGCAGACCTACTGACGGCCGCACTCGGGCTCCACCCGTAGGGACATGGCGTGCCGTGTCCCTACATTTTTTCCGAGGGGGTTAGATCGAGGCGTTCGCGCGTGTCTATACCCACGACACCCGCCGCCTCGCCATGCACGATCCCACCGCCGAGCCCGAGATCCAGTACGACTACGTCCCCCTCAACCGGCGCGACGAGGCCGAGCGCCCGCGCGAGAAGCTGCTGAAAGGGGGCCCCGCCGCCCTCTCCGACGCCGAGCTCATCGCGCTCATCTTCGGGAGCGGCACGCGCGTCGGCGGGCGGAGCCTCTCGGCCGTCGAACTGGGGCAGGCGCTCCTTCGTGCCTACGGCTCGCTGGCCGCCCTCGCCCGGCGCGACGCGAAAGTCCTCACGCGCACGGCCGGCGTCGGCCCGGCGAAGGCGGCGCAGCTGGCGGCGGCGTTCGAGATCGGCCGCCGCGTGGAGGCCGCCGGGGAGGGCGAGCGGGTCCAGGTCCGCTCCCCGGCCGACGTGGCGGCGGCCTACGGCCCGCGCCTGCGCGACCTCAGGCGCGAGGTGTTCGTCGTCGTCCTCCTCAACACGGCCAACGTCGTGATCGGGGACTTCACGATCTCGGAGGGGGGGCTGGCGGCGTCCATCGTCGAGCCGCGGGCGGTGTTCCAGCGGGCGATCCTCGAGAACGCGGCGGCCATCGTGTGCCTGCACAACCACCCCTCGGGCAACCCCGAGCCGAGCCGGGAGGACGTCCAGGTCACGAAGCAGCTCGTCGAGGCCGGCAAGCTGATGGGGGTGCCCGTCCACGACCACCTCATCATCGCCGGGCGCGGCTACACGTCGCTGGCCGAGCGGGGGCTGATGTGAGTGCGCAGGCGTGCAGGAGCGCAAGCGCGCGGGCAGAGGGAGCGATATAGCGATCAAGCGGTATGGCGATCAGCGGAGTCAAGGGCTTGCTCGTGTTCCAGGCAGCCTACGGCGCCTCGATGGACATCTTCGCGTTGTCGAAGGGGTGGCCGAGGGAAGAGCGGTTCTCGCTGACGGACCAGATCCGGCGCTCGTCCCGCTCCGTGTGCAAGAACATGGGCGAGGCTTGGGCGAAGCGGCTCTACCCCAGCCACTTCGTGAGCAAGCTCTCCGATGCGCACAGCGAGGTCGAGGAGACGCTCATCTGGCTCGACTTCGCTCGGGACGGCGGGTACTTGGAGGCGAAGGCGAGTGAGCGGCTGCAAGAGGCGTATGCGCCTGTAGTAGGTGGGCTGATCAAGATGATGCGCAACCCCAGCCCCTGGTGTGGTCCTGCAAAGCGGTAGCGCCTGCGCGCCTGCACTCCTGCGCGCCTGCACTCCTGCGCGCCTGCGCTCGTTTTCGCCACGGCTTAGCGGTCGGACACGGAGCGGCGGCCGTTCCTTTCGGCTCCCTCCGTGCCCACGCCCCTCCGTCATGGCCGACCTCGACACCCTCGTCTCCCTCGCCAAGCGCCGCGGCTTCCTCTTCCCATCCTCCGAGATCTACGGCGGCCTCGGCGCCGTCTACGACTACGGCCCGCTCGGCGTCGAGCTCAAGCGGAAGGTGCAGGACCGGTGGTGGCGCGCGATGGTCTACGAGCACGACAACGTCGAGGGCATCGACGCCGCCATCCTCATGCACCCGACGGTGTGGAAGGCGAGCGGGCACGTGGACGCCTTCAACGACCCGATGATCGACGACCGCGCGTCGAAGAAGCGCTACCGCGCCGACCAGCTCATCGAGGGCCACATCGCGCGGCTGGAGAAGGACGGGAAGGCGGAGCGCGCCGCGGCCGTCTACGAGCGGTTCGTCGCCGCCCTCAACGCCGAGGATCCCACGGGCCCCCTCTACGAGCTCATCCTCGCCGAGGAGATAAAGAGCCCGGACTCCGGCGCGTTCGACTGGACGCCCGTCCGCCAGTTCAACCTCATGTTCGAGACGCGCGTCGGCGCCGTGGCCGGGGAGGACGACCGGATCTACCTCCGGCCCGAGACGGCGCAGGGCATCTTCGTCCACTTCCACGACGTCCGCGAGACGGCCCGCCAGGCCGTCCCCTTCGGCATCGCCCAGATCGGGAAGGCGTTCCGCAACGAGGTCGTCGCCCGCCAGTTCATCTTCCGGATGCGGGAGTTCGAGCAGATGGAGATGCAGTACTTCGTCAAGCCCGGCACGCAGCGGGAGGCCTACGAGGCGTGGGCCGAGAAGCGGCTCGCCTGGCACGTCGGCAACGGCGTGCGGCCGGAGCACCTCCGCTGGCACCAGCACGAGAAGCTCGCCCACTACGCCGACGCCGCCCAGGACATCCAGTACCGGTTCCCTTTCGGGTGGAACGAGGTCGAGGGCATCCACAGCCGGACCGACTACGACCTCCGCCGGCACCAGGAGTACAGCGGGAAGAAGATGGAGTACTTCGACCCCCAGACGCAGGAGCGCTACATCCCCTACGTCGTCGAGACCTCCGCCGGGCTGGACCGGACGATCCTCATGCTCCTCGCCGACGCCTTCCACGAGGAGCAGGTCGGCGAGGGCGACAAGGCGGAGACCCGCTCCGTGCTCCGCTTCCACCCGGCGCTCGCGCCCTACACCGCCGCCGTCTTCCCCCTCGTCAAGAAGGACGGGATGCCCGAGCGCGCCCACGCCATCGAGGCCGACCTGAGGAAGCAGTTCAACGTGTTCTACGACGAGAAGGGCGCCGTCGGCCGGCGCTACCGGCGGCAGGACGAGGTCGGCACTCCGTTCTGCATCACCGTCGACGGGCAGACGCTGGAGGACGGCACCGTCACCGTGCGCGACCGGGACTCGATGCAGCAGGACCGGATCGAGGCGGCCAACGTCCGCCGCTACGTCGAGGACCGGATCGAGGGCTGGGCGCCGGCGCCGTGACCGGGGCTGCCGGGAACGGGGGAGTAACCGCAGGGGGGCTCAAACGTCCGTCCCGGGGCCAGCCGGGGCGCGCGATACCTCCGCGCCCGGCCGCGCGGCTTATCGCACGGACCCCTCTACCGATACCGCCCCCATCCACCACAGCGTACGGCCATGAAGCTCCTCCGTCTCCTGCCCGCCCTCCTGCTCCTCGCCCTCGTCGGCTGCGACGAGGCCGACCCCGGCGACCCCAGCGACGGCACCCCCCCGCCCGTCATCGCGCCGTCGGCCTTCGCCTTCGACAGCTCCCTCGTGGCGGGCGGCCAGAACGCGCGCGGCGCCTTCGGACAGAACTGGCTCAACGCCTACACCCGCGTCGTGATCGTCTCGGGCGCCGTCGGCGTCCACCTCTTCACCCCGGCGCTCGTCACGGCGGCGGCGGTGCAGGCGGACCCCTACGTCGAGGACGGGACGTGGATCTGGGAGAACACGATGACCATCAACACGAGCGAGGTCACGTTCCGCCTCGAAGGGACGCCCGACGGCACCGAGATCGCGTGGCGCATGCTCATCTCGTCCGACGACCTCAACAGCGAGTCCTACGACGCCTTCGAGCTCTACGACGCCACCACGACGCTCGACGGGAAGTCCGGCACCTGGCGGCTCTACTACAAGATCGACGGCGTGCGCACCGAGGTGCTCGACGCCGAGTTCGACGTGACGAGCGAGGCCGTGCGCGAGATCACGTTCATCGTGCCGGAGACGATCCCCGACGCCGGCAGCTCCACCGTCCACTACGCCGCCGACGGCGACGCCCGCCTCTTCGACTGGCACCAGGAGCCCGAGGACTTCGACCACCTCATCGAGTGGGACGAGGAGACGAAGGCGGGCTCCATCACGGCCACGAACTACCTCGACGGGGAGCGGTACTGCTGGGACGAGAACCTGGAGGACGTCGCCTGCGAGTGACCCCTCACTCCGTCGGATCTCCTGCGGGGGCGGCCGGCCGGCCGCCCCCGCGCCGTTTCAGGTCTCGGCCATCTCCTCAGAAAGCCGCGCGAACACGTCGTCGGGGAGGTCGAGCGCGGCGGCGGCAGCGCCCGGCGGCTCAGGCGACCACCAGGCGGTCCCGGAGCGCCTGCAGGTAGGGCGGTGCGAGGCGCATCCGGCTACCGTACCACGAGAACGGCTCGCCGTCCACGAGCACGGCCGGCACGCCCGTCGCCGCCTCCAGCTCGGCTGCGTGCGCTTCCTTGAACGGGTACGGCTCCGACGACAGTAGCAGCACGTCCGGCCGCGCGGCGGCGACCTCTTCGGGCGTCACCCCGGGGTAGCGCGTCCGCTCGCCGAAGACGTTGGCGAGCCCGGCCCGCCGCATCACGTCGTGGATGAACGTGTCGCCGCCTGTGGTCATCCAGGGGCGGCGCCAGATGAAGTAGGCCGCGCGCACCGGCTCGGCCGCGCCGAGCGCGTCGAAGCCGGCCTCGATCTCGCCGGCCAGCGCCTCCGCCCGTGCGGCACGGTCCACGAGCCGCCCCACGGAGCGGATCATCGCGAGGGCGTCGTCCACCGTCGCCACGTCCGTCACGTAGACGGGCGCGCCGGAAGCGGCGACGGCCTCGACCTGGGCACGCTCGTTCTCCTCGCGGTTGGCGAGGACGAGGTCGGGCCGGAGCGCCGCGAGCCGGTCGAGCCGGAGGTTCTTCGTCCCGCCGACGATCTGCTTGCGCGCCTTCCAGCCCCCGGGGTGGACGCAGAACCGCGTGAGCCCGACGACCTCCTCGTCCAGCCCCAGGGCGGCCAGCAGCTCGGTCTGGCTGGGGACGAGCGAGACGATCCGGCGCGGAGGCCGGTCGAGGACGACCGGGCGGCCGAGGGCGTCGGTGGTTTCGAGGAAGGGCATGGCGCGGTAGGAGACGCGGCGCGCCGTATCCCTACGGGGTGACGGGAGCGTTCTCGCGTTCGCGGAGTGCCGCCAGCAGCTTGCCCACGAGGCCGTCGAAGGAGCCGTTGCTCATGACGAGGACGAGGTCGCCGGGGCGGAGCGTGTCGAGGAGGGGGCCGAGGAGTTCGGCGGCGCCGGGGTGGGCGCTGGCGGGGACGCCCCGCGCCGCGACGCGGGCGGCCACGGCCTCGGGGTCGAGGAAGTCGGCCGCGTCGTCGTTGTGGCGGAGTGGGGGCGTCGAGAGGAAGACGCGGTCGGCGGCGTCGAAGGCCTCGCCGTAGCGGGCCTCGAAGACCTTCCGCCGGCTAGAGTTGCTCCGCGGCTCGAAGACGGCGACGAGGCGGCCGGATCGCAGGCGATCCCGCCACCGCTCGCGCACGCCCTCCACCGTCCCCGCCACCGCCGTCGGGTGGTGCGCGAAGTCGTCCACGACGA
Source organism: Rubricoccaceae bacterium (assembly GCA_035304085.1). Taxonomy (GTDB): domain Bacteria; phylum Bacteroidota; class Rhodothermia; order Rhodothermales; family Rubricoccaceae; genus DATGQT01. The sequence goes on from DATGQT010000269.1 coordinate 5,373, forward strand.
GGACGCCGGCGGCCTCGCCGGCCACCTCCTGCCGCCGCCGCATCCCGCGGAACGTGGCGAGCCCGCCGGCGATGGCCTCGAAGCCGAGGCCCTCGTCGAGGGCGAGGGCGCAGGCGGCGAGCGCGTTGAGGACGTTGTAGCGCCCGCCGAGGGGGAGGAACACCTCGCCGAGCGCCTCGCCGCCCTGGACGAGCGTGAAGCGCTGGCCGCCCTCGCCCGCGCGGAGGTCGCGCGCGGACACGGAGTCGTCGTGGCCTTCGAGGCCGTAGAAGTGGACGCGCCCGCCGCTGTGGGCGGCGAGGGCGCGGACCTCCGGGTCGTCGCCGTGGAGGGCGAGGAGGCCGCCTTCGGAGACGAGCCCGGCGAAGGTGACGAACGCCTCGCGGTAGTCGTCCCAGTCGGCGTAGATGTCGGCGTGGTCGAACTCCATGCTCGTCACGACGGCGCTGGTGGGCCGGTAGTGGAGCATCTTCGGCCGCTTGTCGAAGTAGGCCGCGTCGTATTCGTCGCCCTCGACGATGAAGTGGGGGCCGGAGCCCACGGCGGCCGTCGCGCCGAGGCCGGCCAGCACGCCGCCGACGAGGAAGCCGGGGTCGAGGCCGGCCTCGCGGAAGACGTGGACGAGCATGCCCGTCGTGGTCGTCTTGCCGTGGGTGCCGGCGACGACGAGGCTCCGGCGGCCCCGCAGGAAGAAGTGGGCGAGGGCCTCGGGGAAGGAGAGCTGCACGAGCCCGCGCTCCCGCGCGTAGGTCGCCTCCGGGTGCGTCGGCACCGCCGCGTTGCCGACGACGACGAGGTCGGGCCGCGCCCGCGCGAGGTTCTCGGCCGAGAACCCCTCGTCGACGGGGATGCCGGCCTCGGCGAGGCGCGTGCTCATGGGCGGGTAGGCCGCCTCGTCGGAGCCGCGGACGGCGTAGCCGGCCTGGACCAGCAACTCGGCCAGCGCGCCCATCCCCTTCCCGCAGATGCCCACGAGGTAGACCGACTTCACCGCTGAGGGATCGGGCGGCGGGGGCCGGTCGAAGATGCGGAGGTGGGCGTCGGGGAAGTCTTCGAGGTGGCGCATGGGGGACGGACGAGGGGCGGGACGCGCAATCTAACGAGGCGGCTCCCTCGCCCGCGCAGCCCTGGAAAACACGTAGGGGCACGGCGCGCCGTGCCCCTACAGGATGGATCTCGCCGATTCGTTCAGCGTGCCCCCGGTGCCTCCGGCTCGACGGTCGCCCCGTTGCCGAACCCGTTCCCGCCGTCGCCAAGGCCCGCGAGCGCCCCCGCCGGCACGAGCGCCTCGTCGGCGTGGACGGGGCCGGGCGAGGGGCGCCCGGTGCGGGCCGCCCGGATTCGGTCGGCGATGGAGTCGAACGCGGAGTACATCACCGGCACGATCACCAGCGTGAGGAACGTGGCGAACGTGAGGCCCGAGATGATGGCCGTCCCCATCGGCCCCCAGAACTGCGTGTTCTCGCTCCCGGGCTGGAAGCCGGGGTCGAGGTCGGTGATGAGGCCGACGAAGTCGATGTTGATCCCGAACGTGAGGGGGACGAGCCCGATCACCGTCGTGAGCGCCGTCAGGATGACGGGCCGGAGGCGTGTGGCGCCGGCGTGGACGACGGCCTCCCGCTTGTCCTCGCCCCGCGCCCGCAGCTGCTCGGTGTAGTCGATGAGCACGATGGCGTTGTTGACGACGATGCCGGCCAGCGAGATGACGCCGATGAAGGTGAAGAGCCCGAACGGCGTCTGCGTCAGCACCAGCCCCAGCATCACGCCGATGAGGCTGAGCCCCGTGGCGACCATGATGATGAGGGGGTTCGAGACCGAGTTGAACTGGGCGATGAGGATGAGCGAGATGAGGGCGACGGCGATGAGGAGCGCCGTTGTGAGGAACCCGAAGCTCTCGGCCTGGTCCTCGCTCTCGCCGGTGTAGGCGACGGTGTAGCCGGCGGGGAGCTCGGCCACGTAGGGGGCGAGGTAGCCCTGCACGCGCGCCAGCAGCTCGTTGGGGTTGACGCCCTCGGCGGCGTCGCCGGAGACGGTGACGACGCGCTGCTGGTCGAGGCGGGTCACGCTGCCGAGGCCGGCGCCGACGGCGATGTCGGCCACGGCGACGAGGGGGATCTGGGTGCCCTCGTGGAGGAGGGTCAGGCTCCGGAGGGCCTCCAGGCTCGCGCGGTCCTCGGCGCGGAGGCGCACGGTGATGTCGTACTCGTCCTCGCCCGTGCGGTACGTGCTCGCCTCGATCCCGTTGACGGCGGCGCGGACGGTCTGCGCGATCTGGGAGGTGGAGAGGCCGAACCGGGCGGCCCGCTCGCGGTCGATGACGACCTGGAGCTCCGGCCGGCCCGTGTTCAGGTTGTCGGCCACGTCGACGAGGCCGGCCAGCGGGGGCGTGCCGTCCTCGCCGGGCTGCGTGGCGCCGCGCTCCAGCCGCGTCTTGATCTCCTGCGCGATCTGGACGAGGCGCCCGAAGTCGTCGCCGGCGATCTCGATGTTGACGGGGGCGCCCGTCGGCGGGCCGTTCTGGTCCTTCGTGATGGAGATGTCGGCGCCGGGGATGCCCGCGAGCCCCTCGCGGATCTTCTGGAGCGTCTCCCGGCTCGGCTCCGCGCGCGCGGCGTAGTCCACCATGCTCAAGGTGATCCGGCTCTGCTCCGGGCTGGCCGCGCCGCCGCCGAAGAGGATGTCCCCCCCGACGCCGACGCCGGTGAGGATGTCGCGGGTGTTCGCCTTCGAGGCGGGGTTGCCGGAGAGGACGCCCTGGATGCGGGCGAAGGCCTCCTCGGCCATCCGGTTGCTCGCCTCGATGTTCGTCCCCAGCGGGGCCTTCACGTTCACCTGGATCATGTTGGGGTCGGTGTCCGGGAAGAACACGACGCCGGTGGGGGCCACCATGAACAGGACCGGGATGGCGATGAGCATGGCGAGCGTGCCCGTGAGCAGCCGCGCCCGGTTGTCGGTGAGGACGAGGTGGCGGCGCTCCCGCGCGAAGACCGTCCCGAGGAGGCCGGCGAGCACGATGACGGCGGGCAGCCCCAGCATGGCCACGACCACCGCCGGGCCGTCGATGCGCCCGCCGAGGGCGAGGAACCCGATGAGGACGGCGAACACGCCCATCAGGACGAGCCCGGCCTTGATGGAGGTCTTCTTCCCGAGGAACGCCGACTCCAGCGCGTGGAAGACGATGCCCAGGACGCCGACGAGGAGGAGGAGCCCGCCCGGCACGAGGAGGAGCATCCCGGCCGCCGCCGAGAGCCCGCTGAGGGCCGAGCCGAGGATCAGCAGGAGGAACCCGACGGTGAAGGCGCCGAGGGCGAAGGTGTTGCGGAGCATCGCCCGCTTCGGCGTGTAGTCCCGCTCCAGCATCCAGCTGAGGAACCGCCGGTAGCCCTGGACGATGCGCGGCATCGTCCGGTTCTGGAACCGCAGCGCGACGGGGTTCAGGAGCCGGGTGTGGAGGACGTACAGCGCCGGGATGGCGACGGCCGCGAACACGAACGTCTTCCAGTTCGTCAGCAGCACCACGAGCGCGGTGAAGGCGACGAGGCCGTAGACGGCCCGCTTGAACCGGCGGCTCATCTTCGAGCCCTGCTCGCCCTCCAGCCTCAGGAGGTACCCCGTGACCACGGGGTTGATGACGAGGGCGACGAAGAGGCTCGCCGAGAGCGTGACGATGAGGGTGAGGGGGAGGTAACCCATGAACTCCCCGATGATGCCGGGCCAGAGCAGCATCGGCGCGAACGCCGCCACCGTCGTGGCCGTCGAGGCCGCGACGGCCATGCCCACCTCGCCCGTGCCCAGCCGCGCCGCCTCCCACCGGTCGTGCCCCTCGGTCCGGTACCGGTAGATGTTCTCGATGATGACGACGGCGTTGTCCACCAGCATCCCGAGCGCGATGATGAGGCTGAACAGGATGATGAAGTTCAGCGTCTGCCCCATCGCCGCGAAGACGATGAAGCTGAGGAACATCGAGAGCGGGATGGCGATGCCGACGAGGGTCGCGTTGCGGACGCCGAGGAAGAACAGCAGCACGCTCACGACGAAGAGCAGCCCCGAGATGATGTTGTTCTCGAGGTCCTTCACGAGGCTCTCCACCTCCTCGGCCATGTCCCCGGTGAACGTGACCTCGGTGCCGGCCGGGAGGCGGTAGGCCGCCACCGCCTCGCGCACGCCGGCAACCGTCTCGATGATGTTCTCGCCCGGCCGCTTCTTGACGACGAGCGAGATCACCTGGAGGTCGCGCTGGTCGTCGTTGGGCACGAACACGCCGGGCTCGACCTCGGTCTGGAGCACCTCGAGCCGGGCGTAGGAGGCGCGGTCCTTGAACCCGAACGTGACGTCGGCCAGGTCGCGGACGTAGACGGGTGTGCCGCCGGGGGTGTCCACGACGAGGTCCTCGATCTGCGCCGGGTCACGGAACTCCCCGTCGATGCGGACGAGGTAGTTGAGCCGGTCGATGTCGATGCTCCCGCCGGGGATGTTCGCGTTCTCGGACTGGATGGTCTCGATGAGGTCGGAGAAGGTGAGGCCGTAGCCCTGGAGCGCGCTGAGGTCCACGTTCACCTGCACCTCGCGCTCGAGGCCGCCGATGAGGTCCACCTCCAGCACGCCCGGGACGGCCTCGATGTCGTCCTCGAGGTCCTCGGCCACGTCGCGCAGCCGCGCGAGCGAGTAGTCGGCGGCGAGGTTGACCGTGATGATGGGGAACTCGGACGTGTCGAGCTCCGAGATGATGGGCTCCTCGACGTCGGCCGGGAACTCCGCCTTCGCGCGGTCGACGGCGTCGCGGACGTCCGTCTTCGCCTCGCTCACGTCGACGTCGGGCGTGAACGTGATGACGACGGTGGAGACGCCCTCGGTGCTCGTCGAGCGGAGCTCGTCGATCCCGTTGATCGTCGCCACCTCCCGCTCGACCTCCTGCGTGATGATGCTCTCGATGTCGTCGGGGCTCGCGCCGGGGTAGACCGTCGTCACGACGATGGTCGCGAACTCGATCTGCGGGGCCGACTCCTTCGGGATCGAGGCGTAAGCGAGCAGGCCGATGATGCTCAGCAGCACCGTCAGCACGACGACCGCGACGCGGTTCCGGATGGCGAGGTCGGTGATTCTCATGAATACGTGATGACGGGATTACGTGAGGGGGGAGGAGATGTACGCGGCCACGTGTTCACGCAATCACGCACATCACGTAATCAGCGGTTCGCCGCGAGGTCGTCGGCCGGGCGGGCCTCGACGACGCGGACGCGGTCGCCCTCGGTGACGGTGCTCTGGCCCGTGGCGATGACGCGGGCGCCGAGCTCGAGGCCGGCCGTGACCACGACCGAGCCGCCCGAGGTCGGGCCGAGCTCGACGGGCTGCCGCGCGGCGACGAGGGCGCCGGCGGCGGAGGTGTCCTCGCGCACGACGTAGACGCTCGTCCCGCGCTCGTCCCGGACGATGGCGCTGAGGGGGAGCGCGATGACCTCCTCCATCACCGCCCGCGAGACCTCCAGGCTCACCACCATCTCGGGGCGGAGCGGCGTCTCGGACGCCTCGATCGCCACCTCGATGGGGAACGTCCGGCTCTGCGGGTCCACCGCCCGGCCGACGAACGTGACGCGCCCGCCGAGCGGCTCGCCGCCGTAGGCGTTCGGGACCACGCGCACCGGCGTGCCGAGCTCGATGTCGCCGGCGTAGCGCTCGGGCACGCCGGCCTCGACGAGGAGCCCGCCCGCGGAGACGATGCGGACGACGGGGGTGGCCGGGCTGACGAGCTCGCCGCGCTCGGCGAGGTGCGCCTCGACGGTGCCGCCGAACGGGGCGACGATGCGGGTGTTGCCGAGGGCCGTCTGCGCCTGGCGGAGGGCCGCGCGTGCCTGCGCCACGCCCGCCTGCGCCTGGGCCACCTGCGCCCGCGCGCTCGCGCGCTGCGCCTGCACGCCCTGGAACTCCAGCGCCGAGATGATCGAGTCGCGGTAGAGCGGCTCCTGGCGGCGGTACTGGTCCTCGGCCAGCTCGAGCTGGGCCTCGGCCGCCTGCACCTGCGCCTGCGCCGCCTCGACGCCGGCCTGCGCCTGCGCCACCTGCGCCTGCGCCAGCGACGGGTCCACCTGCGCGACGGTCGCGCCGCGGCCGACGTAGGCGCCGAGGGGGGCGAGGTACGTCAGCGTGCCGCTCGCCTCGGGGTTCAGCGTGGCGTCCTCGGGCGCCGCCACGTTCCCCGTCAGCGTGATCACGTCCTCGAACAGCGTCGGCTCGACGACGAGGACCTCGACGGGGATGGCGGTGTCGGTGACGGCCTCGGTGGGCTCGGCCGGGGCCTCGCCGCCGCCGCACGCGGCGAGGGCGAGCGCGAGGGAGGGGAGGAGGAGGGTGCGCTTCATGGGGCGGGGGGTTGCGTGCCGCGTATCGCGCGTTGCGTGAGGACGGGTGGCACGCAACGCGGAATACGCAGCAGGAGGTCAGCGGGGGGTGGCGGAGGTGGTGGTGGCGCCGGGCGGCGGCGCGGGCTGGCCGACGGGCGCGATGGTGCCCATCGCCCGCTCGAGGTTCGAGCGCGCCACGAGGAGGTCGTAGATGGCCTGGAGGTAGAGGAGCTGCGACTGGTCGAGGTTGTCCGAGGCCTGACGGACGTCGAGCTGGGTGCCGACGCCCTCGGAGAGGCGCTGGAAGGCGAACTCGTAGGCCGTCTCGGCCGTCTGCACCGTCTGCTCCTGCGCGAACAGCCGCTGCCGCGCGCTCTCGACCTCGCGGAGGGCCTGGGCCACCTCCAGCTTCGCGGCCTGCTCGGCCTGCGCCAGCTGCACCTCCGCCTGCTCGATGGCGATCCGCCGCTGCTGCATCCGGTAGCGCCGCTGGAAGCCGTCGAAGATCGTCCAGTTCAGGCGGACGCCGACGGAGAACGACGGCTGCCAGTAGGCGTCGGAGAAGAAGCCGCGGTCGGCGACCTGGTACTGGAACGGGCCCGTCTGCGTGACGACCTGCCGGCTGTCCGGGACGTTGCCCGAGTAGCCGAGGTCGGCGAAGGCGGTGACGCTGGGGAAGTAGGCGGCGCGCTCGATGCTGCGCTGGACCTCCTGGAGGCGGATGGCGAGGCGGGCCTGCGCGAGGTCCGGCCGCTCGCCGAGGGCGAGGCCCGTGGCGTCCACGAGGCCGACGGTGCGGTAGGCGTCGGCGGGGGGGTCGAGGGCGCCGCGGAGCACGAGGGGCTGGTCGACGGGGAGGCCGAGCGTGAGCAGGAGCCGGTCCTTGGCCGCCTCGGCGGCGGCGTTGGCCTGGATGAGCTGGGTCTGGAGGTTGGCGAGCTGGACCTCGGCCTGGAGCCGGTTCAGCTTCGGCACCACCCCCTGCGCCACGAGGAGGTCCGTCTCCTCGACCGTCTCCGCCGTGCGCTGGACGGAGGCGCGGACGACGTCGGCCTGGCGGGCGGCCAGGAGGGCGGCGTAGTAGAGCTGGCGCGTCTGGTGGATCACCTCGTCGCGGCGCTGCGCGAGGGCGGCCTCGTTGATCTCGCGGAGGCCCTGCGCGCCGCGTACGGCGGCGAAGGCGGCCCCGCTGTAGAGCGTCTGCGAGACGGAGACCCCGTTGAAGAACTGGTTCGGCACGCTGAACGGGTTGTCGCCGCTGGCGGCGGCGACGCCGGCGGCCTGCTGGGCCTCCTGCTGGCGGCGGAGGAACTCCTCGAACGGGATCGGCTCCGTCTCCGGGTCGTCGTCGGTGCGGGCGCGCTCGTTGAAGGCGAGCCAGTCCACGGCGCCGAGCGAGCCGAAAATCCCCCCGGCGTCGGAGCCGGCGAAGGGGTTGGCGCTGACCACGTTGCGGGTGTAGGACGACGAGAGGCTGGCCTGGGGGAAGAGCCGCCCCCACTGCTCGCGGATCTGCGCGTTCGCGTTCGCCACGTCGAGCTCGGCCAGCTGCACGGCGTAGTTCCGCGCCAGCGCGATCTGCACGGCCTCGTCCACGGTCAGCGCCAGCGGCGCCTCCGTGACGGCCGGCGCCGGCGCCGCGTCGCAGTCGCCGACGAGGCCGAGGGTGGTGCTGTAGCACGGCGTCACGGCGTCGGTCCCCAGGATCTCGGGGTCCGAGGCGGCCGGCGCCTGCGCGGAGGCTTCGCCTGCGGCGACGCCGAGGAGCACGAGGAGGGGGAGGAGGGGAAGGGATCGGGGCATCGGGGGGACGTCGGGGCTGCTGTCAGGGTCGCGAGCGATCCGTGAGCAGGCCGTCGAAGAGGATCTCGGTGATGAAGTCGGCGCCCTGTTCCGGGGAGGGGGTCACCGGGGCGGCCACGCCCCCGGGGGCGCAGGTGACGGCCATGAGGTAGCCGTGGATGTTGCCGATGAGGAGGTGGGCGACGGCGTGGGCGGGGAGCCGCCGGAGCGCGCCCGCGTCCATCGCCGCCTCGATGGGGCGGGTGAGCGCGGCGATGACGCGCTCGCGGAGGCGGTAGAGGTGCGCCGCGCGCGCGGCCGCGTCGTCGAACATCAGCCGCTGCGCCTCCTTGACGAGGAGGCGGAACGTGGCGTGGCGCTCGAGGAAGTGGGCGAGCATGCGCTCGACGAGGCCGTGGAAGAGGACGCGGGTGGGGGTACCCTCCGGGGTCTCGGCCAAGTACGCCTCGACGAGCGCCACCATCGCGTCGTATGCGTCGTCTATGAGCGCGAAGAGGATCTCCTCCTTGCCGCCGGGGAAGTAGTTGTACAGGGTGCCCTTCCCGAACTCGGCGCGCTCGGCGACCTCGTCGAGGGTGGCGCCGGCGTAGCCCTTCTCGGCGAAGACGGCGAGGGCGGCGTCGAGCATGGCGCGGCGGCGGGCGAGGCGCTCGCGCTCGCGGCGCGGGAGGGGGCCGATCTCCAAGCGTGCGGGGGATGTGGACGGTGCGTCAGAAAGTGACCCGTCGGTCACAGGGCGCACTCGTACGTCACCTCCGGGCCCGGGTTGCGTTCAGAAATCGTTAAGCGACCCAGGGCGAGGAGGACGCGCGCGGAGTCTAGCGGGACGGCGACGGAGGGGATGCGCCGGCCCGGTGAAGAGACGATGGAGCCGGGCACGAATCCCGAAGCGGGCCGGCCGGCTGCCCGTACCGGATCCGGTTCGCTGGACCCCTCAGGTTCGCTGGACCCCTCACACGTGGTCGTCCATGCCGTGGGAGCCGAGGTAGTCCACGATGTCCTTCACGCGCTGCGTCGCGTCGAGCGCGCAGACGAGCACGGCGTCGCCGGCGTCGACGACGACGGTGTCGCGGACGCCGACGAGGGCGAGGAGCCGGCCGTCGGAGGCGCGGGCGTAGCAGCGGCTCGCGTTGTGGAGGATCACGTGGCCCTCGGCGGCGTTGCCGGCGGCGTCCTTCTCCGAGAGGTCGTAGACGGCCCGCCAGTCGCCCACGTCGCTCCATCCGAAGGCGCCGGGGACGACGAACACGTTGCCCGCGGCGGCGGCCGGCTCCATCACCCCGTAGTCCACCGAGATCTTGGGCGTGCGCGCGTAGGCGTGGGCCACCGCCTCGGCCTCGCCGTCGGTGCCGAAGGCGGCCTCGAGCGGGGCGAAGGCGTGGTGGACGTCGGGGAGGTGCTGCCGCAATGCGGCGAGGATGGCGTCGGCGCGCCAGACGAACATCCCGCTGTTCCAGAGGAAGTCGCCGGAGTCGAGGAACCGCTCGGCCGTGGCGAGGTCGGGCTTCTCGGCGAAGGCGCGGACGGGGAAGGCGCGGGGCTGCCCGTCGGCCTGCCCCTCGCGCAGCGTCGAGTCGTACTGGATGTAGCCGTAGCCCGTCTCCGGGTGCGTCGGCTCGATGCCGATGGTGACGAGGGGGCCGGCCCCCTCGCCCCGCGAAGCGCCGCCCTCCTCGGCCTTGGCGACGGCCGCCCGGAGCACCTCGTGGAAGCGGCCCACGTTCGTCACGACGTGGTCGGCGGGGAGGACGACGAGGGTGGCGTCGGGGTCGAGGGCGTGGAGGCGGGCCGCGGCGAAGGCGATGCAGGGGGCGGTGTTCCGCGCCACCGGCTCGGCGAGGACGTGCTCGGCCGGGACGGCCGGGAGGTGCTCCCGCGTCTGCGCCACGTAGTCGGCGTGCGTGACGACGTAGACGCGGTCCGGGGGGATGAGCGGCTGGAGGCGGGCGAACGTGCTCTGGATGAGCGACGCGGGGCCGAGGACGTCGAGGAACTGCTTGGGGTGGGCGCGGCGGCTGCGCGGCCAGAACCGGCTGCCGATGCCGCCGGCCATAATGACGGCGTAAAGGGCCATGGGACGGGTTGAATGAGAAGCCTGAAGGTAGAAGCAGGACGGGTGGCAGGGCCCTAGCGGGCGCAAACTTCAACCTGCCACCCCGGAACTCCAAATGCCGGCGCGCGCACGCCGTCGGCATACCGAACCTTCGCGGTTTCTATGGGCCGGTTGACCGATCTTCCGGCGCCGCGCCGCGCGGACTCGTACCTCCCGATCCTCCATCCCTCCCCATGAAAGTTGCAGTCGTAGGCACCGGCTACGTCGGCCTCGTCACGGGCACGTGCTTCGCCGAGATGGGCAACGACGTCGCCTGCGTCGACATCGACCGGGCGAAGGTCGAGAAGCTCCTCGACGGCCGCCTCCCCATCTACGAGCCCGGCCTCGAGGTGTTCTTCGAGCGGAACCGCCGCGAGGACCGCCTCCACTTCACGACCGACCTCGCCGAGGCCGTCGAGGGCGCCGAGGCCGTCTTCCTCGCCCTCCCCACGCCGCCCGGCGAGGACGGGAGTGCCGATCTCTCCTACGTCCTCGGCGTCGCCGAGCAGATCGGGCAGCTCCTCGCCGCGCACCCGGACTGGGGCTACAAGGTGATCGTGGACAAGAGCACCGTCCCCGTCGGCACCGCGAAGCGGGTCACGGCGGCGCTCGAGGCGGCCGGGCTCACGGCGGGCGAGAGCTTCGATGTCGTCTCGAACCCCGAATTCCTCCGCGAGGGCGTCGCCGTCGACGACTTCATGAAGCCCGAGCGCGTCGTGGTGGGGACCTCGTCGGAGCGGGCGGCCGAGGTGATGACCAGGCTCTACGAGCCGTTCGTCCGCTCCGGCAACCCCATCCTCGTCATGGACGAGGAGAGCGCCGAGGTGACGAAGTACGCCGCCAACGCGTTGCTCGCCACCAAGATCACGTTCATGAACGAGGTCGCCAACCTCTGCGAGCGCGTCGGCGCCGACGTCGACAAGGTGCGCCGCGGGATCGGGACCGACAGCCGCATCGGGCCGAAGTTCCTCTACGCCGGCATCGGCTTCGGCGGCTCGTGCTTCCCGAAGGACGTCCAGGCGCTGCACCGGACGGCCCGCCAGCACGGGTACGACTTCCGCATCCTCGAGGCCGTCCTCGACGTGAACGAGCGGCAGAAGACCGTCCTCGTCCCCCGCATCGTCGCCGCCCTCGGCGACGCCGACGGCCGCCTCGACGGCCGGCGCATCGCCGTGTGGGGCCTCGCCTTCAAGCCGAACACCGACGACGTGCGCGAGGCCCCGGCCCACTACGTCATCCGCGCGCTGACCGCCCTCGGCGCCGACGTCGTCGCGTTCGACCCCGAGGCCGTCGAGACGACGCGGGCCGTGCTGGGGGAGGGCCCCCTCGGCGACGGCCCCGGAGCCGCAGGCTCCGTAGCCTACGCCGCCAGCGCCTACGCCGCCGTCGAGGGCGCCGACGCCCTCGTCATCTGCACGGAGTGGCCGGAGTTCCGGCGGCCCGACCTCGAGCGCGTCCGCCGCGCGTTGAAGGCGCCTGCGAGCGGGTTCCCCCTCGTCTTCGACGGCCGCAACGTGTTCGAGCCCGAGCGGATGGCCGCCGCCGGCTTCGACTACCACGCCGTCGGCCGTCCCCACGTCGCGCCTCGCCCGGTGGACGAGGCGAGTTTGAAGCTGGAAGTCTGAAGTTCGGCGGCGTTCGTCACCCCGAACCTCGGACTCCAAACCCCAAACTCCCAGCCCATGCCTCGCACCCTCATCACCGGCGGCGCCGGGTTCCTCGGCTCCCACCTCTGCGACCGGTTCATCGCCGAGGGCCACGAGGTCGTCTGCATGGACAACCTCATCACGGGCAACCCCGACAACATCGCCCACCTCATCGGGCACCCCCAGTTCACGTTCGTCCGCCACGACGTCACCCACTTCATCTACGTCGCCGGCCCGCTCGACTACGTCCTCCACTTCGCCAGCCCGGCCTCGCCCATCGACTACCTCAAGCTGCCCATCCAGACGCTGAAGGTGGGCGCGCTCGGGACGCACAACGGCCTCGGGCTGGCGAAGGAGAAGGGGGCCCGGTTCCTGCTCGCCTCCACGTCCGAGGTCTACGGCGACCCCCTGGAGCACCCGCAGCGCGAGACGTACTGGGGCAACGTCAACCCCGTCGGCCTCCGCGGCGTCTACGACGAGGCGAAGCGGTTCGCCGAGGCGATCACGATGGCGTACCACCGCTACCACGGCGTCGAGACCCGCATCGTCCGCATCTTCAACACGTACGGCCCGCGCATGCGGCTCGACGACGGCCGCGCGCTCCCGGCCTTCATGGGGCAGGCCCTCCGCGGCGAGCCGATCACCGTCTTCGGCGACGGCTCCCAGACCCGCTCGTTCCAGTACGTCGACGACCTCATCGAGGGGATCTACCGGCTCCTGATGTCGGACGAGGTGGAGCCGGTCAACATCGGGAACCCCGACGAGGTGACGATCCGGGAGTTCGCCGAGGAGGTCGTCGCGCTCACCGGCACCGACAGCCGCATCGTCTACGAGCCGCTGCCGGCCGACGACCCGAAGGTGCGCCAGCCCGACATCACGAAGGCGCGTGAGGTGCTCGGCTGGGAGCCCCGCGTGAGCCGCGCCGAGGGCCTCCGCCGCACGCTCGACTACTTCAAGGCCCGCGTCGGCGTGCCACAGTCGTAAGCGTGCACGCCTGCACGCCTGCACGCTTGCACGCCTGCACGCTTGCACGCTTGCGCGCCTGCACACCTTACCCCCCACCCTCTCCCGCCCGTGTCCCTCCCCCTCTCCGAGCTCCTCCCCCCCGTCCGCGCCCTCGCCGAGGAGGCTGGCCGCCTCATCCTCTCCTACTTCGACGCCCCCAGCGCGGTCGACTACAAGGCCGACGACTCGCCGCTGACGGCCGCCGACCGCGCCTCCCACGAGCACCTCGTCGCCCGCCTGGAGGCCCTCACGCCGGGCGTCCCCGTGCTCTCCGAGGAGTCCGACCCCGGCGACTACGCCGCCCGCCGCGACTGGGCGCGGTTCTGGCTCGTCGACCCCCTCGACGGCACGAAGGAGTTCGTCAAGCGGACCGGCGAGTTCACCGTCAACGTGGCGCTGATCGAGGGCGACGCGCCGGTGCTGGGGGCGGTGCACGTGCCCGCGAAGGGGGTGACGTACTTCGCCGCCGAGGGCGTGGGCGCGTTCAAGCAGGAGGGCGCCGCCGAGCCCGTGCCCATCCGCGTCCGCGCCTGCGACCCCCGGCGGCTGACCGTCGTCGCCAGCCGCGACCACGCAGGCCCGGAGGTGGCGGCCATCCTCCAGAAGATGGAGGAGGAAGGCGTCGAGGTGTCGGCGGCGAGCATGGGGTCGTCGCTGAAGTTCTGCCTCGTGGCCGAGGGGAAGGCCGACCTCTACCCCCGGACCGTGCCCACGTTCGAGTGGGACACCGCGGCGGCGCAGTGCGTCGTCGAGCAGGCCGGCGGGCGGCTGACGACGCTCGATGGCGAGCGCCTGCGCTACAACAAGGCGGACATCCGCAACCCTTCGGTGATGACGGCCGGGGACGCAGCCCTCGACTGGAAGCGCTATCTTCCGCGCTGACCCCGGCCTAGGCCGCCGCCGCGGCCTCCCCGGGCCGGGCGCCGTACGGGAACGGCGTCTCCGCTCCCTCGACCCCTCCCCTTGTCGCTGATGGAGGCCCTGTCACTGCAGGCGTGGGCGACGCTCGCCGTCGTCGGCGCGATGCTCGCGGCGCTCGTGCGCGATGTCGCCCGCCCGGACCTCATCCTGGTCGGGGCCGTCGGCGCGCTCGTGGCGATGGGCATCCTCACGCCGCAGGAGGCCTTCGCGGGGTTCTCCAACGGCGCCGTCATCGCCGTCGCGAGCCTGTTCGTCCTCGCGGCCGGCGTCCAGAACACCGGCGCGCTCAACTTCGCCGACCGGTTCCTCTTCCCGAAGCAGGGGCGGCCGGGGGCGGTGGCGCTGCGGATGGGCCCCGTGCTCGCGGTGCTCTCGGCGTTCCTCAACAACACCCCGCTCGTGGCGATGATGATGCCGCGCGTGCGGGCGTGGGGCGAGCGCGCCGGCGTGCCCCCGTCGAAGCTGATGATCCCGCTCTCGTACGCCACCATCGTCGGCGGCGTGACGACGCTGGTGGGGACGAGCACGAACCTCGTCGTGGCCGGGCTGATGCAGGGGGCGGGGGCGGGGACGCTCGGGATGTTCACGCAGACGACCGTGGCGGTCCCCGCTGCGCTGGCGGCGCTCCTCGTGATCGCGTTCGTGTCGGTGCGGCTGCTGCCGGGCGGGGGCGGCCGGAGCGTCACGGCAGCCGAAGGGCTCAGGCGCGCGCTGTTCGAGGTCCGCGTGCCCGAGGGCTCGCCCCTCGTCGGCCGGACCATCGAGGAGGCGAAGCTGCGCGCGCTCGAGACCGCGTTCCTCGTCCACGTCCGCCGCGGCGACGAGATCCTCGAGGCCACGCCCGAGACGACGCTCCGCGCCCGCGACGTGCTGACGTTCCAGGGCAGCGCGCGCGCCCTCGACGCGCTCCTCGCCCGGCCCGACCTCGTCCCCGCCGTCGAGCCCGTCGCCGAGCCGGCCCTCGACACCCTCCCCCTCTACGAGGCCGTCGTGGCCGACTCGTCGTCGCTCGTCGGGCGGACGCTCCGCGAGGCCGAGTTCCGCGAGCACTACGGCGGCGTCGTCCTCGCCATCCAGCGCGCCGACGACACGCTCCAGGGGCCCCTCGGGCGGACGCCGCTGCGCCCCGGCGACCTCCTCCTCGTCGAGGCGCGCAACGGGTTCGACCGGACGTGGAACGCCCGCCGCGACGAGTTCTACCTCGTCGCCGCGCGGCGGGAGGAGCAGCCGAAGGCGCAGCCCGGCAAGGCCCCCCTCGCCCTCGGCATCCTCCTCGGCGCCGTCGCGCTCGCCGCCGTGGGCGTCGCCCCCATCGAGACGACGGCGTTCGTCGGCGCCGTCGCCATGATCGCCTTCCGCGTGCTCCGCGCCCGCCACGCCCGCCGCGCCCTCGACATCCCGACCCTCGTCGTCATCGCGATGGCGCTCGGCATCGGGCGCGCCATCGAGACGACGGGCCTCGCCGCCGCCCTCGCTCACGTCGTCGTGGACGGGCTCGGCGCCTTCGGCCCCTTCGGCATCGTCGTCGCCGTCTACCTCGCGACGATGGTGCTGACGGAGCTCATCACGAACAACGCCGCCGCCGCGCTCATGATCGCCATCGGCATCGAGGCCGCCGCGCAGGTGGGCGTGGAGCCCGTCGTGTTCGGGGTGACGGTGGCCGTGGCCGCCTCGGCCAGCTTCCTCACCCCCATCGGGTACCAGACCAACCTCATGGTGATGTCGGCCGGCGGGTACAAGTTCTCGGACTACCTCCGCGCCGGGCTCCCCGTCTCGCTCACGTACGGCTCGGTGGCGCTGGGGATGATCTACTTCCTGTGGTTCTGAGGTCCGTGGTCCGTGGTCCGTGGTCCGTGGTC
>DATGQT010000270.1:0-3944 GCA_035304085.1 Rubricoccaceae bacterium
TTCGACCTTCGACCTTCGACCTTCGACCTTCGACCTTCGACCTTCGACCTTCGACCTTCGACCTTCGACCTTCGACCTGAACGCCGACGCCCGGCCCCAGGGAGAGAGGGAGGCCGGGCGCGGCGCGGTTCGGACTGGGGAGGGCGAACCCTAGAGGGGCCGTGAGGGAGCGTGCGTCGGGAGACGGGCCGTGCGAGAGCGCACCGAGATCGTTCGGAGCGCTGTCGCACGCTCGGAAGTATCCGATGGACTCACGCGGGGGCGAACATAGGGCCCAGCCCCCATACGCGTCTAGTGGGAAGATTCCTGAACACGCTTTACACCTAGCGCAACAACACCTTGCCCCCTCCCGAAAGCTGTGACCGGCGCCCGCGCCTATCATCCGTGTCCTCACCAGCCCACCGCCTCATGCGCACGCCCCTCCTCACCCTCGCCCTCCTCGTCGCCCTCCCTGCCGCGGCGCAGGTCGAAGATCCCGCCCGCGGGGACGTCCCCGTCGTCACGCCCGGCTCGGACCTCCTCGACCTCTCCTACCTCGCGCCTGACACCACGACCTACACCGTCACCGTCGTCCAGGGCGACATGCGCCAGGAGATCGGCTCCGTCGTGCGCACGCGCACCGTGGACGAGGCGGCCGGCGAGATCACCATCGTCACCGAGATGGCGATGATGGGCAACAAGTTCGCCGACACCACGCGGGCCGCGTGGCCGTCGCTCGCCGCCCGCTCCCACCGCTCGCAGAACCCCCAGCGCACCCTCCGCTTCGACGTCGCCGACGGCGTCCTGACGGGCGAGCACCAGCCGGCCGGCGGCGAGGCCGAGGCGTTCGAGATGACGGTGGACGGGCCGATCTACGACTCCGCCTTCCTCGGCGAGATCGCCGCCGCCCTCCCTCTCGCGGACGGCTACGCCGTCACCGTGCCCGCCTACGAGTACGAAGCCGGCGGCCTCGCCGAGTACACCGTCCGCGTCGTCGGCGGGGAGAAGCTCGCCCGCGGGGGGAAGGCGCCGGTGGACGTGTGGGTGGTCGAGCCGACGCGGCCGGGCTCCGACGCGTTGCCGCGCCTCTACCTCAGCCGGGAGGGCCACGACCTCGTCCGCATCCACATCGTACCGCAGCCCGGCGTCGAGGTGCTCATCGACGCGGAGTGAGAGGATCGGATCATCGGGGAAGCGATCGATGACCCGCTGACCCGATCAGCAAATCACCCGATCCCCTCACTCCACCATCGCCTCCTGCGCGGCCGTCCGGCCGGCGGGCGTGAGCGCGAGGCGGTCGCCCGCGCGGCGGACGGCGCCGGTGCGCTCGGCGTAGCGGACGGCCGCCTCGGCGAAGTCGGGCGCCCAGCGGAGGTGCTCCTGGAGGTGCGCCACGCGGCACTCCCGCTCGGCCTCCGGCGTGTGCTCGTGGTGGAGGAGGTGGACGAGCAGCATCCGCCGCGCGAACGCGCGCCGCTGGTTCGCCCGGCGCCGCGCCTGCGCCACGAGCCCCCGCTCCGGCGCGAACAGGAACGCCGCCGCGAAGAGGACGCCGGCCATCGTCGCCATCGCCCCCGCGATGGAGGCGTCGAGGACGTGGGCGAGCCAGTAGCCGCTCACGGCGGCGAGCACGCCGAGGAGCACCGAGAGGCCGAGGAGCCACGGCAGCCGGTCCGTCAGCAGGTACGCCGCCGCCGCCGGCGCCACCATCAGCGCCACGACGAGGATGGACCCGACGACGTCGAAGGCGCCTACAGCCGTCACGGAGACGAGGCTCATCAGGGCGTAGTGGAGCGCCTTCGGCGCGAACCCGAGCGCCGCGGCCAGCGCTGCGTCGAACGTCGCGAGCTTCAGCTCCTTGTAGAACAGCCCCACGAAGGCGAGGACGGCGACGAGGATCGCGCCCATCGTCCAGAGCGCCTGCGGACCGAGGTCGCGCCCCCCCACCGCGAACCGCTCGATCCACGCGAAGGCCGGGTCGCCGAGGAGGACGGCGTCGGTGTCGAGGTGGACGCCGGAGGCGTAGCGCGCGATGAGGATGACGCCGACGGAGAACAGCGCCGGGAAGACGAGCCCGATGGCGGCGTCGCCCTTGACGAGGCGGGTGTTGCCGAGGGCCTCGATGAGCGCGACGGACACCACGCCCGTCGCCGCCGCCGCCAGCAGCAGCAGCGGCGAGGCGAGGTTCTCCGTCACGAAGAAGGCGACGACGATGCCCGGCAGGATCGCGTGGCTGATGGCGTCCGACAGCATGGCCGCGCGCCGGAGCACGAGGAACGCCCCGACGAGCGCGCACGCCGCGGCCGTCACGGCGGCGATGAGCTGGATCTCGAGCTGCTGGGGGGTCACGGGGAAGGGGTGGAGGGGGTGGGATGGGTGGAGAGGATGGAGGGGTTAGAGCGAATCGTACGACTCGGATTCTTCTCGGGTGAGCGCGGCGGGGCCACACCACCGCTCCGGCTCCCGCATCATCCGGACGAGACCGCCGGCGATCTGGCGGCACCGCGCGGCGAGCGCCTCGTGCTCGCCCTCGTCGAGGTAGGTGCACTCCAGCGCCACGTCCAGCCACTCCACCGTCTCCTCCGCCTCCGCCAGCGCGTCCGTCAGCTTGCTCACGAAGTGCCGCTCGTACCGCCGCTTCGCCCACGCTTCCGCCAGGCACGCGCCGACCGACCGCGAGGAGCGACGGATCTGGCTCGTCAGGCTGTACGCCTCCTCCTTCGGCCACGCCTTCGACAACGCGAAGACGCGCTTCCGCACCTCGACGCTCAGCCTGTGGATTCCGAGCTCCTTGTAATGCTTCACCATCAGGGGCTACCGGTTCTGATCCCCCCTCCACCCCCTCCTTTCCCCCCATCCTCTCCGCCCTCTCTGCCGTACCGCCGCGCCACTTCCAGCCCCTCCGGCGTGAGCGCCCAGGCGTCGGCGCCGGCCTGCGCCACCCAGCCGCGCCGTTCGAGCGCCTTCAGGCTCTCCTCGACGCTCTCCGGCCGGAGCGTCATCGTGCGGAGGGTGGCGACGGTGTGGGGGTGGTGGGGGTCGGCGTGCTGGAGGGCGAGGGTGTAGAGGTCTTCGAGCACGCCCACGACGCGGAGGTCGCGGCGGTGGCGGCGCCGGCGCCACGCGGCGGCGAGGAGGCCGCGCCCCGGCGCCAGCATCAGGCTCAAGACGACGAGGGCCGTCGCGCACAGCACGATGGTGGGGCCCGTCGGCAGCCGCGCCGTCGTCGCGCTGAGGACGGCACCGGCCGCGCCGCTCAGGGCGCCGAACCCGGCCGCGAGCGCCACGACACCGCCGAGGCGGTCCGTCCACTGCCGCGCCGCCGCCGCCGGGGCGATCAGGATCGCGCTCATCAGCACGACCCCCACCGTCTGCAGCCCGATCACGATGGCGACGACGAGGAGCGTCGTCAGCAGCACGTCGAGGCGGCGGACGGGGAAGCCGAGGGCGGCGCCGAAGTCGGGGTCGAACAGGAGCAGCTTGAGCTCCTTCCAGAACAGCCCCATCACGAGGAGCGCCACGCCGCCGAGCGCCGCCATCACGACGACGTCGGCGGTGACGAGGGCGGCCGCCTGGCCGAAGAGGAATTTGTCGAGCCCCGCCTGGTTCACGCCCTCCAGGTGCTGGATGTAGGTGAGGAGCACGAGCCCGAGCCCGAAGAAGACGGAGAGGACGAGGCCGAGGGCGGCGTCGAAGGGGACGCGGCTGCGGCCGGTGACGTGCATGACGGCGAGGGTGCCGAGCCAGCCGGCCGCGCCCGCCCCGAGGACGAGCACGAGCGGGGCCTTGCTGCCGGTGAGGAGGAAGGCGAGCGCGATGCCGGGGAGGGCCGCGTGGCTGATGGCGTCGCCGAGGAGGCTCTGCCCGCGGAGCACGGCGAACGTCCCGAGCGAGCCGCTCACGACGCCGAGCACGGCCGCGCCGAGGGCGACCGTGCGGAGGGTGTAGTCGGTGAACAGGGCCTC
>DATGQT010000271.1:0-2445 GCA_035304085.1 Rubricoccaceae bacterium
ATCCCGGACGCCCTCGTCGAGAAGATCCGCCGCGCCAAGACCTTCAACGAGGGGTTCGCCACGACGGAGTACCTCGCCTCGGCGCTGATGGACATGGCCTTCCACACGACGGACCCGGCCGGCCTCGACCCCGACGCGTTCGAGCGCGAGACGCTCGCCCGCCTCGGCATGCCCGACGAGATCGTCATGCGCCACCGCTCGCCCCACTTCGGCCACATCTTCTCGGGCGAGAGCTACGCCGCCGGCTACTACGGCTACCTCTGGGCCGACGTGCTCACGGCCGACGCCGCCGAGGCGTTCGCCGAGGCGCCCGGCGGCTTCTACGACCGCGACCTCGCGGCGCGGCTCGTCGAGCACCTCTTCGCCCCGCGCAACTCCGTGGACCCCGCCGAGGCCTACCGCGCCTTCCGCGGGCGCGACGCCCGCATCGACGCGCTCATGCGCGACCGCGGCTTCCCCGTCCCGAGCGAGACGGGCGGCTCGCATTAGCAACGGCAGGGACCCGCCGCGCTGCGCCCCAGAGACGGTCGGGCCGCGATGAACGCCCCGGCGGGACGGCCGCCGGGGCGTTTCTTCGTATCGCGCCCTGTAGGACGGTAAAACGGGGCGACATAAGTTTCCGGCCGTCGCCCCGTTAAGGGGTCGGATCGAGCCGTCACCGCAGCGGGAATTGCAGGCGGCCCGGTCGCTCCTCCACCGCTCTACGCACATGCCTCGCCCCACCCTCCTCGCCCTCCTCGGGCTCACCTGCGTCTCCTTCGGGAGCCTGACGCTCTCGGCCGCCCACGCGCAGCCCACCGTCAAGTCGCTCGCGCAGCCGCGCTTCTTCGGCCTCACGGCCGAGCAGATCCTCGCCAAGGAGCCGGCCTCGGCCAACCCCTACGTGGCGTTCCTGCCCGCGGGCGTCGAGCCGGACTACGAATACTGGAACGCCCGCCTCGCCCTCGAGTCGTACCGCCGCGCCCTCCGCCGCAGTGCCTTCGACTTCCGCACGCGCGGCGGCGTCACGCTCCGCTACGTCGAGCAGGAGGGCGCCGTGCGCGGCCTGAACAACGCCTTCGACACCGCCGAGGCGCTCCCCGCCATCACCAGCGCCGGTCGCGGCGGCACCCTCGAGCTGAGCGGCGACTTCGGCCCGGCCCTCGCCCCGCCCCCCACCGAGGTCGCCGCCATCGCCGAGGGCCCCGCCGGCAAGATGGACGCGCAGACGCTCACGCTCGACCCCGCCAGCGCCCGGCGCATCCGCGTCGTCGGCGCCCGCGTCGGCGACGGCGTCTACGGCACCACCACCGGCGACGTCGACCTCTACATCCTCGACGTCCGCGCCCCCAACAGCCACCTCAAGGTGACGGTGGATACGCCCGAGGGCGGCCTCGACCCCGTGCTCGCGCTCTACACCGAGACCGGCGCGCTGGTGGACTACAACGACGACAGCGTCCCGGGCGCCAACACCGACCCGGCCTCCATCGTCTTCCTGGAGCAGCCGGGCCGCTACCTCCTCTTCGTCTACGGCTACACCGCCACCGTCCAGACGCCGTTCGGCCTCCAGAACCCGCGCGACCCCGGCTCCGGCTTCGGCGTCGGCTCCACCGGCCCCTACGTCGTCGACGTCTCGCTCACCGAGCCCGACCCCGACGTCTACGGCATCGCGCTCCAGGCCGGCGACGTCCTCGCGCTGACCTCCCCCAACAACGCGATGTACGACCTCGCCGTCTACGGGCCGGACCGGACGCTCATGATGCGGAGCCGCTACGACATCTCGTTCATGCACCCCGAGGAGGCCCCGTTCACGACGCCGGCCGAGCTCGACCCCGGCAACAACGCCGTCGTCGGCAAGACGGCCGTCGTCGTGGCGCCGGTGGCGGGGACGTACGCCATCGTCGCCCACGGCGAGGGGGCCTACCGGATCCAGGTCCTCAACACGCGCCCCCAGATCGAGACGTTCGAGGGTGGCCGCCAGACCATCTTCGTCGACTTCGACGGCGCCACCATCGACGCCGCCGCGCTGTTCGACGAGGGCAACGCCGTCGCCACGCTCTCCCCGCTCTCGGCGTTCCTCCCCCGCTGGGGCCTCACGGCCGCCGACGAGGACGCCGTCATCGACGCCGTCATGGCTACCCTCCGGGAGAACCTCCTCGACGACCTCCGCCACGCGTCGAACAACCCCGACGTCGACCTCGTCCTCCTCAACAGCCGGGACCACGCGGACCCCTTCGGGACGCCCGGCGTCAGCCGCCTCATCATCGGCGGGACCATCGAGGAGACGGGGATCGAGACCATCGGGCTCGCCTCGGAGATCGACCTCGGCAACTTCAGCCTCGAGGACACCGCGTTCATCCTCCTCGATCTCCTCAGCGAGGCCGCAGGCGACCCGAACTCGCTGAATCAGTACGCCCTCGCCCCGGGGCGGACCAAGGCGGAGCTCGTCGGGCACGGCATCGGCAA
>DATGQT010000272.1:0-3559 GCA_035304085.1 Rubricoccaceae bacterium
CCTCCAGGGCGTCGAGGTCGATCCGGCCCTCGGGGGTGGCGGGCACGGCGTGGGCCTCCAGCCCCAGCACCTGCGCCATCCGCGCGTGCGTGTAGTGGGCGTCGGCGGAGAAGGCGACGGCCTTGCCGGGGTGGAGCTCCCGGGCGACCCAGAGTGCCTCGAGGTTCGCGATGGTCCCGCCGCCGGTGAGGTGGCCGAGGGCCTCGGCGGGGAGCCCGAACATCCCCGCGAGCTCGGCGACGACCTCCTTCTCCATCTGCCCCGTCGGCGGGCCGCCGTCGAGGGCGTGGTTGTTCGGGTTGACGCGGAGGGCCGCGGCGTAGGCGGCGACGGCCACCGGGTGCGGCGGCTTCAGCATCTGGCCCGCGTAGCGGGGGTGGAAGAACGGGTAGTTGCCGCCGGTGTCGCCCGGCGGAGCGGTGAGGCGGGCGAGGTAGCGGTCGAGCGCCTCGGCCAGCCGCTCCTCGTCCACCGCCAGGCTCGGGTGCCGCTCGAACGGCCCGAACGACGCCTCCCACCCGTCGAGCGCGTCGTGAGCGCGGTCGAGGAGGGCGCGGAGGTCGGGGTAGCGGCGCATCACGCGGCGGCAGGCGCGGGGGCCGAAACGGCGCCCGCCTCGGCGGGCGGGACGGCCCGCCGCGACGTGAGGGCGAGTCCGACGAGGCCGGCGGCGACGAGGCCGAGCGCGATGAGCTGCGCCTGCGACAGCCCGAAGGCGGCGACGGGGTTGACCCGGATCATCTCGATGGTGAACCGCTCCAGCCCGTTGAGGACGAGGTAGAGCGAGAAGAGCCACCCCGCCCGGAACGGGTGCTTCCGCACCAGCCAAAGCGCGCCGAAGAGGAGTCCGCACAGGATGAACTCGTAGAGCATCGTCGGGTAGACGCCCGTGGGGTTCGGGAGCGTGCACACCTCCCCCCGCTCGGCGGCGTTGAAGGCGACGGGGTCCACGCCGAGGATGTTGCGGGGGAACGTCTCGCTCCAGAGGAAGCCCGGGATCCAGGCGGGCTTGTCGTCGAGGGAGGAGCAGGTGCCCCAGTCGCCGTCGCCGGAGAGGTAGCAGCCGAGGCGGCCGATGCCGTAGGCGAGCATGAGGCCGGGCGCGGCGGCGTCGGCCACGCGCGGGACCGAGAGGCCCTTGCGGCGGACGTACCACGCGATGGCGACGCCGGCGCAGATGAGGCCGCCGTAGAACGTGAGCCCGGCGGGGCTGAGGAGCATCCCGAGCGGGTTCCGGACGAACTCCTCCCAGTAGTCGATGACGTGGAAGAGCTTGGAGCCGGCGATGCCGAACCCCGCCGCCATCAGCATCAGCGTCCACACCAGCGCCGACGGGCTCGCCTTCACGACGCGCGTGCGGCCCTTCTCGTCGCGCTCCTTCGCCGTCACGGCCGGGAGCTGGCCGGCCCGGTGCATCCGGTCGAACTCCCGCTTCGTCAGCGCCGTCGCCGTGACGATAGCGATGGCGACCATGAGGCCGAACGAGTAGAGCGGGAGCGGGAGGTCGATCCCGAAGAGGTCCCGGAAGAGGTCGGTGAGGCGGGGGTACATCCCGAACGACGAAGGACGAAGGACGAACGACGAAAGGGGGCCCTTTACTCCCCCAACGCCTCGGCGAGCGCGTCGAAAGGTACCTGCCGCTGCTCGCTCGTGTCGAGGTCGCGCACGGTGGCGGTGCGGGCGGCGAGTTCTTCGGAGCCGACGATCACGGCGTGGCGGGCGCGCTGACGGTTGGCCTCCTTCATCTGCGCCTTCATCGAGCGGCCCTGGAGGTCGAAGAGGACCGTGAAGCCGGCGGCGCGGAGCCGCTGCGCCTCCCGGAAGGCCCACCGCTGCGCCTCCTCGCCGAGGGCGACGAGGAAGGCGTCGGGCCGCGGCGCCTCGGCGAAGGCGTGTCCGGCGGCCTGGAGCGCGAGGAACAGCCGCTCGAAGCCGGCGGCCCAGCCCATCGCCGGCACGGCCTGCCTCCCCCCCACCATCTCGGCCAGCCCGTCGTAGCGGCCCCCGGCCGCGAGCGCGCTCTGCGCCCCGAGCGCGTCGCTCTCGAGCTCGAACACGAGGCCGGTGTAGTAGTCTATCCCGCGCACGAGCAGGGGGTCCTCGACGTACGGGACGCCGAGGTCGGCGAGGAGCCCCTTCACGGCGTCGAAGTGAGCCCGGTCGGCGCCGTCGAGGAAGTCGGCGAGGCGGGGGGCGTCTTCGAGGAGGGCGCGCTCGTGCTCCTCCTTGGTGTCGAGGATGCGGAGGGGGTTGGCGTCGAGGCGCTGCCGGCTCGTCTCGGAGAGGCGAGCGCGGTGGGGGGCGAAGTAGGCGCGGAGGGCGTCGCGGTAGGCCGCGCGCGCCGCGGCGCCGCCCAGCGAGTTGAGGCGGAGACGCGTCCCGGTGAGGCCGAAGGCGTCGTAGACGGCGACGAGGCAGGCGAGCCCCTCGGCGTCGGCCGCCGGGGCGCCGCTGCCGAGGAGCTCGACGCCGAACTGGTGGAACTGCCGGAACCGCCCCTTCTGCGGGCGCTCGGCGCGGAAGCAGGGGCCGATGTAGAACAGGCGCTGCGTGCCGCCGCGCTGGTCGAGGTGGTGCTCGAGGTAGGCCCGCATCACAGGCGCCGTCACCTCGGGACGGAGCACGTAGTCCTCGTCCTCGCGCGGCACGACGAACATCTCCTTCTGCACGATGTCCGTCGTCTGCCCGACCCCGCGCGCGATGAGGCCGAGGGGCTCCAGGACTGGCGTGCGGATCTCCTCGAACCCGAACCGCGACATCACCGCGCGCACGACGCCCTCGGCCTCGCACCACGCCGCGCTGCCGGGCACGAACTGCCCCCCCGACTCCTGGGCGTCGGGGAGCACGTCGAAGGTGCCACGGACGGACTGGAACATAGGATTTCGGAATGCGGAGTGCGGAATGCGGATTTCAGGAGCCGGTCATTCCGCAATCCCAAATCCGCACTCCGCAATCAGCCGATCTCCTCCTCGCCCTCGCGGAAGGCGGCGAGGACGGCCTCGGCGTCGCGCGCCTGGAGGAGGCGGGCGCGGAAGGCGTCGCGGTTCATCAGGCGCGAGATCCGGCTGAGGAGGCGGACGTGCGTGCTCCGCTCCCCCTCGGGGCCGACGAGGAGGAAGACGAGGCGGACGGGCTGCCCGTCGAGCGCGCCGTAGTCCACCGGCCCGGCCGTCACGGCGAAGGCGGCGACGGTGTCGGAGACGGCGTCCGTGCGGGCGTGCGGGAGGGCGAGCCCCTTCCCCACCCCCGTCGACATCACGGCCTCGCGGGCGAAGACGGCGTCGCGGACGCGGCCGAGGTCGCGCACGGCGGGGGCGCCGCCGAGCTGCTCGATCACGGCCTCGATCACTGCCTCCTTGCTCTGGGCCGGGAGCCCGACCTGTACGCGCTCAGGCGCAAGGAGGCTGGCGACGGAGAGGGCATCGGTGCGTAGCATCAGGCGCAGAGGCGTTCGGGCGAGAGGGACGCGGAAGATACGGGCCGGGTACCCCCGCCGGGCCGTGAAGCTCCCGTGGCGCCGCCGGATATCCCGTAAACACGGCGGGGCGGGTGCTCACTC
>DATGQT010000273.1:0-17446 GCA_035304085.1 Rubricoccaceae bacterium
TGGTCCGTGGTGAACGGCTACTCGGGAGAAGTTCCCCTGCCCTCCGTCCTCTGCCCCCTGTCTCTCGTCGTACCTTCGGCCGCTCACACAGCCCCGTCCCCGATGCGTCCCCGTCCGCTTCGTTTCCTCCCCCTCGCGCTGCTGCCCCTCCTCGTGGCCGGATGCGACGAGGCCGACACCAACCTGTTCACGTTTCCCGTCAGGGGCATCAACTTCACCTTCGCCTTCACCGGCGACCAGGTGGCGGGCACGACGCTGACGGTCGCGGCCGACGGCAGCGCGAACATCCTCGACGATATCCGGGATCAGGGGTTCGGTCCGGAGGAGGTGGCCCGCGTGCGGCTGGAGTCGGGTGAGGCGGAGGTCCGCATCCTCCAGGCCCCTACCGGCGTGAACATCGGCTTCCTCGACGACGTCGCCCTCCGCCTCAGCGGCGGCGGAACGTCCGTCGAGGTGGCGAGCGCGGAGGACGTCAGCGGCGGGACCTCGATGCTGAACGAGGTCGACCTCGACGTCTCCTCCGAGGACATCGCCCCCATCGTCACGGCGGGTACCTTCGACGCTTTCCTGGACGTTTCCGCCGACGAGGGCATCCCGGACGGCACCTACCGCATCGAGGTCCGCTTCGACGTGGAGGTGGCCGTCGAGGGCTTCTGAGCCGCGGCGGCCGGAGGGCCTCAGCGGACGGCGACGCAGGAGATCTCGACGCGGGCGCCGCGCGGGAGCGCCGCCACCTGCATCGCGTCGCGCGCCGGCGGCGATTCGCTGAAGTACCGGGCGTAGACCTCGTTGACGGGGGCGTAGTCGTCGAGCCGCGTGAGGTAGACCGTGCACCGGACGACGTGCTCGTAGCTCATCCCGGCCGCGCGGAGCACGGCGCCGAGGTTCTCGAGCACCCGCACCGCCTCGTCCTCGATCTCCCCCTCCACGAGCCGCCCCGTCGCGGGGTCGAGCGCGATCTGGCCCGAGCAGTAGAGCACGTCGCCGACGAGGACGCCCTGGCTGTAGGGGCCGATGGCGGCCGGCGCGTGGTCGGTGCGCACGAGCTCACGGCGGGAGGGCGAACGGGTGGGCATGGGGGTGTTGGCGGGGTGAGACGGCCCTCCGAAGTTGAATACGCCCCCCGGCCTCGCCAAGCGAAGCTTCCCGGAAGTCGGGCCGGCGTGCTCACGCGTCGTCGAGGACGACCGTCCCGTAGACGGGGAGGTGGTCCGAGCCTCTCCGAGCGGTGGCGGACTCGTGCGCGCGGAGCCCCACGAGGTTGGCGCCGCGGACGTATGCGCGGTCGAGCGCGAGGACGGGGCGGACCGTCGGCCAGCTCGCCGGCCACGCCTCGTTGTGGTGGCGCCTCAGGAACTCGCGGTCCAGGCTCTGCGCCGCTCGCCCCCTCTGCCGCCACGCGTTCATGTCGCCGAGGAGGACGACGGGGCCGGTGGCGATCTGGGGGTGCGAGAGGAGCGTCTGCACCTGCCGCGTCCGCGTCCGGTCCACGAGCGAGAGGTGGGTGGCGGCGACGGTGACGGGGCCCTTCTGGCCGTGGAGCTGGACGGCGATGGCGGAGCGCTGCTCGATCCGCCCGAACGTGAGGTTGATGGCGAAGGCGGCCGTGATGGGCCAGCGGGCGAGGACGGCGTTTCCGAGCTCGCCGCGCCGGTGGAGCCGCGTGCACACGAAGGCGAGGTAGAAGCCGAGGCGGTCGGCGAGGGCGGCCAGCGGGTCGTCGCCCTCGAACGGGCGGAGCGCCTCCTGCAGCGCGATGACGTCGGCGTCGAGCTCGTCGACGACGGCGGCGGCGCGGGCGGGGTCGTAGAACCGCCCGCCGCGGACGCCCGCCCAGCGGTGGACGTTGTAGGTGGCGACGCGGAAGCGGCCGCCGGGGCCGGTCACGTCCGGCGGCCCCTCGGGCGTGTGGAGCTCCGAGAGGTAGGGGACGTGGGCGCCGAGGCGCTCGCGGAGGTCGGCGTACCGCCCGGCGGCGAGGCGCCGGGCGAGGGCGCGGGGGCGCGTCAGCTCGGGCATCGGGGGAGGGTGGGCGCGGGGTGAGGCGGCGTCGCCCTTCTACAGCCATCCCCCCTGAGCGGCTCCGGCCCCGGATGCGTTTGGGCGGCAGCGGGGGTGCGCGTACCTTCCAAAGATCGCCCCCCGACGGGTGAAGATGGGGGGGAGGGGCAACCCCGCCCGCGCCGCTCCGTTCTACCCTCGCAGCGACGACGAAACCCGCCCCGACGATGGAACGCCTCCAGTGCAAAGCCTGCGGCTCCTTCTCCATGCTCCCGATGGAGCTGCAGCCCGACGACGCCGAGGAGATGGACCTCCTGGACGAGCAGGAGGCCCGCTTCTTCACCTGCCACGTCTGCGGCGACAACTGGCTCAGCGTCCGCCAGGTCGAGGCGGGCGATTGCCGGATCACGTTCGTCCACCAGATGGGCCTCCAGCCCACCCTCAAGCGCATCGCCCACCTCAGCACGCCCGTCGTCGTCAACGAGGACACCGTCGAGCACTGGGACTACTTCTGCGGCGACGACGAGGTGGACGAGGACGAGTGGATGGACCGCCTCGGCGAGCGCCGCCGCATCCTCAAGTCCATCTGCAGCAACTGACGGCGCGGGGCTCCGGCGCCGAGCGTGTGAGAGGGGCGGGCCCTGACGGCCTGCCCCTCGTCTATTCGCCCCCCGTGCTGTTGGCCACTTCTAGGCCCAGCGTGCGCACGAGGTCGAGGAGGACGGCCTCGTGTGGGGTGAAGACGGCCTCCGGGGCCTCCACCTGGATAGCCCAGTACACCGGCCCGCGAACGAGGAAGTAGACGTGCCCCACCATCCCCTCCCGCTCGGTGCGGAAGCCGACGGCGCCGGGCAGCGGGGAGGCCGAGAGCGGCGCCACGGGGCGGGCGCCGTGATAGCCGTAGGGCACGCGGCCCTGCTGCCACCGCTCCCGCATCACCGGGTTCAGCCCCGTCAGCCGCTCGACGTGGAGGACGGCGCCGCGCAGCGCGCTCGAGTCGCTCCGGTTCTCGAACCGGTACGAGGCTAGCCCCGGCAGCCCGCTCTCGTCCACCTCCGCCGGCCCGGCCCACCCCTCCGGCAACGTGACGACGAGCCCGGACCGGTAGACCTGCGGCTGGGCGAGCGCGGGAACGGCTAGGAGCAGCGCGGCGAGGGGCAGGAGGCGACGCATCGGGGCGGGCGGGCAGGGGGACCGGGCGGGGTATCGGCCGCCGGCCGGGCCGGTTTAGTCACCCTCCGGCCGCGCCACGATCTGCTCCGGCCCGCTCTCCTTCTCGACGTGGCACGGGCCTCCCGAGAACACGAACTCTGCTTCGGCCACCAGCCCGTCGCCCGTAGCGCGGAAGTGGAGGCTGTCGCCGCGCGCGCTCAGCTGCTCCAGCTGTGCGTCGGTGACGACGAGGTAGCGGCCCTCGCCCCCGGCGAGGACGTCGCCGGTGTCCCTCAGGTCGAGGACCTCGCCGGTGCGGAGGTTGCGGACGGTGGGGGTGAGGCCGCCGACGGGCTGGTCTGCCTCGTCCACGACCTGTACGGTGTAGGTGCGGAACTCGAGGGTGCAGGCCACGTCGCCGTCGCCGCCGGGGCGGGGGGCGGAGCAGGCGGGGAGGGCGAGGAGCGCGAGGAAGGGGACGAGTGGTCGCATGGCGGGTCGCTGGCTGGACGGGCCTTGGACGACCGCGCGGCCGTAGAGGGTCCACGTGCCCCGGAAGGGCTCACTGGTAGGCCGCGAGGGCGTGCTCGCCCGCGAGGCGCTTCATGAGCTGGATCTGTCCGGCGTGATAGAGGTCGTGCGCGGCGATGCCCGCGATGAGCTGGGCCAGCGTGTGCTTGCTCCCCTCGGGGGTCCGAGAGAGCGCGGCGGGTTCGAGCCCGGCGACGGCCGCGCGGAGGGCGGCGTGCTCGGCGCCGAGCAGCTTCCGCTCGGCGTCCCACCGCGCTGCACCGTCCGGTCGCCGGAACCAGTTCGCCCCCTCCAGCGCGAACGAGCCCCGCTTCTCACCGGCGATCCGGCGGCGGACGGCGTACTTCCAGTAGGCGCAGTGGACCGCGAGCTCCCAGATCGTGTGCCGGTCCTCCGCGGGCCGCCACGACGCCAGCGCCTCGTCGACGCCGCGGAGGGCGCCCTTCAGCGTCGGCCCGTGCCAGGCCTCGTGGTCGTAGGCGGTGTCGAGCTGGTGGAGGAGGAGCGCGAGCGCGTCCATGTTGCCGGGGGAATCGACGGGGACGGCCCCGTGGCGTGGAGGTGCGTGCCGGCGGGGCGTCGGAAGTTGGCGACGCCACCGGGTGAAGGCAAGGCCGATTCGCGCGCGCCGCACGTGCGGCCCTTGACCGGTGGGGGGATTCGCTGTAGGTTGCCGGCAGAGCGCAAACGTTTGCGCAGCCGGACGCGCGCATGGACCTCGCCGTAGCGAACAACGCCTTCCAGTGGGTTGCCGGGTGGGGCCGGCTCCCCGATTCCCCCGGCACGCGCGCGAACGGCCGCACGCACGGCGTCGCCGTCACGGCCGACGGCCGCGTCGTCGTCTTCCGGCAGGCCGACCCCGCCGTCGTCGTGCTGGAGCCGGACGGCACGCCGTCCAGCACCTGGGGCGACCGGTTCGCTGGCGCGCACGGCCTCACCCTCGTCGAGGAGGACGGCCGGGAGCTCCTCTGGGTCACCGACGAGCACTCCGGCGAAGTCGCCAAGCTCACGCTCGACGGCGAGACCGTCCTCGCGCTCGACCCGCCGGACCTCCCGGCCTACCGCGCCGGCCGCTACGCACCGACGTGGGTCGCCGTCCACGAGCGGCGCCACGGCGGCAGCGGCGACGTGTGGGTGGCCGACGGGTACGGGATGAGCCTCGTCCACCGCTACGACGCGGACGGCCGCTACCGCATGAGCCTCAGCGGCGAGGAGGGCGCCGGCCGGTTCGACTGCCCCCATGCCGTCTGGGTCGACACCCGCCGCGCCGAGCCCGAGCTCTACGTGGCCGACCGCGGCAACCGCCGCCTCCAGGTCTACGACCTCGACGGCACCCACAAGCGGACCGTGGGAGAGGGCGTGCTCGAATGCCCCTGCACCGGCGTCCGCTACGGTGACGGTCTCGTAGTCCCGGAGCTCTGCGCCCGCCTCACCTTCCTCGACGCCGACGACCGCCTCGTCGGTTACCTGGGCCGGAACGAGGCGGCGTGCGCGCTCCCCGGCTGGCCCGAGGTCGCCCCGGAGCAGATCCGCGACGGCCGGTTCAACAGCCCTCACGCCACCGCCGCCGACGCCGCCGGCAACCTCTACGTCGTCGAGTGGATCGTCGGCGGGCGGCTCACGAAGCTGTCGCGGTGCTAGCCGCGCGGCTCCAGCCCCATCCGTCCCCCATTCCACCCTTGCCCCAGGCAGCCCACTGTCATGATCGCACAAGCCACCCCCGTCGTCACCGACGAGCACAAGCGGAAGTACCAGGAAGACGGGTTCTTCATCCTCGAAGGCGTCATCCCCGAGGACGAGCTCGAGATGGTCCGGCGCGAGTGCGCCCAGCTCATCGCGGCGCAGGACGCCGAGATGGACCGGCTCGGCACGGACACCCTCAACCTCAGCCGGCGCAACAGCCGCTACTTCGTGTTCCTCGCCTACAGGGACCGCCCCGAGCTCGGGGCGTTCATCTTCAACGACCTCCTGGCGGAGATCTGCCGCGCCACCATCGGCGACACGGCGTACCTGTTCTGGGAGCAGTTCGTCGTCAAGGGCACGGACAAGAAGGGGGCCGCCTTCGGGTGGCACCAGGACTCCGGCTACTGCGACGGGCCCCACAAGCCGTACGTCAACTGCTGGGTGCCCCTCGACGACGTCAGCGAGGAGAACGGGACGGTGTACCTCCTCCCATACGGCCTCGCAGGCACGCGCGAGCGCATCGAGCACAGGGTGATGGAGAACGGGGACCGCGAGGGGTACTTCGGCCCCGAGCCCGGCATCCCCGCCGTCTGCCCCGCCGGCTCCGTCGTCGTCTTCTCCAGCACCGTGTTCCACCGCTCCGGCGCCAACCAGACCGACCGGATGCGGCGGGCCTACGCCCTCCAGTACTCGCCCGAGCCCGTGCTCGAACCCGACGGCTCGCTGAAGGGGCTGGCCGAGCCGTTCCTCGTGGACGGCCGGCGGGTCCGATGAGCGCATGAACGTAGGAGCGTGGGAGCGTGGGAGCGTAAGCAGGAGCAAGCCTGCGTTCCTACGTTCCCACGCTCACCAACCCCCACCCCCATGCTGACGCGCAGTCAACTCGAACAGGCCCGCGCCCGCGCCGCCGAGGCGTTGGCCGAGGCCGGCATCGCCCTCACCGACGCTGAGCGCGCGACGATCGAGGTGGCCGACTTCGGCCTCGGCGACCTCGACCGCACCGGGCTCGAGCTCGTCGTCTACGAGAACAACGACCGCTACTGCGCCAAGGAACTCGTCCTCTTCCCGCGCCAGACGTGCCCCGAGCACCGGCACCCCCCCGTCGGCGACGACCCCGGCAAGCGGGAGACGTTCCGGTGCCGCCGCGGCGTCGTATGGCTCTACGTCGAGGGCGCGCCGGCGGCCTCGCCGAAGGCACGCGTGCCGGCCGGCGACGAGGCCCACTACACCGTCTTCCACGAGGTCGAGCTCCACCCCGGCGACCAGTACACCATCCCGCCGAACACGCTCCACTGGTTCCAGGCCGGCGACGAGGGCGCCGTCGTGAGCGAGTTCTCGAGCACGAGCCGCGACGAGTTCGACGTCTTCACCGACCCCCGCATCCGGCGGCTCCCCGAGGTCGCCGATGCCTAAAGAGAGAGGGCGAATGAGAGAGAGGGAGAGAGGGGGCAGACGGCGGCGTTCTCCCATTCCCCCTTTCCCCCTTTCTCCCTCTCCCCCCCTCCCAGCCCGATGGCCGTAACGCTCAACGACGTAGCCGTGCAGGCCGGCGTCTCCGTATCCACGGCGTCGCGCGTGCTCACGGGGCAGGCGGCGAAGTTCCGCATCAGCCCGGAGACCGAGCAGGCGGTGCGCGCGGCGGCCGAGGCCCTGAGCTACCGGGTCAACCACCTCGCCCGCGGCCTCCGCCTCCGGAAGACGAACACCCTCGGGGTCGTGGCGCCCGACCTCTCGAACCCCTTCTTCGCCCACATCGTCAAGCGCATCCAGAGCGCCGCGCACGGGCACGGGTACAGCCTCGTCGTCTGCAACACCGACGAGAGCCTCGACCTCGAGGTTGAGCAGGTGAGCCTGCTCCACCGCAAGCGCGTCGACGGGCTCATCGCGCTGCCCGTGGGCCAGCGCTACGACCACTTCGAGGACTGGCTCGAGACGGGGGTGCCCCTCGTGCTCGTGGACCGCTGCGGCGACGGCCTCGACGTGCCCAGCGTCGAGGTGGACAACTACCGGGGGGCCTACGAGGCCACCGAGCACCTCCTCGCGGCGGGGCACCGGCGCATCGCCATGATCCAGGGCCTCCCCGGCACCTCCACCAACACGGCGCGCGTGCGCGGCTACCACGACGCGCTCGCCGCCCACGGCGTCCCCGTCGACGAGGCGCTCGTCGTGGGGGGCGACTTCCGCCAGCAGAACGGGTACGTCGAGACGAAGCTGCTCCTCCAGCGGGAGCACCCTCCCACGGCCCTCTTCGCCACGAGCGACCTCATCACGCTCGGCGTCCTCGACGCCCTGGCCGAAGAGGGCGTCGCGATCCCCGACGACGTCTCGGTCCTCTCCTTCGACGACTTCGACTTCGCGCCCCACCTCCGGTGCCCGCTCACGGCCGTGCGGCAGCCGCGGGAGATGATGGGGGAGCTGGCCGTGAAGCTCCTCGTGGAGCAGTTCGACGGCGGCGCGCGCGAGGCGCGGCGGATCGTGCTCCGGCCCCGGCTCGTCGTGCGGGAGTCGGTGGCCGTCGTGCGGCCGGCGCCTGCGGGGGAGCGGGTGGACGCGGCGCCGTGACGTGCTCGGAGCAGGGGGGTGGGGGCCGCAGATTTTTTTGCGCAAACGATTGCGCGGGAGGTGGGCGGGGCGTTTTCTTAGAGCACCCCGTAGCGCCCCCTGACTCCCGTGAAGGGGACGCCCGCCGCCCCCAGTGCCCGAACGCGCTCCGAACCTTCGCCGCGTGAGCCGGGCCTCGTTCGACCGATGGAAGCCCTTTCTTCCCCGATTCCTCGAAGGGAGGCCGGTGGCCTCCGGTCCCGTTCGCGGCGCCTCGTCCGCGCTCTCGGTCTGACGGCCCTCCTCGCGGGCGCGGTGCTGGCCGTCGCGGGGTGCTCGGAGGACACGAACCCGCTGGCCCCCTACG
Source organism: Rubricoccaceae bacterium (assembly GCA_035304085.1). Lineage (GTDB taxonomy): Bacteria > Bacteroidota > Rhodothermia > Rhodothermales > Rubricoccaceae > DATGQT01. The sequence goes on from DATGQT010000273.1 coordinate 8,276, forward strand.
AGGGAGGGCGCCCCCTCGACCTCCTCCGCGTCACCCAGAGCTTCACGCCGGAGATCCAGTGGGTCGGCGGGCGCGTCGCGGCCGTCGGCGTCAACCGGGGGACGCGGGCCGCGCTCGACTCCACGCTCGTGTGGATCCGGACGGCCCCGGACAACAGCATCAGCTCGTTCGTCGGCCTCGAAGGGGGATCGGACGACGCGCTCGTCACGAGCTACGGCGGTACGCCGCAGGACCGCCTGACCGACGGCGAGACCTACACGTTCTGGCTCGCCGAGCGGTCCGCGCTCGACGCCGCCCTCGACTCCACCCGCATGGAGGCCGGCACCTTCGCCGATACGACGCTCACCCTGCGGCTGCTCCTCCGTGGCCAGAACGGCGGTGGGCTCGACCCCGTCTTCGAGATCGAGCGCGACGAGCGGCTGACCGGCGAGCGCTTCGTCGTGCGGTGGGCGCCGGAGGGCCTCCGCTTCCGCCGCCTCGCCCTCCGGGAGGGCCCGGCGGGCGGGTTCACCAACCTCATCTGGCACGTCCTCGTGCCGGAGGGGCAGCCCCCGTCCATCGCCTCGCCCGTGACCATCGGGGTGACGCCGGAGGGGGCCGAGGAGGTGACGCCCTTCCGGGATACGGGCTTCGAGCCGGACACCACGGCCCTCACCTACGTCCTGTGGGGCGTGACGGACGAATGGGACGAGGAGAACCCGGCCTTCGGCGTGAACACCCCGGGCTACGCCTCCTTCCGCATCCTCTCGTGCAACTTCGACATCGACGACCCCTGCCCGACGGGCCAACCGTGAACCGCATGCCCCCCTCGCTACGCCGCTGCGCCGGGCTCCTCGCGCTCCTCCTCGTCGGGGGCTGCGGCGGCGGGGCGGACGGCCCGGCTGACGGGCGCACCCCCGTCGTCTTCTGGCACTCCTTCGTTTCCTCCACCATCCCCGCCCTCGACTCACTCGTGGCCCGGTTCGAGGCCGAGCACCCCGAGATCGACCTCCAGCCGCAGTACGTCCCCACCGGCGACGCCCTCGTCCAGAAGCTCATAACGGCCGTCCGCAGCAACACCGCCCCGGACGTCTCGTGGATCCACGCGGACTACCTCGAAGACCTCGTCGCCGCCGACGCCATCTACCCGATGGCCCACTTCATCGAGGGGCCGAACGGGATGAGCGCCGAGGACCTCGCCGACATCTACCCGGCGCTCCTCACGTACGCCTCCTACCGCGGCACCCTCTACAGCATGCCGATGGAGGCCACCAACCTCGGCCTCCTCTACAACAAAGACCTCTTCCGTGAGGTCGGCCTCGACCCCGAGCGCCCGCCGCAGACGTGGGAGGAGCTCGTCTCGTACTCCGAGCGCCTCCGCCTCGACCGCAACGGCGACGGCCGCTACGAGCGGATCGGGTTCATGGTGCCGGTCCGCCCGGGCACGGGGCCGGACGGGCCGTGGATGGTGTGGCAGTTCCAGCCGTTCATGATGCAGGCCGGCACCGACCACCTCGTCAACGAGGAGCAGACGCGCGTGCTCTTCGCCGACGAGCCCGCCGTGCAGGCGCTCTCGCTCTGGGAGCGCCTCTTCGACTTGCAGAACCAGCGGGGCTTCACGAACGAGTACCAGAGCGCGTTCGTCTCGGGGCAGGGGGCGATGATGCTCGACGGGCCGTGGAGCCTCCCGAACTACCCCCGCCTCCTCGAAGGGATCGACTGGGGGATCGCCCCGCTCCCGGCCGGGCCCGTGCGGCCGGCGACGGTCGTCGGCGGGGAGTACCTCGCCATCTTCAGGCAGAGCGCGCACCCGGAGGCGGCGTGGACCTTCGTGAAGTGGGTCACGCAGCCCGAGGTGCAGGCGTTCTGGTCGCAGCGGAGCGGGTACCTCCCCATCCGCGCCAGCGTCACGGAGGTGCCGGAGTACCGGGCCTACCTCGAGACGAACCCCGGGCTCAAGGCGTTCGTCGAGCAGATGGCCGTGGCGCGGGCGCAGCGGCCCATCGAGTACAGCGCGCTCGAGATCCAGCGCGAACTCGCCATCGCCATCGAGCAGGCGACGGTGGGCACCCTCGACGCGCGCACGGCGCTGGCGCGGGCGGCGGAGGCCTCGAACGCCATGCTCGCCCGCGCCGACCGCACGCCGCCGTCCCCGGCGCCGCCGGAGACGACGGCCGTCACGACGGCACGACGATAGGAGGTGCGATGGCCGGGGTGCTCACCGGAGAAGGCCAGCGGGTCTCCCGCGCCGCCGCCGACGTCGTCCGCGCCGAGGCCGCGGCGGTGCCGGTGCCTCCGGCCGTGCGCCGGGCACCGGGCCGCCGGGAGGGCCTCACGGCCTTCCTGTTCCTCTCGCCGACGCTCCTCGTCTTCGTCGTCTTCGTCGTCTTCCCGATCCTCTTCTCGTTCTACCTCTCGTTCCAGCAGTGGAACCTGTTCGCCGACGACCACGCCTTCGTGGGGCTGGCGAACTACGGCGCGGTCTTCAGCGACCCCGAGTTCTGGCAGGTGTTCTGGAACACGACGGTCTACACCGTCGCCACGGTCCCCCTCAACATGGTGCTCGCGCTCGGGGTGGCCGTGCTGCTGGAGCGGCGGGTGCGGGGGAAGCGGCTGCTCCGCGCGGCGTTCTTCACCCCCGTCGTCGTCTCCTCCGTCGCCGCCGGCGTCATCTGGCGGTGGGTGTTCGACCCCAACCTCGGCCTGGCCAACGTGGCGCTGACGGCCGTAGGGCTGCCGGCGGTGGACTGGACGGCCAACGCCGCCGCCGCCATGGCGGCCCTCATCATCGTGGGGGTGTGGAAGACGTTCGGCATCAACATGGTGCTGTTCGCCGCCGGCCTCAGCGCCATCCCGAGCCACTACTACGAGGCCGCCGCGATCGACGGGGCCCGGTCGTGGTCGCAGTTCCGCCACATCACCCTCCCGCTGCTGGCCCCGACGACGCTGTTCGTCCTCGTCCTCTCGATGATCGGCTCGTTCCAGGTCTTCGACGTCGTGTTCGTGCTCACGCGTGGGGGGCCGCTCGGGGCGACGAAGGTGCTCGTCTACTACCTCTACGAGCACGCGTTCAAGTTCTTCGACATGGGGTACGCCTCGGCCGTGGCCTACCTCCTGTTCGCCGTCCTCTTCGTCCTCACCCTCGTCCAGGTGCGGGCGTTCCGGAACCGGGGGGCCGTGGCGGTATGAGCGCGGTGACCGCCCATAGCGCCCGGCGGGCCGCGGGGAGCGCGGGGAACCACCTCCTCCTCTACACCCTCGCCCTCCTCACGGTGGCCCCGTTCCTGTGGATGGTGCTCACCTCGTTCAAGGACCTCCAGGAGATCTTCTCCTACCCCCCGACGTGGTGGCCCGAGCGGTTCACCACCGACAACTACACCGACGCCTTCGCCGCGGCCCCGTTCGGGCGGTTCTACTTCAACAGCCTCTTCGTCGCCGTCGTCGTCACGCTGGGCCAGCTCGTGACGTGCTCGATGGCGGCCTACGCGTTCGCCCGCATGCAGTTCAGGGGGCGCGACGTGCTGTTCTACCTCTTCCTCGGGACGATGATGGTGCCGGCCCACGTCACGATGATCCCCTCGTTCATGATCCTCCACTGGCTCGGGCTCATCGACTCCTACGGTGCGCTGATCCTGCCGGGGCTGGCCTCTGCGTTCGGGACGTTCCTCCTCCGGCAGTTCTTCCTCACGCTACCGAAGGAGCTGGAGGAGGCCGCCTTCATCGACGGGTGCGGGCGGTTCCGCGTGCTGTGGCAGATCATCCTCCCGCTCGCGCGCCCGGCCCTGGCGACGCTGGCCGTGTTCACGTTCATGGGCGTCTTCAACGACTTCCTCTGGGCGCTCATCGTCGTCAACTCGCAGGAGCTCTACACCGTCCAGCTCGGGCTGGCCATCTTCCGCGACCGCTACTCCACGGAGTGGGGGCCGCTCATGGCCGGCAGCGTCGCCGCCACGCTCCCCATCCTGATCCTGTTCTTCGTCGCGCAGAAGCACTTCATCCAGGGCATCGCGCTCTCCGGTCTGAAAGACTAGTCCGGGCGGCCGTGCCGCTACCCACCAACCAGCCGAGGTACTCGCCATGAGACCGAACCGCTACTCCCTCCCGGCCCTCGCCGCGCTCCTCGCCTTCGCGCTCCCCGCGCAGGCGCAGTACGGCATCGGCATCACGTACCAGGTCCCACAGGCCACCGGCCCCATCACGCTCGACGGCGAGGCCAGCGAGCCGGACTGGGCCAACGCCACGGAGGTCGACCTGACGGCGTATTGGAACTCGGGCTTCTACGATTGCGCCCCCAACGCGCCGGGCGGGGAGCAGGACATCACGACCACCGGGCTCCTCCTCCACGGCGACGGCGTCCTCTACCTCTATCTCAGCGTCCAGGACTACCTCGCGTTCTACTGGGGCGGGCCCGGCGAGCCGTACCTCGGCGAGTACCTCCTCGTGGGCGTGGACCTCACGCACATGGAGGACGATCAGATCGACGAGAACTACTCCGGCTGGCCCGACAACTACCCCGACCTCGGACCCGTCACCTACAAGGTTTCCGGCTTCGCGGGTGAGGGCAGCGGCGGCATCACGCACGACTGGGGCTTCTCCGGGCTCGACCCCGTCGGTGACGGCGTCGTGGACGGGTCCGTGTTCATCGACGAGGGCAACTTCGTGTGGGGCGTCGAGATGGCGATCTACGGCGACGAGATCGGGCTCGGTCAGGAGATCGGGTTCAACCTCGGCGGGGCGGCCGGGCACGAGGAGTGCGGCATCAAGGTGCAGGACGCCTACGCCTACTACTCCCTGTTCGCCGTAGACCCCCCGGGGTCGGCCGGCGGCGACGTCATGAACAACTCGGCCAGCTTCGGCACCCTCTCGTTCGTCCTGACCGTCGCCAACGAGCCGGGCGTGACGGAGGTGGAGGGCTACCGCCTCAAGGCGAGCGGCCCGAACCCGTTCCGCGGCGCGACCGCCTTCACCTACACCGTCCCGCAGGTCGTCGAGGCCGAGGTCGCCGTGTACGACGTGCTCGGGCGGCGGGTGGCCGTGCTCGATAGCGGCGTGCGCGCCGCCGGCGACCACCGCGTCGTCTTCGACGCCTCGGCGCTGCCGGCCGGCGTCTACACCGTGCGCCTGGCCGCCGACGGCGCCACCGTCGCCTCCCGGCGGGTGATGCAGACGCGCTGATTTGAGAAAGGGGGAGAGGGGGAAGGGGGGCTGCTCCCGCTCTTCCTGCTCCCTTTCACCCGCTCCCCCTTTCTCCCTTTCACATACCGCCATGCAAGCCGCCATCCTCGAGGCCCCCGGCCGCTTCGCCGTGGGCGACCACCCGCTCCCCGAGCCCGGGCCGGGGGAGGTCCGCGTCCGCACCGCCGTGTGCGGGATGTGCACCTCCGAGCTCGACATGTTCGAGGGCGTCAACCCGGCGCTGAGCTACCCCCGCTTCCTCGGCCACGAGCCCGCCGGCGTCGTGGACGCGGTGGGGGAGGGGGTCGAGGGCCTCCGCGAGGGCGACCGCGTAGTGCTCTACGCCGAGGGCGCCGGCTACGCCGAGTACGTCGTCGTCCCGGCGGCGTGGGTGGTGAAGCTGGGCCCGGACGTGCCGTTCGAGCACGCCCTCGGCGAGCCCATCGCCTGCTCCGTCAACGGCGTGCGGAAGGTGGACCCCGAGATCGGCGACAGCGTCGCCCTCGTCGGGTGCGGGTTCATGGGGCTCGTCATGCTCCAGGTGTTCAAGGCGCGCGGGGCCGGGCTGCTCATCGCCGTGGACCGGCGCGAGAGCATGCTCGACCTCGCCCGCCGGCTCGGCGCCACCCACACGTTCGGGCCCGACGAGGCCGTGCGCGAGGTGAAGCGGCTCACCGACGGGCGCGGCGTCGACGTCGGCGTGGAGGCGGCGGGTGTGCAGGCCACGCTCGACCTCACGAGCCAGCTCGTGCGGATGGAGGGGGCGCTCGAGGTGTTCGGGTTCCACCAGGGCGCCCCGCGCGAGGTGGACTGGGGGTACTGGAATTGGATGGCCTTCCGCGTCGTCAACGGCCACACCCGAAGCGCGGCCGTCTACGTCGAGGGCATCCGCATCGGGATGGGGATGCTCGAGCGCGGCCAGCTCGACATGCGCCCGCTCGTCACGCACAGGTTCGCCCTCGCCGACATCAACCGGGGCTTCGAGACGGCCTCGGCCAAGGCGGAGGGGTTCGTCAAGGGGGTCATCACGTTCAACGGGGCCGCCTGAGCGCGGCGCCAGCCACCACTACCATGGACAGCAGAAGGGGAATGGACGCCTGTTGCGGACGACGGACGACGGACGACAGACGACGGGGAAGGACGAATCGACAGCCGGCCTCCCGTGGTCTGCGGTCCGTGGTCCGCCGTCCTCTGCTGTGCGCCTGGGCCGCCGCCCTCCTCGTGGTCCTCGCGGCGGCCGTGCCGGCCGCGGCGCAGAGCCGCGGGAAGATCGCCGGCCGCGTCACCGACGCCGCCACGGGCGAGGCGCTCCCCGGCGTCAACGTCGTCATCGTCGGCACCACGCTCGGCACGGCCACCGACCTCGACGGCGAGTACTTCATCGCCAACCTCCAGGTGGGCACCTACGACGTCCGCGCCACCTACCTCGGCTACGACGCCCTCACCGTCACCGGCGTCAACGTGAACCCGAACGCGACGGCGACGGTGAACTTCGCGCTCGAGGAGGCGACGCTCGAGGTCGGCGGCGAGGTCGTCGTCGAGGCGCAGCGGCCCCTCGTCGAGCGGGACAACACCGCCTCCACGACGCGGATCGAGTCCGAGGAGATCTCGTACCGCCCGACGGCGGAGCTGACGCAGGTGCTCACGACGATCCCCTCGATCAACGTCGAGAACGGCGAGGTCACCGTCCGCGGCCGCACCCTCGACGAGGTCGCCTTCGTCGTCGACGGCGCCCGCGCGCGCAACCCCCTCAACCACGACCCCTACACCCGCGTCAACCTCTCGGCCATCCAGGAGCTCGAGGTCATCACGGGCGGGTTCAACGCGGAGTACGGCGAGGCCCAGTCCGGCGTCATCAACGTGATCACGAAGGAGGGGAGCGAGAACTACGAGGTCTACCTCGACGCCCGCTACACCCCCCCCGGCCAGCGCCACTTCCGGACGGCGTTCTACGACCGCTCCAGCCCCCTCTTCTGGGAGAACACCCACGCGATGCACCTCGAATGGTGGATCGAGAACACCGACCAGTGGACCGACCCCAACGGCGTCCTCGGCAGCGACCCCCGCAGCGAGTGGACGCCCGAGGAGGCTTACGAGCACTACCTCGCCACACACCGGCCGCTCACGGACTACACCGACACGCCGACGTACCAGACCGAGGTCGGCCTCGGCGGGCCGATCTACGGCGGCGCCACCTTCTACGGCACCCTCCGGTACCGCTCCGAGGCCCCCCTCTTCGGCAACGCCTACCGCGACCACGGCGAGTACCTCGACGGCAACCTCAAGGTGGCCCTCCCGCTCGGCGGCGGGATGAAGCTGCTCGCCTCGGGGTTCTTCGGCGAGGAGGAGGCCGGCTGGGGCTTCTTCAACGACTACTTCTGGGCGAGCACGTTCGGCGCCCGCGGCCGCTACGCCTTCTACGACTTCGCCGGGCTCTCCTACGACCAGACGAACGGGCAGAGCCTCCAGTTCGCCCACGTCCTCAGCGCCTCGACCCTCTACGAGCTCCGCCTCTCCCGCGTCCAGGCCATCCGCGAGGTGAACCCCTTCCCCGACGACCCCCTCGGCTTCGCCGCCAACGGCCCCACCCCCAGCCCCATCCTCTCCGACGACCCCGACGGCGACAGCGGGGACCCCGTCGGGTTCAACACCACGGGGTACTTCTTCCGCTTCGCCGACGACAACACGGAGTGGGCCTTCGAGGGCGACCTCTCGTCCCAGCTCAACAAGTACCTCGCCGTCAAGACCGGCGCCGAGTTCTCGTACTACGTCCTCGACCACTTCAACCAGGCCAAGGACCCCGGCGGGTTCCGGACCGACGACCGCGTCTACCACCCGTACCAGGGGGCGGCCTACGCCCAGGGGAAGGTGGAGTACGGCGGGCTCATCGTCAACGCCGGCCTCCGCCTCGACGTCTACAACGCCAACGACACCCTCTACGTCAACGTCTTCGACCCCTTCGGCGAGGACTCGCCGCGGGAGCGGACGAAGCTCTACGCTCAGCTCTCCCCGCGCATCGGCGTCTCCCACCCCATCGACACCCGCACCGTCTTCCACTTCTCCTACGGCCACTTCTTCCAGCGGCCCCCCTTCAACGACTACGGGGAGCAGATCGGTGAGGCCGGCGGCAGCCTCAACACCGTCGTCAACGAGGACGACCCCACGGTCGTCTACGTCCTCGGCAACCGGAACCTCCGCCCGCAACACACCACCGCCTACGAGGTCGGCATCGAGCGGAACTTCTGGGACTTCTTCATCTTCGACCTCACCGGCTACTACAAGGACATCCGGAATACCATCCGGGCCATCACCGTCCAGACCGAGGAGGGCGGGACGTACCTCACCACCGGCAACGGCGACTACGCCGACGAGCGCGGCGTCGAGGTCGGCCTCCGGAAGGTGCCCTCGACGTATTCGTGGGGGACCATCTCCGGCTACGCCAACTTCACGGCGAGCCTGAGCATCTTCGGCCGGAGCGGCGACCCCGTCCTCATCACCCCCGACGGCCCCGGCTTCGCCCTCTCCGGCGACTTCATCGGGCACCGGAATCCCCGCCTCAAGCTCGGCCTCTACTACCAGACGCCGACGGACTGGGAGGGCCCCCTCGGCGCCGTCCTCGGCGGCCTCTCCCTCGCCCTCGACTACCGCGCGAGCTTCCCCAACGACCAGCTCCGCCAGGACTTCATCATCTTCGAGGGGCAGAAGCACCTCCGCCCGGTGGACCAGGTGACCGACCTCCGCCTGCGGAAGGAGATCGCGCTCCCCGGTGGGATGGGGCGGCTGAGCCCCTACCTCGAGGTAACCAACCTCTTCAACGACCGCTGGGTCTTCATCCAGGCCGCCGAGAACGTATCGCCCGAGGACCAGCGCGCCTTCATCGAGAGCGGGTTCGAGGACCTCCCCGAGCGCGACAACGCCGGCAACGCCATCCTCGACGTGGGCTTCTACCGCAACCTCCCGCGCTCCGTCGTTTTTGGCGTCACGTTCGACTTCTAACCCCCTCCGCGATACCAGCAT
>DATGQT010000274.1:0-5602 GCA_035304085.1 Rubricoccaceae bacterium
TGGTCCGTGGTCCGTGGTCCGTGGTCCGTGGTCCGTGGTCCGTGGTCCGTGGTCCGTGGTCCGTGGTCCGTGGTCCGTGGTGAACGGCTACTCGGGAGAAGTTCCCCTGACCCCTGACCCCTGTCCCCTGACCCCTGTCCCCTGACCCCTGTCCCCTGACCCCTGTCCCCTGACCCCTGCCCACCGTCCCCTTCCCACATTACCCGGCCGGCATTGGGATCCGAAACGGGGGCCGCGCGCGCCGTCTCGCCTCACGTCTCAGAACGGGATTTATCGGGCGGCGCGGGGAAAGGGGCCGGGTCAGCGTCGGGGGCTAACGCGGCTGGCACGGACGGCGGCGCGGCGTGTGCGGGTGGGGCACGCGCTCACTGGTTCCACCCCCGCGCCGGTACTCCCGGCGCCCATCCCCGCCGCCGCCCGCCTCATGACCTACCGCTTCTTCGTCGTTGACGACGACAAGCACTACGCCCGCCTCCTCTCGTACCGCCTCGAGAAAGACAAGGCCCACGAGGTCCACGTCTTCCACACGGGCGAGGCCGCCCTCGACGGCCTCGACGCCCACGCCCCCGACCTCGTCCTCCTCGACATCATGATGCCGGGGATCGGGGGGATGGAGACGCTCCGCCGCCTCAAGCTCTTCCGCCCGGACCTCCCCGTCGTCATGATCTCGGCGCAGGGGACCATCGACGTCGCCGTCGAGTCCATGAAGGGCGGCGCCGACGACTACATCACGAAGGGGCAGGACGACCTCGTCAAGCTCGACGCCGTCGTGAAGCGGTACCGCGAGCGGATCCGGCTCGCGCGCGAGGTCGAGGCCCTCCGCAGCGAGGTCGCCGAGAAGTACGGGCTCGAGGAGATCGTCGGCGACAGCCCGGCGATGGAGGGGGTCTACCGCCTCATCCAGAAGACCCTCCGCGGCAACCTCACCGTCGCCATCCAGGGCGAGAGCGGGACGGGCAAGGAGCTCGTCGCCCGCGCCATCCACTTCAACACGCGCCCGCGGCCGGGCGCCGAGGGCCCCGGCCCGTTCGTCGTCGTCAACTGCGCCGCCATCCCGAAGGAGCTCATGGAGAGCGAGTTCTTCGGGCACGAGAAGGGCTCGTTCACCGGCGCCCACAGCCGCCACATCGGGAAGTTCGAGCAGGCCGACGGCGGGACCATCTTCCTCGACGAGATCGGCGAGCTCGACCTCGGGCTCCAGGCCAAGCTGCTGCGCGCGCTCCAGAACCGCGAGATCACCCGCGTCGGCGGCTCCGAGACCATCCGGTTCGACTGCCGCGTGATCTCGGCCACGAACAAGGACATCCTCAAGATGGTGGCCGAGGGAACGTTCCGCGAGGACCTCTACTACCGGCTGTTCCAGTTCCCCGTCCCGCTCCCGCCGCTGCGCGAGCGCGGGCAGGACGTGCTGCTCCTCGCGCACAGCTTCCTCAAGCGCTACGGCCAGGAGCACCCCGCGTTCAAGGGGAAGCGGTTCAGCCCGGAGGCCACGCGCGCCATCCTCGCTCACCCCTGGCCCGGCAACGTCCGCGAGCTCAAGAACGCCGTCGAGCGCGCCATCCTGATCTCCGACGGCGACACCATCGAGGCGGCCGACCTCCTCCTCGACGGGCCGCAGGCGGTGGCGCCGTGGACGCAGCGCACCCGCGAGGCCGCCGCCCCGGCGCCCGCCGCCGGCGACGGCATGGCCGCCCCCGCCGGCACCCTCGACGCCCCCGTGCCCGAGCTCGTCGTGACCGAGGCGACCGCCGCCGCGCCTGCGCCCGTCGTCGCCGCGCCTGCCCCCGCGCCGTTCCCGGACGACGAGATCGTCCCGCTGGAGGAGCTCAAGCGGCAGGCCGTCGAGCGGGCGTACCGGCTGTGCGAGGGGAACGTGGACCGCGCCGCCGTCGAGCTCGGCATCGGGCGCGCCACGATGTACCGGCTCCTGAAGAAGTACGACCTCGGCGGAGAGTAGGGCAGAGGTCAGAAGTCGGAGGTCAGAAGTCAGAAGGTGAGGGCTTCGTGAGCCGGGCGGCGAGGCGGTGTAACACCGCCGGCCCGTTCGTCCGTAGTCTTCGGCTGCGTCGGGGAGGCGACCTCGGTCCCCCCTACTGACCTCTGACCCCAGACCTCCGACCCCTGAAATGCGCCTCAACGACTACGAGCGGCAGGCCCAGCGCGAGATCGAGCGCTGGGAGCGCGGCGCCGCCGACTCCTTCTTCACGCAGGCCCTCGGCCTCGCCATGCGCCCGTTCGACTGGGCGATGGACCGGTTCGTCCCCGAGGGCGTCGTCAACGCGCTCGGCGAGGCGCTCAACGCCGCCCTCGGCACGCTCAACGACGCCTCCGAGTGGACCTACGACGCCGACGACCTCCTGGAGAAGGCGCGCGCGCAGGGGCTCGAGGTCGAGGCCGTCGAGGACCTCCGCGACCAGCCGCTCGAGGCGCTCGACCGGCTCGCCCGCTCGCTCGTCTCGCAGAACGCCATCATGGCCGCGCTCTCCGGCGGCGGCGCCGGCCTCGGCGGCGCCCTCTTCGTGGCGGCCGACGTGCCCGTGCTGTTCACGGTCAACTTCCGGCTCATCCAGCAGATCGGCGCTGCCTACGGCTTCCCCATGCAGGGGCCGGAGTTCAAGCCGCTCGTGCTGGCCATCTTCAACGTGGCCGCCTCGGGCAGCCGCGACGCCAAGAGCGACGCGCTCCGCGAGCTGAGCGTGGCCGGCGCCGCCTTCGCCCACGGTTCCGGCTACCGGGGCCGCCCGGCGCAGGGGACGTTCCGCGAGCAGGTAGGCCACATCCCCCGCGAGATCGCCAAGAACCTAGCGGCGCGGAAGCTGGCGCAGATGATCCCCGTGGCCGGGGCCGCCGTCGGCGCGGGGGTGAACTACTGGTTCACGAACGAGACGGCCGAGGCGGCGCTGATGCTCTTCCGCGCGCTCTACCTCGAGCGGAAGGAGCGGGTGTAGCCGTCGTGGCCTTCGGCGAGATTCCCGGTTTCCCCCCCGGCAGCCGCTTCGAGGGCCGCCACGCGCTTGCCGCTTCCGGCGTGCACCGGCCGCCGCAGGCCGGCATCTGCGGCCGAGCGGAGGAAGGAGCCGAGTCCATCGTACTCTCCGGCGGCTACGTGGATGACGTGGATCGGGGCCACGAGATCCTCTACACCGGCCAGGGTGGGCGGGACCCCGCGACGGGAAGGCAGGTGCATCCACAGGAGCTGAACAGGGGCAATCTCGCCCTCGCAAATAGCCTCCGTCACGGCCTCCCCGTCCGCGTCGTTCGGCGCGTCGAGGGTGGCTACCGCTACGATGGGCTATACCGCGTCGATGACTACTGGCCCGACGTCGGGGAGGACGGCTTCCGCATCTGGCGCTTCCGCCTCGTGCCGCTTGAGGAGCCGCTGGAAACGGGGCAGGTCAAGGAGCCGACGGAGGGGTACGACACGTCCCTGCGGCACATGGCCATCGTTTCTCGGATCATCCGCGATACGGCCGTGACCCGCAGGGTGAAGCGGCTCTACGACTTCTGCTGCCAGGTGTGCGGCATCCAGCTCATCACGCCTCCAGGCCCTTACGCCGAAGCCGCGCACATCCGACCCCTCGGCCGCCCGCACGATGGCCCCGACGTGCTGGAGAATGTGCTGTGCCTCTGCCCCAACCACCACGTCCAGTTCGACCGCTGGCAGTTCGCGCTCACGGATGATCTTGCGCTGGTCGGGATCGAGGGGCGTCTGCGGGTGCAGCCACGGCACGTCATCGGCATCGAGTACGTCCGCTACCACCGGGGGCTGTACGAAGCGGCAGCTGCCGCCTGACTGCTCCATCGCGCTCCAGCGGGGGTGACGTAGCGCGGTAGGGACACGGCGCGCTGTGTCCCTACGCCAGTGTCAACCGTCTGCCGCTGAAGTCTTCTAGGCTCCGTCGTTTGGTCCCTCTCTACCTCCTCAGGAGTTTCCTGAACTCCCGCGCGCGGGCTGAGGCGCGGCCCCGACTTCGGCCGTTAAGCGTATCGTATCCCGCTTGTCCGCGTGCGGCCGCGCCGCGTGCCGCACTACGCCCTTCTCCCGCCCCTTCTCCACATGGCCACCACCAAGGCTCAGCCCCAGGATACCGCCGCTCCCGCGCCCAGGAAGCGCGCGAAAGCACAGCCGAAAGCCGGCGCCAACGGCACCGACGGCTCCCTCGACGGCCTCGACGCCCACGCCCTCCTCGCCGTCCTCACCGCCGTCGAGAAGGGGGACTTCTCGGCCCGCCTCGTCGTAGACCAGGACGGGACCGCGGGGCGCGTGGCGGACGTCCTCAACGCCATCATCGCCAAGAACGAGCAGCTCACGGCGGAGCTGGAGCGGGTGGCCGAGCAGGTCGGCAAGCGGGGGCGGCTCTCCGAGCGCGCGGCGCTCCCCGGCGCCACCGGCGGCTGGCGCAGCGCCGTCGGCTGCGTCAACGAGCTCGTCATCGACCTCGGCCAGCCCATCGCCGAGATCGAGCGCGTCATCGGGGCCGTCGCCAAGGGCGACCTCTCGCAGCAGGTCGAGCTCGAGGTCGAGGGCCGCCGCGTCCGCGGCGAGTTCCTCCGCACCGCCCGCATGGTCAACACGATGGTGGACCAGCTCGGCGCGTTCGCCTCCGAGGTCACGCGCGTGGCCCGCGAGGTCGGCACCGAGGGCAAGCTCGGCGGGCAGGCCCGCGTCTCCGGCGTCTCCGGCACGTGGAAGGATCTGACCGACAACGTCAACTCGATGGCGTCGAACCTCACGGCGCAGGTCCGCAACATCGCCGAGGTCACCACCGCCGTCGCCACGGGCGACCTCAGCAAGAAGATCACCGTCGAGGCGCAGGGCGAGATCGCCGAGCTCAAGAACACCATCAACACGATGGTGGACCAGCTCTCGTCCTTCGCGGACGAGGTCACGCGCGTCGCGCGCGAGGTCGGTACCGAGGGCAAGCTCGGAGGCCAGGCCGAGGTAGAGGGCGTCTCCGGGACCTGGAAGGACCTGACGGAGAACGTCAACTCGATGGCCAACAACCTCACGGCGCAGGTCCGCAACATCGCCGAGGTCACCACCGCCGTCGCCAACGGCGACCTCTCGAAGAAGATCACGGTCGAGGTCCAGGGCGAGATCGCCGAGCTGAAGAACACGATCAACCGGATGGTGGACCAGCTCCAGAGCTTCGCCAGCGAGGTGACGCGCGTGGCGCGCGAAGTGGGTACGGAGGGCGAACTCGGCGGGCAGGCGCAGGTGCCCGGCGTGAGCGGGACGTGGAAGGACCTGACCGACAACGTGAACTCGATGGCGGACAACCTCACGACCCAGGTCCGCAACATCGCCGAGGTCACGACGGCCGTCGCCAACGGCGACCTCTCGAAGAAGATCAGCGTCGAGGCGCGCGGGGAGATCCTGGAGCTGAAGAACACGATCAACACGATGGTGGACCAGCTCGGCGCGTTCGCCTCCGAGGTGACGCGCGTGGCCCGCGAGGTCGGCACGGAGGGCAAGCTCGGCGGGCAGGCGCAGGTGCCGGGTGTCAGCGGCACGTGGAAGGACCTGACCGACAACGTGAACTACATGGCGGGCGACCTCACGACGCAGGTGCGCGCCATCGCCGAGGTCACGACGGCCGTC
>DATGQT010000275.1:0-4207 GCA_035304085.1 Rubricoccaceae bacterium
TCACGGGGGCGGGGGGCTACCTCACGGGGGGCTGCCTCACGGGCGCGCCGCTCACGGGCGCGGCGCTCACGGGCGCCCGCTCACGGGCGCGCCGCCTTCCGGCCCCGCTTCCCCTTCCCGGCGCCCTTCCCGTAGGCGTAGGCGCCGCCGTAGCGGTACTGGTACTTGTACTTGTACCCGTAGGCCTTCGAGACGTCGAACCCGTTGAGGACGGTGCCGATGACCTTGGCGCCGACGCCCTCGAGCTGCTCCTGGGCGTGCGCGAGGTCGTAGTCCCGCGTCTCGCCGGCGTCGACGACGAGGAGGGTGGCGTCGCACTGGGTGGAGAGGAGGACGGCGTCGGTGGCGGCGAGCACCGGCGGCGCGTCGAAGACGATGCAGTCGAACGCCTCGCGGAAGGCCTCGACGAGCTCGCGCATGGCGCGGGAGCCGAGGAGCTCGGACGGGTTGTGGGCGTGGGCGCCGGCCGGGATCACGAAGAGGTTGTCCATCGGCGTGGCGAACTCGCTGAGCGGGATGGGGCCGTCCTGGAAGAGGACCTGGACGAGGCCGGGCTCGCGCGAGCGGCCGAACTTCTTGTGGACCGTCGGCAGGCGGAGGTCGGCGTCGACGAGGAGCGTGCGGCGGCCGGCCTGCGCCATGACGACGGCGAGGTTGGCGGCCGTGACGCTCTTCCCCTCGCCGGGGCCGGAGCTCGTGACGAGGATGGTCTCGACGACGACGTCCGGGCGGGAGAACTGGATGCTCGTGCGGAGGGCGCGGTAGGCCTCGCTCGCCACGGCCATCGGGTTGAGGAGGGCGACGAGGTGGGCGTCGACGGCGCGGCCGTCGACGGTGACGGCCTCGGCGCCGCCGAAGTCCTCCCGGATGGCGGCGGCCATGTCGGGGATGGTCCCGACGACGGGGTAGCCGCGGTCGCGGAGGTCGTCGGGGCGGTGGATGCGGTGGTCGAGGCGGGTCTTGACGACGGCGAGGGCGAGGCCGAGGCCGAGGCCGAGGAGGAGGCCGAGGGCGACGTTCCGCGGGCGGTTGGGGCTGAAGGGGGCGGCGGGGACGGCGGCGGAGCGGACCATGTCGGCGTAGCCGAGCTGGCTCTGCTCGGCGACGCGGGCCTCCTGGAGCTTCTCCTCGAGGGCGGTGTAGAGGCGCTCGGTGGCCTGCCGGTCGCGCTGCATCTGCGCGATCTCGATGGCCTGCGTGGGGATGGCGCGGAGCTCGGCCTCGTACTCGGCGATGCGCTGGTTGAGGATGGTGCGCTGGGCCTCGAGGCCGGAGAGGGCGATGCGGGCCTCGGCGAGCTGCCGGCGGAGGTCGGTGACGCGGGCGACGGCGGCGCTGTTGCCGTCTACGCCGACGGGGACGGCCTCCTCGAGGTACTGGCGGGTGAGGTCGGCGACGCGGTGGCGGAGGCGCTCGGCCTCGTCGCGGAGGGCCTGGACGTCGGGGGGGACGTCGGGGGCGTGGCGGAGGTCGGGGTTCCGCGTGTAGATGGTCTCGAGGCGGCCCTCGACCTCGGCGATCCGCTGCTGGGCGAGGTCGATCTCGCGCTGGACCCCGCCGGCGACGAAGTCGGCGAGGCGGGGCTCGATGGCGGCGAGCTCGCGCTCGAGCTGGTCGATGGTGGCGCGCCGGAGGCCGGCCTCGACGGCGACGGCGTCGCGCTGGCCTTCGAGCTCGCCGAGCTGGGCGACGACGCGCTGGGAGGCGACGTCGAGGTCGACGGCGCCCTCGCGCGTCATGTAGTCGCGGACGGCGTCGTCGAGGTCCTCGAGGCGGCTGGCCTGGCGCTCGACCTGGCTCTCGAGGAACGTCCGCGTGGCGTTGACGCTGGCGCGGCTCTGCTCCCGCGTCATGTGGACGAAGGCCTCGGCGTAGACGTTGGCGATGAGGGCGGCCTCGGCCGGGATCGTGCTCACGGCCGTGACGCGGATGGCGTCGACGTCGTCGCCCTCGAGGCTGGCCGAGACGTAGCGGCTCTGGAGGCGGGCCGAGACGAGCTCGACGGGGGCCTCCCCCCCGCCCTCGGTCAGGAGGATGGTCGGGGTGAGGTCGGTGCCGGGGATGCGGCGGTAGCCCATGAGGACGCGGGCCACGCTGTCGGCGAGGGCCTCGGACTGCCGCAGCACGAGGAGCTCGTTCGAGAGGTTGGGCTGCTCCTGGAACAGCACGCCGCCGCGGCCGGAGGGGAGCACGTTGGCCAGCCCGCCGCCGTCCTTGCTGACGAGGAGGAGGCTGGAGGCGCGGTAGACCGACGGCTGGAGGAGGGTGTACGCGGTGACGGGGGCGGCGACGGCCAGCAGCGTCGCGAGGATGATCCACTTCCCGCGGAGGACGATGTCGACCAGCTCGCGGAGCTGGATCCCGTCGCCCTCCGCGTACGCCCTGTAGTAGACGGGCTCCTGGAGGACCGGCGCGTCGGGGGCGGCGGGGGGCGGCGGGGCCCCCCGGGCAACGGGGCGTGGCGTCATGGGGCGGCGGACGAACGGGGCCGGGCGGCGGGGCCGGCGCGGCCGGAACAGAGACCGTTATCTCCGTAGTTGGGTCGGAATATAGGGCCGTCCGCCCGTAGGTACAGGGGGGCGCGGGCGATTTAAGCGCCCCGGGCGGGCGGTTCGGCGGATTATCGGCCGGCGGGCCGGGTGTGCGAACTTCCGGCCCGCGCTTTCACGTCCTATTCGCTCCTCCGCAGGCCCCTCCCCCCCCTGCCTTCCCGCCCTTGCTGATCGCCGTCCTCTCCGACGTCCACGCCAACCTCACCGCGCTCGAGGCGGCCTTCCGGCTCATGGAGGAGGCGCGCGTGGACGCGGCGTACTGCCTGGGCGACGTCGTCGGGTACGGCCCCGACCCCGGCCCGTGCGTGGACCTCGTGCGGGCGTACTGCGCCGGGTGCGTGCGGGGCAACCACGACGAGGCCGTCGCGGGCGGCGCCGGTGGCGGCACCGGCGGCGGCGGCGGTGGCGGCGGCAAGGGCGCTGCCGCCCTCCGCGGCCTCCCGCCCGACGGCCGGGAGGCCGCCCGCCTCCACCGCACCCTCCTCACCGAGGACCAGCTCGCCTGGCTCGGCGGCCTCCCGCTCCGGCTCGAGGCCCACGGCTGCCTCTTCGTCCACGCCTCCCCGGACGACCCCGGCGCCTGGCACCGCCTCGAGACCTTCCCGGCCGTGCGCGCGCAGTTCGACGCGTTCACCCAGGCGGTCTGCTTCGTGGGGCACTCCCACCGCCCGGCCGTCGTGTCCGACGCCCTCGGGGTGTTCGCCGTCCGCCCCGGCCACCGGTTCCTCATCGACGTCGGGAGCGTGGGGCAGCCGCGGGACCACGACCCCCGCCTCGCCTTCGGCCTCTTCGACACGGAGGCGTTCCGCTACGAGGGCGTCCGCGCCCACTACGACGTCGAGGAGACGGCGCGGCGGGTCGAGGCCGCCGGGCTCCCCGCCGGCCTCGCCGGGCGCCTCCGCCTGGGCGTGTGACCCGGGGCGGGGCGCGGGGCACCCGGCGGTGGAACCGTTCCCCGGAACGCCCTATCTTTCCGGCGCGGGACCACTCAGGATGCAACCACGTCGTACCCCATGAGAACGTCCGACGGCTGGCGGCCGGTGGAGGGGGGGTTCCCGCAGGCCAACGCCGTGGAGGTCCGCCTCCGGGACGGGCGCGTCCGCACGGCGCAGTGGGTGGTCGCCAAGCGGAGGTGGCTCGTCGGCCGGACCCTCCTCGAACCCGCGGACGTCACGCACTGGCGGCCCCTCCGCTTCCACCTGCGGTGACGGCGCACCCGCGGTGACGGCGCACCCGCGGTGACGGGGCCGCCCGCGGCGGCGCCCGAGGCGTACGCGAGCGCCCCCTCCCCCGCCGTGCGAGGCGTCGGTCAGCGGACGACGGAGAACCGGTGCGTCTCGACGCGCCCGCCCACCTCCAGCCTGGCGAGGTAGAGCCCGGCGGGGAGGTCGGCGCCCACGAAGGGGTAGGCGTGGCCGCCGGCGGGGAGCGCCCCCTCCACGAGCACGGCCACCTCGCGCCCCAGCTCGTCGAGCACGCTGAGCCGGACCGCCGCCGGGGCGTCGAGCGTGAAGCCGACCGTGCTCCGGCCCCCCGACGGGTTCGGGTACACCGCGAGACGGCCCCCCGCAGCCGCCTCCGCCTCGGCCGCCTCGGCCTCAGCAGCCTCCGCCTCGGCCGCCTCCGACTCCGTCGCCTCCGCCTCGGACCCCTCC
>DATGQT010000276.1:0-5804 GCA_035304085.1 Rubricoccaceae bacterium
ACCCCGACCGCCGTACTTCGAGCCCCACGGGGCGCGCGGCCCGCTCCGGCGTACCTTCCGCCGCTGAACGGCCGCGCGCCCGTCCCCCCGACCCCCCAGAGGAGACGACCGCGCCATGACCACCGACACCGCGATGCGGGACTACTACGACGTGCTGGGCGTGGCCCGCACGGCGACGGCCGACGAGATCAAGAAGGCCTACCGGAAGAAGGCCATGGAGTATCACCCGGACCGGAACCCGGGCGATACCGAGGCCGAGGCGCGCTTCAAGGAGGCCGCCGAGGCCTACGAGGTCCTCTCCAACCCCGACAAGCGCGCGCGCTACGACCGGTTCGGCCGAGCTGGCGTCAGCGGCGCCGGCCCCGGCGGCCCGGGCGCCGGGGCCGGCTTCCGCGACATCTCGGACATCTTCGCCGCGTTCTCCGACATCTTCGGCGGCGGCGGCTTCGGTGGCGCGGCCGGCGGCTACGACGACGTCTTCGGCCGCACGCGCGGGCGGCGGCGCGGCCACGGCCGCCCCGGCTCCGACCTCCGCGTCCGCCTCGCCCTCTCGCTCGAGGAGATCGCCGAGGGCGTCGAGCGGCAGCTGAAGGTGCGGAAGTTCGTCGAGTGCCAGCCCTGCAAGGGCACCGGCGCGGCGGCCGGCGTCGAGGGGTTCCAGACGTGCCCCACCTGCAACGGGAGCGGGGAGCTCCGCCAGGTGTCGAACTCGTTCTTCGGCCAGTTCATCAACGTCCAGCCGTGCCCGACGTGCGAGGGGGAGGGCCGCGTGATCACGGAGAAGTGCCCGGCGTGCGAGGGGGAGGGCCGCGTGAAGGGCGAGGAGACGATCACGGTCGAGGTCCCGGCCGGCGTGGGGCAGGGGCACTACCTCCAGATCCGCGGCGCCGGCAACGCCGGCCAGCGCGGCGGCCCCGCCGGCGCGCTGCGCGTCGAGATCGAGGAGAAGCCCCACGAGCACTTCACCCGCGACGGCCTCGACATCTACTACGACCTCTACCTCTCCTTCCCCGACGCCGCGCTCGGCACCGAGGCCGAGGTGCCCACGCTGCGCGGGCGGGCCAAGCTCCAGATCGACCCCGGCATCCAGAGCGGGCGCGTCCTGCGCATGCGCGGGCGCGGCATCCCCGAGCTCGGCGGCGGCTCCCGCCGCGGCGACCAGCTCGTCCGCGTCCACGTCTGGACCCCCCAGCGCCTCGACGACGAGCAGCGCGCCGTCCTCGAGGCCCTCCGCGACGCCGAGGCCTTCCAGCCGAAGCCCGACGAGAAGGGCCGCGGGAAGTCGTTCTTCAGCCGCGTCCGCGACGTGTTCTCGTGATTACGTGATGTACGTGATTACGTGAGGGGAGCCGATTTGGAGAGGCCGAAGTCGTACGAGGAGTGGGAGCGTGCGGTCCCGGCAGAGATACGGCGGGATGCGGTGTGGCAGATCGAAGCGTACCGGCTCGGGCTGTTCGCGGCAGATCTGGCGTGGCACGATGCGGAGCGGCTGCTGAGCGAGCGGCGGGCCAGGAGCCTGGCAGACCAACTCGTGCGTGCGGCCGGCTCGGTCAGCGCGAACGTGGAGGAGGGGTTCTCGCGGCGGACGGGGAAGGAACGGGCGCAGTTCTACGGCTATGCCCTGGGCTCCGCCCGTGAGGCGCGCGGCTGGTACTACAAGGGGCGTCACGTCCTCGGCGCTGCAGTGACGGCGCACCGCCTCGACCTCCTCACGCAGCTCGTCCGCCTCCTCCTCACGATGTCGGCCGACCAGCGCCGCACGAACGTCGTCCTCGAAGAAGCCCCGTCCTATCGCTCCTCCGAGTCCGTTCCTTACTGACCACGGCGTCACGCTACCCTCACGTAATCACGTAGTCACGTAATCACGCCCCGGAACCCCGCCCGCGCGGGCGGCGATTAGGACGGCGGACCGCTCGCCTTCACCTTGCCGCATCGCCCGCACCCGCCCGACCCCGCGCCCGTCGACCTCCCGGCCGAGGGGCCGGCGCCGCGCCCCCCGGAGGCGCCGCGCGACGAGGCGGGGCCGGTGGACGGGGAGGCCCTCCGGCGCGCCATGCGGCAGACGGCCGCGCCCGTCGTCGTCGTCACGGCCGAGGTCGGCGGGGAGCCGCGCGGCGCCACCATCGGCTCGTTCACGAGCGTCTCGCTCGACCCCCCGCTCGTCTCGTTCAACGTCACGCGCGGCACCCAGCTGCACCGCGCGCTCTGCCAGGCCGACCGCTTCGCCGTCCACCTCCTCGGCGCCGAGCACGCCGCGCTGGCCGCGCACTTCGCGGTGCCGGACCTCCCCGGCGAGGCGCAGTTCGCCCCGTTCCCGCACCGCCGCTTCGACGACGGCCGCCCGCCGCTCATCGAGGGCACCCTCGGCGTCCTCGTCTGCCGCGCCGAGAGCCGCTTCGCCGCCGGCGACCACTCCATCTTCCTCGGCCGCGTCGAGGCCGTCCTCCCCGGCCGCGACGGCCCCCCGCTCCTCTACCACCGCCAGACGTACCGCGGGGTGGGGGAGGAGGTGGGGAATGCTGAACGATGAATGATGAAGGGGGAAGCCGCCTTCACCGTTCATCGTTCATCGTTCGTCCTTCGTAGGCGCCGAGGCCGAAGAGGGCGAAGTCGTAGCGGGCGGGGTCGTCGGGGCAGAAGGCGCGGAGGCGGGTGGTGAGCTGGAGGACGGCGCGCCAGTCGTCCTGCCGCCGGTCGAGCAGGCCGAGGCGGCGGGCCTGCCGGCCGGTGTGGACGTCGAGGGGGAGGACGAGGCGGGCGGGGGAGACGTCGGCCCAGAGGCCGAGGTCCACCGGCCCCGGCCGCACCATCCAGCGGGCGTACATCGCCAGCCGCTTGCAGGCGCTGCCGGTGGAGGGCCGCGCGAGGTGCTTCGCCCGCGGCGCCGCGGGCCCTATCGTGAGGAGGGTCTCGGAGAACCCCTGGATCGCCGGGCCGACGTCCGGCGCGTCCGGCGGGAGGTGCGCCGCGAAGAGGCGCCCGAGCGAGCCGTAGGCGTCGAGGGCCGCCTGGAGCGCGAGCACGAGGCCGACGGCGTCGGCCGGCTGGAACGTCCGGTGCCGGAAGCCGGCCAGCCGGTCGGCGTCGCGCCCCGGCCGGAAGTCGCGGACGAACCGGTGCGGCCGGTGGCCCATCCGCTCCACCAGCTCGGCCAGCTTGCTCAGGACGGTGGCGCGCCGCCCCCACGCCAGCAGCGCCGCGAACAGCCCGATCACCTCGCGGTCCTCCGGCGCGTCGAAGGCGTGGGGGAGGGCGACGGGGTCGGCGGCGATGAAGGCGGGCCGCTCGTAGCGCGCGACGAGCCCGTCGAGGTAGGCCTTCACGTTCAACGTCGAACGTTCAACGTCGAACGTGTAACGCTCGACGCCCTCACGCGCCGCCTTCGCCGGTGGAGCGGCCGACGGTCTTCTCGGCGCCGGCGGACTTCGCGGCGCTCTTCTTCGCGCCGCCCGACGGGCCGCCCCCCTCGTCCTCCTCGCGCTCGACGAGGAGCGTGATGTCGGTGACGAGGGCGGCGATGGCGCCGAGGGCGGCGAGGACGGGCGAGATGAGGACGGCGGCGGCGCCGGCCCCCACGCCCACCGTGAGCGGGAGCTCGAAGAGGACGCGGTCCTCCTTCTTGATCACGATGCGGCGGACGTTGCCCTCCTCGATGAGGTCGCGCACCTTGTCCACGAGCTGGTTGCCGGCGAGCCGGATCTCGTGGAGCGCCTCGCTCGCCTTGGCGCGCGCGGCGTCGGCGGCGCGCCTGGCGTCGGACTGGGAGGAGGACTGGGCGTTCTCGCCCTGGGCGGAAGCGTCGTTGGCCATGGTCGGGAGAAGGGAGAGGGTGGAAGGGGGGCGGCGCCGGGGCCGCGCGGGGGAGGCACGGCCGAACGGGGCGGATGGTTCCTGTCGAGGCCACCTCGGCCGTCGGCCAGGCGTAAGGGCGGGGCGCGCCCCGCCCCCACCCAGCAGGCGCCGCCTCGAACACTCGAACTCGCCGGAGCGGGCCGCGTATCTTCTTCCGTCCTCCCTGCCGCGTCCCGCCATGTCCTCCGCGCCCAGCACCCTCACGATCCGCCTCACCGCGCGCCAGCGCGAGGCCGTCCGGCGGCTGGCCGCGCGGGAGGGGGTCTCCGAGGAGGAGGCCGTCCTCCGCGCCGTCGAGCAGGCCAGCGAGGCCGCCGGGCCGTCCGCTTACGACCTGATCAAGCCGTTCATCGGGTCGTTCGAAGGCCCCTCTGACCTCTCTACGAACAAAGCCTACATGGAGGGCTACGGGGAAAAGAAGCGGGGGCGGCGTGCTGCGAAGGGCGATGGGCCGTGAAGCGGCACCTCGCGCTCATGGACGCGGGGCGCTAGCTGCTCTGCTCAACCGCCGAGACATCCACCACGCGTGGGTGCTGGAGACGCTCAAGCGGTGTGAGGCGCCCCTCATCGCGTGCGAAGCGGTCCTCTCTGAAGCCGCGTTCCTGATCCAGCGAGACGGGCGCGATCCTGCGGAGGTAGCAGAGATCGCGGCCTCGGGCGCCATTCGGGTAGAGCCCGTGTTCCCGGAGCACGCCGGGCGCGTGGCGGCGCTGATGCGGAAGTACGCCGACGTCCCGATGTCGCTGGCCGACGCCTGCCTCGTCGTGCTGGCCGAGCGGCACGCGGGGGATCGCCCCGGGGCGCAGGTGCTTACGCTCGACACCGATTTCCAGGTCTACCGGATGCACGGGCGGCGGCGGATCCCGCTACTGGCGCCGTTCGCGTGAGGGGCCGCCCCGCACTCCCCCAGGGTGAGCGCCTTCTGCCGTGGTAGCGTCTCCCTCTCCACCCGCCGGGAGAGGGGACGCCGTAGCGATCCCGTGGCGGTCCCGAGAGGGACCCCGGAGAGGATGCGATCGCCCCCGCTCGGCAGGCGCCGCGTCGAACCCGCCGGTGCGGGCCGCGTATCTTCTCGCCCCACCCCCGCCAGCACACCGTGCCGCGCCTGTCTGAGTTCTTCGGCATCGTCATCTCGATCTACTGGGGCGACACCGGGCCGCACAACGCCCCGCACTTCCACGCGCGTTATGGTGACTTCGAAGCGGTGTTCTCGATCCCCGGTGCCGACGTACTGGCCGGGCACCTTCCCCGTCGCCAGCGCCGGTTCGTAGAGGCGTGGGCGGAGATGCACGCCGACGAACTGGAACGGGCGTGGGCGGCGGTGATTCAAGGGGAGATGCCCGAGAAGATCCCTCCCCTCCGATGAACGAACCCGCCGCCCGAGAGCGCTCGGCCCCCGCGCCGTACCCGGTTGGGGTACCCACGCCCCTGCCGCCGCGCGTCGTCGCCGTCTGGACGGACGACGCCGGGCGGGTGTGCGCCGAGTTCGCGGACGGCGAGCGCCGCGCGTTCGACCTCGGGCCGCTGCTGCGGCTCCCGATCTTCGAGCCGCTGGCGGACCTGGCGCGTCTGGCAGAGGTCGCGGTGATCGACGACGGCGTCGCCGTCGGGTGGCCGAACGGCGCGGACCTGTGGCGAGGGGCGATCTACGAACGAGGGGAGCGGATCCCGTCGGGGCCGCGGGCGCCTGGCCGATCCGCCACGGGAACGCCCGCATCGGCGAGCGGCAACGATACGTGACGCGACGCGCCCCCGCCGGGGGTGTAGGTGTGGCGTAGCGCGCCGTTCGCGTGAGGCCGTTTCGGCGGACTCGTGTCCGTCGCAGGCGAGGGTGCCGGGGCGCTCCCCCCGTTCACGCTCGGATCCCCCGCGCACGGCCTCCGCTCGCGTGAACGGTCCCCCTCGGTCGAGGGGGACAGCCGGAGGGAGGATGCGGCGCGCCACCCGTCCGG
>DATGQT010000277.1:0-3704 GCA_035304085.1 Rubricoccaceae bacterium
GTCGCCTCGACGGCCCGCGCGGCCGGGTCGATCACCGAGACCGTCGTGGACGCGCCGAAGCCGTTGTTCGCCACCCACACCTTCCCGCCGGCGGCGACGGCGCCCTCGGGGTTGGCGCCCACGGCCACCGGCGTCCCGGCCGCGCTCGTCGTCAGGTCCACCGGCGTGACGGTGTTGTCGTAGAGGTTCGTCACCCAGAGCGTGTTGCCCGTGCGCACGGCGCCGCGCGGCGTGCGCACGTCCACCTCGGCCGTGCGCGTGCCCGCGTCGAGGTCCACCACCACGAGGCGCCCGCGGCCCGTCGAGAACGAGTCGTTGAAGTTGAGGAGCACGTACCCGCGCCCGTCGTCCTCGGGGTCCACGACGACCTGCTGGACGAGCGCGCCCGTGATGCCGAAGGCGTCCTGCGTCACGTCCATCGAGTCCGCGTCGTAGACGGTGATGCTGCCGGTCTGGTCGGTGAAGTTGCCCTGGTTGCCGACGAGGACGAGGGTGCCCGTCGCGGGCGTGTCGTCGAGGGGGTCGGCGGTGTCGCAGCCGGCGAGGACGGCGAGGGCGAGGAGGAGCGGGAGGAAACGGTTCATCGGGAGGGGGTCTGGAGGACGAGCCGCACGCGGAGGTGCCGCGGCGGCATGACGTAGGACTGGACGACCTCGTACCGCCGGTCGGTCGCGTTCTCGACGGCGACGCCGAGCGTGGCCTCGACGCCGGCCACCTCGCGCGTGTAGCGCGCCTGCGCGTCGAGGACGAGGTAGGGGTCGAGCCACCGGCTGCCGTCGGCCGTCACGTAGCGGCGGCCGACGTACCGTGCGCCGAGGTCGAGGCGGAGCGGGCCGAGCGTGAGCGCCGCCCACCCGCGCGCGGTGGTTCGGGGGACGTAGCGGAGGGGCTGGTCGAAGGCCGGCGCGGCGGGGTCGGAGCGGTCGCGCGCGTCGGTGAAGGCCGCCGCCAGCCCGGCTTCGAGGAGGCGGCGCCCGCCGAGGGCCCACGCCCCCGCCGCGCTCGCCTCCATCCCCAGGCTCCGCGTGCGCCCCACGTTCTCCGGCACCCAGTAGCCCGCGCCCGTCGGCCACCACAGGATCTGGTCGCGCGCCGTCGCCGCGAAGGCCGTCACCTCGGCGCGGTAGCGCCCGGCCCACACGAGCCCGGCGTCGGCGCTCCAGCCCGCCTCGGGACGCAGGCCGGGGTCGCCGCCCGGCTGCCAGTAGCGGTCGTTGAGCGTCGGCATGCGGAAGGCCCGCGCGAGGCTCGCCTTCAGGCGGAAGCGCGCGTCGGCCGTCGGCTGCCAGTTGGCGCCGAGCTGGGGCGAGAGGGCGAGGCGACGCGCGGCCCCGGCAGGCGCATAGGCGTCGAGGCGGAGGGCCGGGTAGAGCCGGAGGCGCCCGCCCGTCGGCGCGGCCGAGACGGCGAGGGCGGCGTGGCGGTCCGTAGCGTCGGCCGCCAGGCTCGGGTGCGCGGCCCGCCCGAGGCCGAGGCTCGCCAGCGCCGTGAGGCGCCACCCCGGCACGGCCTCGACGTGCGCCTTCGCGTCGACCCCGGCGGCGAGCGTGCGGCCCGTGTCGTCGAGGGCGTCGGGGCGGTCGCCCGCCGGGTACGGGCTGGCGTAGCGGAGGCGCGTGTACTGGAAGAACCCGCCCGCCTCGACGCGCCCCCAGGCCGTCGTGCGCGAGGCGTCGAGCCACGCCCGCGCGTGGCGGTCCCACTGCCGCGCCCCCACCGAGTCGGTCCCGCCGAGGCCGCGCTCGGCGTCGGCCCCGAGCGCGGCGGCGCGGACACGCCACGGCCCGCCGGCCCAGCCGAGCGACGCGTAGCCCGAGACGCGCCGGCGGTCCCACCCGGCGTGGCGCACGAGCGGCGCCCCGAGGCGGGAGACGTCGCGGAACAGGTAGTCGTCCTCCGCCCCCTCCGCCTCGACGGCGGCGGCGGCGCGCCATGCCCCCACGGCGGCCGTGGCCGTCCCGCCGATGCGCCGCTGCCCCCACGCCCCGGCCTCGCTCACGAGCCGCCCCGCCGCCCGGCCGTCCGGCCGCAGCGCGCGAAGGTGGACGACGCCGCCGAGGGCGCCCGAGCCGTACAGCGCCGCGCCCCCGCCGTGCAGCACCTCGACCGACTCCAGCAGCACGGCCGGCAGCAGGCTGAGGTCGAGCGGGCCGAGCTGCGGGTCGCTCAGCGGGCGGCCGTCCAGCAGCAGGAGCGTCTGCGCCGGGGACGTCCCCCGCAGGCTCACCGTCGCCAGCCCGCTCGGCCCGTAGCGCCGCACGAACAGCGGCGCCCGTTCTTCGAGCAGGTCCGCCACGCTCACCGCCCCCGTCGCCCCCACGTCCTCGACGGCGAGGACGGTCACGCGGGCGGGGGCGTCGCGCGTCGGCACCGGCACGCGCGCGGCCGTGACGGTGACGGCCGGCAGCGTCGTGTCCGGCGCGGCCCGCTGGGCGGCGGCCGAAGGCGCCGCGAGGGCGCACGCGAGGAGGGCGAGAGGAAGGAGGCGCAACAAGAAACCCGACGCTCAAAAACGAGGGTCGGGTCGCAGGGCGCGCCGGGGGCGGAGGCCGTGCGCCGCGCCCCTCTGGTCCCGGAGGTCGTGGCGGAAGGCGCGCGCGGGCAGGTCTCCTGGCTCGCGGCCCGTGGGCTCCCCCGGCTCAGCGCCGGCCTTCCCATCCCGTAGCAGGACAGTGGCCGACGCGTCGCCGCCGTGGGGCGGGTCGCTTACAGTTGCGGGCACAGCGCCGGACTGGAGAAGGGCGAGCGACGAGCGGGGAACGACGAACTGGACCGTTCGCCGTTCGGACTTCGCCGTTCGCCCCTCCCTTCACCGGCTTCCCTTTTGGTCCCGCCGAGGCGGGACACCCGAGGCGCATGGGAAGGAACGAACGCCCTAAGGTACCACTCCCCCGCCCTCGCGCAAGCGGAACCCGCGCGCCCCACGCGGCTTCCTCCGGCATGAGCCGCGCCTTCGTCAAGGACGACACCCCGGAAGACCCGCCCCTCGTCCCGCCCCGCCCACCGCTGCCGGCGGGCGTCGCCAACTACGTCACCCCCCGCGGCCTCGCCCTCCTCCGCGCCGAGCGCGACGCCCTGGAGGCCGAGCGCGCCCGCCTCCACGCCGCCCCCGCCGATGACGGCCGCAAGCGCGACCTCGCCGTCGTCGCCGGCCGCCTCGCCGACCTCGACGCGCGGCTCTCCAGCGCGAAGGTGGTGGACCCCGCCGGGCAGCCGCGCGACGAGGTCCGCTTCGGCGCCACCGTCACGCTGCGGACGCTCGAAGGAGAGCACCCCGGCGAGGAGCGCCGCCTCACCCTTGTCGGCGTGGACGAGGCCTCGGCCGCCGAGGGGCGCGTGGCGTTCACGGCCCCCATCGCGCGGGCCATCCTGGGGAAGCGCGTCGGCGAGACGGCTACCCTCCGCACGGCGCGTGGCGAGGAGCGCCTGGAGGTCGTCGCCATCGCCTACGAGCCGGACTGAGCCCGGCGTAGCTTCGTCCGCCTCCTCCCCCCGAACCCCTCCTCGCTCTCCTCGTGCGCCGCAGCATCCTCCTCGCCCTCCTCCTCGGCCCCGCTCTCGCGGCCCAGCCCCTGCCGGAGGTCGAGCCCGCCCCCCTCGTCGTCGGCGAGACGTTCACGCTCCCCTCCGCCGTCCTCGGCGAGACCCGCCGGATCAACGTGTACGCCCCCGCCGCCTACGCCGAGTCCGACACCCTCCGCCTC
>DATGQT010000278.1:0-5190 GCA_035304085.1 Rubricoccaceae bacterium
AGCGTGAGGTCGAGGCGCTGGGGGCCGTAGATGGTGGCGGCCCAGAGGGTGCCGTCGTGGTCGAAGGTGAGGTCTTGGGCCTCGATGGGGCGGTCGCCGACGCGCTCCCAGGTGAACCCCTCCCCGGGCAGCGGGAGGTCCCCGCGAGCGGGATTTCGCTGAGGCTCAACCTGCGCGCGGGCGAGGGGGGTGAGCAGCAGCGCCACGGCGAGGGCGCGCAGGGTCGTCCGGGAGCGGGTAGCGGTCACGTCACAGGTGCGCTGGTAGCGTCTGCCTGAAGGTAGGGCACGGGCGGCAGCGGGTCTCATCGCCCCCGGGTCGGGCGGCGAGAACAGCCCGGCGCCTCGGCCGTATCTTCGGCGCCCCTCTCGTATAGCCCGTCCGTCCTGCCCATGACCGAGCCGTTCACCCGCGTCGAAGCCCTCCCCGAGCACGTCGGCACCCGCGTCACGCTGAAGGGGTGGCTCTACAACAAGCGCGGCTCGAAGGGCCTCTACTTCCTCGTCCTCCGCGACGGCACCGGGATCGTCCAGTGCGTCGTCAACGCCGGGGCCGTGGACGAGCCCTCGTTCCGCGCGGCCGAGGAGGCCACGCAGGAGAGCGCCCTCGAGGTCACCGGCACCGTCCGCGCCGACGAGCGGCAGGTGGGCGGGGTCGAGGTGCAGGCCGACGGCGTGCGGCTGCTCGCCCGCGCCGAGGGCTACCCCATCACGCCGAAGGAGCACGGCGTCGAGTTCCTCATGGACCGGCGGCACCTGTGGCTGCGGAGCCGCCGGCAGTGGGCCATCATGCGCGTGCGCAACCGCGTCATCATGGCCATCCACGGGTACTTCCAGGAGGAGGGGTACGTCCAGATGGACGCGCCCATCCTCACCGGCAACGCCGTCGAGGGCACGAGCACGCTGTTCGAGCTCGACTACTTCGGCGAGCCGGCCTACCTCACGCAGAGCGGGCAGCTCCACGGCGAGGCGATGGCGATGGCGATGGGGAAGATCTACACGTTCGGCCCCACGTTCCGCGCCGAGAAGTCGAAGACCCGGAGGCACCTCACCGAGTTCTGGATGATCGAGCCGGAGATGGCCTTCTACGACCTCGACATGAACATGGCCGTCGCCGAGGAGCTCCTGCTCCGCGTCGTCCACGACGTCCTCCGCGACTGCCGCGAGGAGCTGGCCGTGCTCGGGCGCGACGTCGCCGTGCTGGAGCGCATCCGCGCCCCGTTCCCGCGGATCTCCTACTCCGACGCCGTGGATCTCTTACGTTCGGACGAGACCCAGCGGCTCCTCGACGCCGAGGAGGCCGCGCTCCGCGAGGAGCAGGCCGCGCTGGAGGCCGAGCGCGCGGGCAACCGCGCCGCCTACGGCCAGGCGAAGCGGCACGAGCAGCGGCGGATCGACGCCCGCGAGATCGCCATCAACGCCCGCCTCGACGAGATCGAGGAGGCCCTCCGCAACATCCCGGGGTGGAAGGCCAGCGCCGCCGCGTTCGAGTGGGGCAACGACTTCGGCGGCTCCGACGAGACCGTGCTCACGAAGCACTTCGACCAGCCCATCATCGTGCACCGGTTCCCGGCCGCCGTCAAGGCGTTCTACATGAAGCGCGACCCCGAGGACGACCGGCTCGCGCTCGGGATGGACGTGCTCGCGCCCGAGGGCTACGGCGAGATCGTCGGCGGCGGGGAGCGCGCCACCGACCTCGACTTCCTGAAGCGCCAGGTGGCGGAGCACGGGCTCCCCGAGGCCGTGTTCGACTGGTACTTCGACCTCCGGCGCTACGGCTCCGTCCCGCACGCCGGGTTCGGGCTCGGGCTGGAGCGGACGGTGACGTGGGTCTGCGGGCTGCACCACCTCCGCGAGGCCATCCCGTTCCCGCGGCTGATGGGCCGGCTGCACCCGTGATGCGCCGCCCGTGATACGGGATGCGGGAGGGGGCCCGTTCTACCGAGCGACACACTTCATCCACCCCGCCATGGCCATGAAACCGACCCTCCTCCCGATCCTCCTGCTCGCGGCCCTCCCGGCCGCGGCCCAGGTCAGCCCGCCGCTGCGGCCGGTGCCGCCCGTCCCCAACACCGTCACCGTCCTCGGCGAGGCCGTCGTGTACGCGCCGCCGGACCGGGCGCGCCTCCGCTTCGGCGTCGAGACCGAGGGGGCCACGGCCGAGGCGACGTTCCGCCAGCACGAGCAGGAGGTGGCCGCCGTGCTCACGGCCGTCCGCCGCCTCGGCATCCCCGACCGCGACATCGAGCTCGAGTGGGTGGGCCTCAACGACCGCCGCGACGACCGCGGCCAGCCCGACGGCTACACCGCCGCCCGCATGGTCACCGTGACGACGGACAGCCTCCGCCTCGTGCCCGAGCTCGTCGCCGCCATCGTGGACGCCGGCGGCGACCGCCTCGCCGGGCTCGACTACTACCTCGAGAACGACGACCTGTTCGAGAACCAGGCGCTGGAGGCGGCCTTCGACCGGGCCGAGGCGAAGGCGCGCGAGCTCGCGCTCGCCGCCGGCGCCCGCCTCGGCCCCGTCGTGGCCGTCGCCGAGCAGGGCGTGCAGCCCCCGATGCCGCTCTTGGTGCGCGGCGCGGCCGAGTCCTACGCCATGGACGCCGTGCCCGGCGCGTACTCGACCGGCCAGAGCGAGGTCCGCGCCTTCGTCGTCGTCACCTTCGCCCTCGAAGCGCGATGAACGAGCAGGGGCCCGACGCTCACTTCATGCGGATGGCCATCCGCAAGGCGATGGAGGGCGTCCGCGAGGGCGGCAGCCCCTTCGGCGCGTGCGTCGTGCGCGGCACCGAGGTCGTCGCGTGCGTCCACAACGTCGTCTGGCAGAGCACCGACATCACGGCGCACGCCGAGGTCCACGCCCTCCGCGTGGCCTGCCGCGAGCTCGACACCATCGACCTCTCCGGCTGCACCGTCTACACGACGACGGAGCCGTGCCCGATGTGCTTCTCGGCCATCCACTGGGCCCGCTGCGACCGCATCGTCTTCGGCACGTCCATCGAGGACGCCCGCGCCCTCGGCTTCCACGAGCTCACGATCCCGAACGAGACCATGAAGCGGCTCGGCGGGAGCGAGGTCGAGATCGAGGGCGGCTTCCTCCGCGACGAGTGCCTCGCCGTCTTCGAGGCGTTCAGGGAGCGGGAGGACAGGCGCGTTTACTGACGCCGCTCCAGCGGCCTCCTTCCCATGCGCTACTTCGTCACCGGCGGCACCGGGTTCATCGGCGGCGTCCTGATCCGCCAGCTCCGCGCCGCGGGGCACGACGTGGTGGCGCTAGTGCGCGACGTGAAGAAGGCCGCCCCACTCGAAGCCCTCGGCGTCGAGCTCGCGCAGGGCGACGTCACGCAGCGCGGCACCCTCCGCGCCCCGATGATGGGGGCCGACGGCGTCTTCCACGTCGCCGCCTGGTACGAGGTCGGCACCGACCCCAGCCGCGCCGAGGCCATCAACGTCGAGGGCACGCGGAACGTGCTGGAGACGATGCAGGCGCTCGACGTCCCGAAGGGCGTCTACACCAGCACCCTCGCCGTCAACTCCGACACGAAGGGGCGGCGCGTGGACGAGACGTACCGCTACGACGGGCCGCACCTCAGCGTCTACGACGAGACGAAGTGGCGGGCGCATTACGAGGTGGCCGAGCCCCTCATCGCGCAGGGCCTCCCCCTCGTCATCGTCATGCCCGGCATCGTGTACGGCCCGGGCGACACGAGCCAGATGGGCGCCCTCTTCCGCCGGTTCCTCGCCGGGGAGCGCATCCTGCTGCCCAACGGGACGGCCGCCTGCTGGGCTCACGTCGAGGACGTCGCCCACGCGCACGTCCTGGCGATGGAGCGGGGCGAGCCGGGCGAGACGTACATCGTCTCCGGCCCCTGCCACACGTGGCGGGAGGCGTTCGAGACGGCCGCGCGGGTGACGGGGAAGCCGCTCCGCGCCACGTTCGTCCCGCCGGGACTGCTCCGCGGACTCGCGAGGGGGGTGGGCGTCGTCGAGCGGTGGCTGCCCCTGCCCGCGGACTACCGGGCCGAGACGCTCCGCGTGGCCGGCGGGACGACCTACTACGGCGATAACGGCCGGGCGCGGCGCGAGCTGGGTTACGCGCCCCGCTCGCTGGAGGACGGGCTGCGCGACACGTTCGCGGCGGAGGGCTGAGCGCCCGCCCCGCGCGGCCCCCGGCGGGTCACGCCACGCGCCGGAGGGCGTACGCGATCACGCCGGTCATGCCGCCGCTCACCCGGTACTCGACGGTGTCGCCCTCTCGCAGCAGGCGGAGGTCGGACCCGCGCTCCTGGGCGTCGCGCGTGGTGAAGGGGACGGGGGTGCCGCCGTGCTGGTGCTGGACGAAGCCGATGCCGCGGCGGGCGTCGAAATGTGTAACGTAGCCTCGGGTCATGGTTTGGGCCGTGAGAACGACCTGAGTATCGGCCTCAACTACGCCCGAAACAAACCGTGGTTGCGCGCCGACGGAGGAGAAGCCGTGCAGGCTCGTCATGGAGTCGGTGAAGTCCCGGACCGGGCGTGGATCCAGGCCACGAGGTCGTCCAGCACCCGCTCGCGCTCGGGCTCGTTCATCGTCTCGTGGTAGAAGCCGTCGTAGAGGTTGAGCGTCTTATCCGTGGCCGGGGTGTGGTCGTAGAGCCAGCGGGAGCCGGCGGGGTCGGTGATGCGGTCGGCCGTGCCGTGGAAGAGGAGGAGGGGGGCCGTGAACGCCTCGGGGTGCGCCCGCACGTGCCGGGTGGTCGCGAGGATCTCGTGGCCGAGGCGGGCGCGGACGCCCTTCTTGTCGCACAGCGGGTCCTCGGCGTAGGCGCGGCCGACGGCCGGGTCGCGCGAGAGGAGGCTGAGGTCGAGGCGGACGGTGCGCAGGCGCGGGGCGAGCCGGCTCACGACGCCGGAGACCCGCTGGAGCAGCGGCGAGAGGTCGGCGGGGATCTGGAGGGCGGGGGAGGAGAGGATGACGCCCGCGAGCCCCTCCGGCCTCCGGTCAACGACGTACCGCGCCACGACGAGGCCGCCGAGCGAGTGACCCATCAGGAAGAGCGGGAGGCCCCCGGCCTCCGCGCGCGCCCACGCCAGCGCCCGGTCGAGGTCGTCCACGTACTCGCCGAAGGCGTCCACGTGCGTCCGCGGCCCCTCCGACTGCCCGTGCCCCCGCTGGTCGTACGCCAGCACGGCGACGTCGTGGAGGAGG
>DATGQT010000279.1:0-2935 GCA_035304085.1 Rubricoccaceae bacterium
AGCCCGAGGAGGAGCATCTCGCCGTCCACGGCCTGCCCGTCGCGCGGGGGGAACGAGACGCTGAGGACGTGGGGGGCGGCGGGGTACGGGTGCGGGTGGAACCCGTCGAGCGGGGTGTTGAAGACGACGCCGTCGCCGAAGGCCGCCCGGATGCGCTCGGCGAGGCGGCGCTGGAGGCGGGCCAGCCGCGCGGCCTCGGCCTCGCGCACGGCCTCCGCCCGCGCCAGCGCCTCGGCGAGGCCGACGACGCCCGCGACGTTCTCGGTCCCCCCGCGCCGCCGCCGCTCCTGCGCGCCCCCGCGGACGAGCGGCTGGAAGAGCGTCCCCGCCCGCACGAACAGCGCGCCGACGGCCTTCGGCCCGTAGACCTTGTGGCCCGAGAGGGCGAGGAGGTCCACCCCCAGCGCGTCCACGTCGAGCGGCAGGAGCCCTGCGGCCTGCACGGCGTCGGTGTGGACGAGCGCGCCGGCGGCGTGGGCCACCCCGGCGATCTCGGCCACGGGCGAGACCGTGCCGATCTCGTTGTTGACGAGCATGACCGAGACGAGGCCGGTGTGCGCGTCCACGGCCTCGGCCACCTGCGCGGGCGTGAGGGCGCCGTGCGGTCCGGGTCGGAGGAGCGTCACCGGGTGCCCCTCGTCGCGGAGGGCCTCGGCCGTCCGCAGCACGGCCTCGTGCTCGGCGGCGGAGGTGACGAGGCCGGGGCGGCCGGTCTGCGCGAGGGACGGGCCTGCGAGCACGCCGCGCAGCGCCGCGTTGTCGGCCTCGGTGCCGCCGGACGTAAAGACGACCTCGGCGGGGGCGCACCCGAGGACGGCCGCCACCCGCTCGCGCGCCTCCTCGACCGCCACGCGCGCCCGCCGCCCGAGGGCGTGGACGGACGAGGCGTTGCCGAAGTGCTCGGTGAGGTACGGCCGCATCGCCTCGAGCACGGCCGGGTCGAGCGGCGTCGTGGCGGCGTGGTCGAGGTAGAGCACGGGGCGGGGGATGCAGGAGCGGGTGAACGCAGGCGTGCGAGCGTGCAGGCGTGAACGCTTGCGCACCGGCGCGCGGTGGTACCTTTCCGCCCGTCGCTGCACGCCGTCGCGGTGTGGCGGTGGGGGAAGTCACCAAACTAGCGCCGGGCGGGCGCGAGGGAATCACGGGCCGGGGTCGGGGCGTACGGCCCGCCTCACTCGCCCCACGCCGTTGCCCCCGACGCCGCCTCCCTCGGCCCCGGTGCCTTCGCCCTCCCCCGCGCCCCCGCCGCCGGTGCCGTTCGCGCCGGCGTGGGTGGCCGCCCCCACGCCGGCCGGACACCCCACCCCCCTAACCGCGTCCTGCATGGACAAACTCGTCATCCGCGGGGGCAACGCCCTCCACGGCCGCCTCCACGTCGGCGGCTCGAAGAACACCGCCCTCGCGCTCATGGCCGCCGCCGTCCTCGCCGACGGCACGACCACCCTCCACAACGTCCCCGTCCTCCAGGACGTCTTCACCTTCGCCAACGTCCTCCGCGTCACCGGCTGCCGCGTCACCTACAAGCCCGACGCCAACGCCGACACCCCGGACTCGATGGTGATCGACGCGGCGGACCTCCACCACCTCGAGGCGCCCTACGACCTCGTCAACAAGATGCGCGCGTCGTTCTACATGCTCGGCGCGCTGCTCGGGCGGGCGGGCGAGGCGCGCGTCTCGCTCCCCGGCGGGTGCGCCTGGGGGCCGCGCCCGGTGGACCTCCACCTCCGCGGGATGGAGGCCCTCGGCGCCGAGATCTCGATGGACCAGGGGTACGTCGTGGCGAAGGCCCCGGCCGGCGGCCTCCGCGGCGCCCGCATCCATTTCGAGCCCTCCTCCGTCGGCGCCACCATCAACGTGATGCTCGCGGCGGCGACGGCGAAGGGGACGACCGTCCTCGAGAACGCCGCCGCCGAGCCCGACGTCGTCGTCTTCGGGCAGCTGCTCCAGGCCATGGGCGCCCACGTCGACGGCCTCGGCACGCCGACCGTCACGATGGAGGGGGTCGACGCCCTCCGGCCCGTCACGTTCACGAACTGCCCGGACCGCATCGAGCTCGGCACCTACATGATCGCCGCCGCCCTCGCCACGCCGCCCGGCGAGCGCCTCGTCATCACCGGCGCCGAGCCCGCCCACCTCGGCGACGCCTTCCTCGACGCCTTCGCCGCGACGGCCGTCCCCTTCTCGCTCGACGGCGACACCGTCGAGGTGGAGGGGGCCGAGCGGATCGCGCCCGTCTCCGTCGCGACCGCCCCCTACCCCGGCTTCCCGACGGATCTCCAGGCGCAGTGGACCGTGCTCATGACGCAGGCCGACGGCCCCTCCCGCGTCACCGACACCATCTACACCGACCGGTTCAAGCACATCCCCGAGCTGAACCGGATGGGCGCCGAGTGCGCCGTGCACGAGCACACCGTCGAGGTCCGCGGGCGGAACGGGCGGCCCCTCCAGGGGGCCCACGTCATGAGCACGGACCTCCGGGCCAGCGTCTCGCTCGTGCTGGCCGGCCTCGTCGCCGCCGGCGAGACCCACGTGCTCCGCGTCTACCACCTCGACCGCGGCTACGAGAACCTCGAGGGGAAGCTCCGCCGCGCCGGCATAGACATCTGGCGGGAGGAATACCAGGAGTGAAGGGTGATCAGCGATTGGCGATTGGTATGGGGGTGGCGCGCTCCAATCGCCAATCGCCCATCACCAATCGCCCGTGACGTACCTCCAGTTCCACCTCGTCTTCCTCGCGCCGCCGCTGCTCGTGCTGGCGGCGCTGGCGGCACGACGGGGGCAGCGCGGGGCGGCGACGCGCGACCCGGCCTGGGCCTTGTGGCTCCTCCCCGTCATCGCGCTCGTCTACACGACGCCGTGGGACAACTACCTCGTCGCACGCGGGGTGTGGACGTACCCGCCCGGCCGCGTCGTCGGCACCCTCGGGTACGTGCCG
>DATGQT010000280.1:0-14104 GCA_035304085.1 Rubricoccaceae bacterium
AAGGTCGAAGGTCGAAGGTCGAAGGTCGAAGGTCCGATAGGGAGCGCCGGAGAAGTTCCCCTGACCCCTGACTTCTGACCCCTGACCTCTGATCCCTGTCCCCTGACCCCTGTCCCCTGTCCCCTGACACTCCCGGGGACCGGGCGGCGGCTCGGGCGTTAACGGCCCGCCCCTTCCACCAGCGTCGCCCGTCCATGCTCCGCTTTTCCCGCCTCATACCGGCGCTCCTCGGCCTCCTCGTCCTCGCGCCCGGTTGTACGACGCTCCAGCAGCTCGCCGCCCTCCGGCAGGTCGACTTCGACCTCGGCGGCGTCGACGGCGGCCGCCTCGCCGGCGTCGACATCGACCGCGTCCGCACGACGCAGCAGCTCCGGCCCACCGACCTCGCGCGGCTGACGGCCGCCGCCGCGCGCGGCGAGATGCCCCTCGCCTTCACCCTCCACGTCGACGCCACCAACCCCGAGGACAACGGCGTCCCCGCCCGCCTAGTCCAGCTCGACTGGACCCTCCTCGTCGACGGCGCCGAGACCATCAGCGGCGTCTTCAACGACGAGCGCCTCATCCAGCCCGGCACCACGGCCGACCTCCCGATCTCGATGCGCCTCGACCTCCTGGACTTCTTCGACGAGAGCGCGCCGGAGCTCATCAACCTCGCGCTCAACCTCGCCGGGGCCGGCGGCGATCCGGCGCGGCTCGCCCTCCGCGCGCGCCCCACCATCAACACGTCCCTCGGCCCGATCACGTACCCGGGCTACATCACCATCACCCACACCGTCGGGCGGTGAGGCCGGTCTGACCGCGGACCGCCGACGGCCGCATTCAGGACCCACGGTGGCGGCGGCCGGCGGTCACCAAACGAAAGAGCGGGCGGGGCCACCGCACCCCGCCCGCTCCCGGTTCGCCCCGGCTTCCGGCCCGGCCGGATCAGCGGCCGAGCCAGTACGTCAGCTTGAGGGCGAACACGTTGTCCGGCCGCGCGTCGATGAGGCGGCCGAGAGAGTGGCGGGGAGCGAAGGAGCCGAGGGCCTCGACGTCCTCGCGCTGCTGCGTCCACACGAGGTAGAGCGTCGAGTCGGGGCGGTACTCCCAGCGGAAGACGGCGTTGCCGCGGAGGGAGGCGAAGCGGAAGTCGGGCCGGCCCACCTCGAACGGCTCGGCGGCGCCGTCGCCGTCGGGGTCCACCGTGAGCACGCCGCCCTCCTCCCCGACGACGGCGTAGGGGTGGAAGTCGTACGTGCGCGGCTCGGCGAGCTCCTTGTAGCCGTCGTAGGAGCCGGAGGCGATCAGCGGCTGGGCGAAGAGCTGGAAGCTCATCGTGGGCGAGAACGTCCAGTTCACCCGGAGGTTGGCCGAGGCCTCGTACTGGTCCAGCCGGGCGAAGACGTAGCGGCTGCCGTAGGTGGCGTCGGCGAGGGGGTCGGGCCGGGTGGTGATGTACTGCGCCTCGTTGACGATGCGCCGGACGCTGGGGCCGGCCGAGACGTTGATGTTGGACTTCGGCTGCCACGTGAGGTCCACGCCGCCGCCGTAGGCCGGCCCGGTGGGGCCGACGTCGAAGAACCCGTTGAAGCCGAGCTGCCACGGCTTCCGGCTGTCGGAGCTCACCCAGACGTCGGCGCTGTAGCCGCCGGGGTTCCACATGAGCGGGCCGCCGCGGGTGCCGTAGGGGTCGAGCGAGGGGAGCCCGGCGAAGACGCCGCCCTCCAGGTACCAGTAGTTGAGGAGGCGGCCGTTCGCGCGCGCCCAGAGCCCGTTCGAGATGACGTCCCCGTCGAAGCTGAGGTTGCCGAACGCGGCGGCCATGAGGGTGCGGTTGCGGAAGACGCGGCCGACCTCCTCGGTGAAGTGGCCGACGAACACGTGCCCGTTGACGAGGTCGGTGCGCCCGAGGAAGCCGACGTCGTTGAGGTCGTAGGTGGGGCTGACGGCGCCGAGGGCCACGTTCACCATCCAGTTCCCGCGCGCCTTGTCGAGGGCGACGCGGCCGGCGAAGCCGGTGAGGCTCGTGCGCGCGGGGTCGTAGCGGTAGTGCTCGCGGTCGGGCCGCTGGAGGTAGTGGACGGCCGAGCGCTGGAGGCGGCCGATCTGGGCCTCGCTCCCCTCCACGCGGGAGACCGAGGCCCACCCCTTGAGCACCCACGTCCCGTCGCCGAGCTGCGTCCACCCGTCCACGCCGGCGACGTAGGCCGCCGCGTTGAAGAAGCCGAGCTGGAGGCTGTCGCGGATGTCGCGGTGGGTGGCGGTGAGGAGGCCGCCGAGGCCGTGCGCGCCGTCGGAGAACTCGCGGAGGGCGCGGGCCACGCCGAAGTGCGCCAGCGGCTCGACCTCGACGCTGGAGACGACGTCGCCGAGCACGACGTCGGCGTCGCTGCGGCCGGTGAGGCTGCTCAGGACGCCCACGCTCGTCTGGCCGAGGCGGCCCGTCAGCTTGGCCGCGCCGAGGATGCGCGTGGCATCCGGGCGCTCGGCGTGGTCGTGGGCCGGCAGCACCCCCCCCGGCGGCCGCCCGATGCGGCGGGAGTAGAACGGGTCGATGTTGACCCAGTTGAACCCGAAGTTGTTGCCGGAGCCGCCGTAGCCGAACTCGAAGACGGAGGCGCCGTCGACGAAGAACGGCCGCCGCTCCTCGAAGAACGTCTCGAACGCGGAGAGGTTGACGACGGCGGGGTCCACCTCGACCTGCCCGAAGTCCGGGTTGATCGTGGCGTTGAGGGTGAGGTTGGAGGTGAGCCCGAGGCGGAGGTCGGCGCCGGCCTCGGCCTCGAGCTCGGAGCCGTCGTCGAAGGGGTTCCCGTCGGGTGGGTTCGTCATCGCCGCCCGGCTCGTCACGTAGGGGACGACCTCGAACCCGCGGCTCGGCCGGATCTGCTCGATCCCGACGAGGTCGGGGAAGTGGGAGACGAACCCGCTCTCGGTGCTGGGCACGATCCGGAGGTAGGCACGCTCCTGCCGGCGCGCGATGTCGCGGCGGAAGTTGATCCCCCACACCTGGACGTCGGCCGGGCGGAAGCGGAGCTGGGAGTACGGGATGCGGAGCTCGGCCGTCCACCCCTCCGCGTCGCGGGCGGCGTGGCCGCTCCAGACGCCGTCCCACGAGCTGTCGTCCCAGCCGTCGTTGTAGAGGACGCCGTCGTAGAGCGCGCCGGCGGCGTTGACGCCGAAGTAGAAGCCGGTGCGGCGGTCGTGGTAGGGGTCGAGGCAGACGAGGAAGAAGTCCGAGAGGACGTCGGCGTCGCGGCGGCCGAGGCGGGCCACGATGGAGTCCGGCGCCGTGTCGTACATCCGCGCCCCGATGTAGAGCGCGGCGTCGTCGTAGAGGACGTGGACGACGGTGCGCTGGGAGGCCGGCGCGCCCTCCTCGGGCTCGCGCTGGGTGAACCCCTCGATGGGGGGGGCCAGCGCCCACGCCGCGTCGTCGAGGCGGCCGTCCACCTCGGGCGGCGCGGCCGTGCGGACGGCCTGGTACTGCCCCGGCGGGAGGGCGACGGTGGGGGGGACGGCGGTCTGCGCGGTCGCCGCCGAGGGGAGGAGCGCGAGGGCGGCGGCGAGGGCGGCCAGCGGGGCGGGGCGCGTGCGCATGAGGGGCCGTTGCTAATTTTTTAGCACTCGAAGATACGGATTACCCCCCGGCTCGCAAGTGGGGGGCTCGTTTTGTCCCCGAAGACCTCGTCCCCGAGAACGCCCCTACGACGGAGGCGGCGGTGGGGAGGTTACAGGGTTGTAAAAAAAGCCGGCCGCCCCTGCGGAGCGGCCGGCGCGGCGGCAGCGTGGGGGCACGGCGCTACGGGGTCGTCGGCGCCGTGGCGAAGGCCTCGACGATGGCCGCGTTGAAGGCGGGGAGGTCGGCGGGCCGACGGCTGGTGGTGAGGTTGCCGTCCCGCACCACCTCCTCGTCCACCCAGTCGGCCCCCGCGTTCTTGAGGTCCATCTGGATCGAGGGGTACGAGGTCATCCGGCGGCCCTCGACGACGCCCGCGTCGATGAGCGTCCAGGGGCCGTGGCAGATGGCGGCGACGGGCTTGTCGTGCTCGAAGAAGTGACGGACGAACCGGAGCGCGGCCTCGTCGCGGCGGAGCTTGTCGGGGTTGAGGACGCCGCCGGGGAGGACGAGCGCGTCGTAGTCGGCGGGGTCGGCCTCGTCGAGCGTCCGGTCGACGTCGTAGGTGCCGCCCCAGTCGGTGCGCGCCCAGGCCTTGAGGGGGCCGGGCGTGGGGGCGACGAGGTGGCAGGTGGCGCCGGCCGCTTCGAGGGCCTGGCGCGGCTCGGTGTACTCGACCTCCTCGAACCCCTGCGTGGCGAGGAGGGCGACGGTGACGCCGTTGAGCTTCTGGTCAGCCATGGTGGGTATGGGAAAGGGAGAGGGGGAGCGGGTGAAAGGGAGAGCAGGTGGGGCAGTTCCTCATCCTTTCCCCCATTCCCCGTTTCACCGGTTCCCCGTCTCCCCCTCACGGGCGCTCCCGGAAGTCTTCACCGCGCAGGATGTTGGCGTTGTGACCGCCGTCCCGTACCTTTGCAAGCTCCCCAAGCACCATCCGCGCGTGATCGTAGCCATCGACGGGCCCGCCGGCTCCGGCAAGAGCACCACGGCGCGGCGCGTCGCCGAGCGCACGGGGTGGCTCTACCTCGACACCGGAGCGATGTACCGGGCCGCCGGGCTCGCCTTCCTCCGCGAGGGGGTCCCCTTCACGCCCGAGGCCGCCGCCCGCCTCATGCCGGGCACGACGGTGGACCTCACGGAGGCCGACGGCGACGCCACCGGCCTCCGCGTGCTCCTCGACGGCGACGACGTCACCGACGCGATCCGCACGCCGGAGGCGAGCCGCGCGGCCAGCCGCGCCGCCACGCTCGGCCCCGTCCGCGACAAGCTCGTCGAGGCCCAGCGGCGCATCGCCCGCCGCGAGGCCGCCGCCGGCCGCGGCGTGGTGCTCGAGGGGCGCGACATCGGCACCGTCGTTTTCCCCGACGCCGACGTCAAGTTCTTTCTGACCGCGGACCTCGGCGCGCGCGCCCGCCGGCGCCACGCCGAGCTCGCCGAGCGCGCTGCTGCCGCCGGCACCGAGGCCCCCGCCCTCGGTGCCGTCGAAGGCGACCTCGACGAGCGCGACCGCCGCGACGCCGGCCGCGCCCTCGCCCCGCTCCGCCCCGCCGCCGACGCCGTCGTCCTCGACACGACGGCGCTGACGGTCGAGGAGCAGGTCGAGCGCGTGCTCGACGCCATCCGCGCGCGCGGCGGCCCCGTGCCCGCCTGACGCGATCCCCGTTCTTTCCCGGCCCGACCGGGCGGTGCCGAGAGGCCGCCCGGCGGGGACGTTCAACCAGCCCAACCCCCGGCGCGCGCCGCCCCCTCTCGCCCCGCCCCTGCCACGCCGTGCGTGCGCACGCGGGACGGCGGACCGCCCTCCTCCCTTATGCCCACAGCGCCCAAGAACCCCACCCCCGAGACGGTAGACCAGGACACCCCCGCCTCCGAGAGCCTGCCCGGCTCCAGCGAGGAGCCCACCGCTCCCGACGCCGACGGCGCCCCCGACGCCGCGGCCGAGCCGCAGGCCGAGGCCGCCGCGCCGCCCCAGGACACCCCCGCCGAGACCCCCGACGACGAGGGCGTCCTCGACCACCTCAAGCACGCCGCCGCCGACCTCGCCGAGGCCGCCGTCGAGAAAGCCGGCGACGTCGCCGAAGACGTCATCGACGCGGTAAAGGAGACGGCCGAAGGCGTCGTGGACGCCGTGAAGGAGAAGGCCGAGGACGTCGTCGAGCGCGTGAAGGGGCAGCCGTCGCTCACCTCCGTCGACAGCGCGGCCGACCTCCGGCAGCGCGGCCAGCTCGGCTACACCGGCGAGGTGCTCGGCCGGACCGTCACCCTCGACGAGCTCGAGAAGATCGAGCGCGAGATGGCCGAGGAGTACGGCGCCGCCACGCCCGCCACCGACGAAGAGCTCCTCCGCCTCTACGAGTCCTCGCTGACCTCGGTGACCGAGAACGACATCGTCACCGGCCGCGTCGTCTCGATGACGGACAAGGAGATCGTCGTCGACATCGGGTTCAAGTCCGACGGCGTCGTCGCCAAGAACGAGTTCGACCACGAGCTCGAGGTCGGCGACGAGGTCGACGTCTACATCGACCGGCTCGAGGACCGCCGCGGGCAGCTCATGCTGTCCAAGACGAAGGCGGACGACCTCCGGCGCTGGCGGAAGATCGAGGAGGCGTTCGAGACCGGCGGCATCCTCGAGGGCACCATCGTCCGCCGCATCAAGGGCGGCATGATCGTGAACCTCCTCGGGGCCGAGGCCTTCCTCCCCGGCTCCCAGGTGGACGTCCGGCCGGTGCGCGACTTCGACGCGTACCTCGACAAGACGATGGAGTTCAAGGTCGTCAAGATCAACCCGACCAACGGCAACGTCGTCGTCAGCCACAAGGCGCTGATCGAGAAGGACCTCATGGAGCAGCGGCAGCAGATCCTCGACACGCTCGAGGTCGGCCAGGTGCTCGAGGGGACCGTCAAGAACGTCGTCAACTTCGGCGTCTTCATCGACCTCGGCGGCGTCGACGGCCTCCTCCACATCACCGACCTGAGCTGGGGCCGCGTCGGCCACCCCTCCGAGGTCGTCGAGCTCGACACCAAGCTCAACGTCGTCGTCCTCGACTACGACAAGGAGCGGCAGCGGATCTCGCTCGGGTACAAGCAGCTGCTCCCGCACCCGTGGGAGGGGATCACCGAGCGCTACGCCGAGGGGCAGACCGTCGAGGGGAAGGTGGTCTCGATCACGGACTACGGCGCCTTCGTCGAGCTCGAGAAGGGGATCGAGGGGCTCGTCCACATCTCCGAGATGAGCTGGACCGAGCACGTGAAGCACCCCACGCAGAAGGTGCAGCTCGGGCAGGTCGTCCCCGTCAAGATCCTCAAGATCGACGGGGAGGAGAAGAAGATCTCCCTCGGGATGAAGCAGCTCGAGCCGGACCCGTGGGAGGGCCTCATCGCCCGGTTCCCCGTGGGGACGATCACGACCGGCAAGGTCCGCAACCTCACGACGTTCGGGGCCTTCGTCGAGATCGAGCCCGGCATCGACGGGCTCGTCCACGTCTCGGACCTCTCGTGGACGAAGCGGGTCAAGCACCCCTCCGAGGTCGTCAAGAAGGGCCAGGACCTCGACGTCATCGTGCTCGACATCGACGTGGCGCAGCGGCGGATCTCGCTCGGCCACAAGCAGGTCTCGACGGACCCCTGGACGCAGTACGAGCAGGTCTACGCCGAGGGCTCGGACACGACGGGCAAGGTGACCGACATCAACGACGGCGGCCTCGTCGTCGAGCTCCCGCTCGAGGCGGAGGGCTTCGTGCCGGCGTCCCACCTCGCCCGGCAGGGCCGCCCCGTGGACGCCTACCACGTCGGCGACGAGATCGAGCTGACGGTGCTGCGGCTCGACCGCGACGAGCGCGAGATCGTGCTCTCGGAGACGGCGAAGCAGCAGGCCGCCGAGCGCGCCGAGCGCCACGCCGAGCGCGCCGAGAAGACGCGCCGCCGCCAGGAGGAGCGCCGGGCCATCGAGAGCTACCAGCGCACCTCGACCGGCCCCGCCACGCTCGGCGAGCTCTCCGGCCTCGCCGCCCTCCGCGACCAGATGGAGGCCCGCGAGGGCGCGGCCTCCGACGAGGGCGCCGCCGAAGGCGCTGCCCCGGCTCCGGCGTCCGCCGAGGACACCGGGGAGGCCGGCGCCTCCGAGCAGCCGCCCGTCGGGGAGGCCCCGAGCGAGGCGCAGTCGAAGGCCGTCGAGGCCGAGCAGCCCGAGGAAACGGCCCCGCCCGTCACCACCGGCGGCGGCTCGTCCGACCTCGAGGGCGCCGTCGGCACCAAGAACCGCGGCCGCGCCGGGAAGCGGAAGGAGGAGGGCGGCCGGCCCCGCGGCCGCGCCAGCACCCACGACGCCCCGCCGCCGGAGCAGGAGCAGCGGAAGGAGGAGGCCGGCGACTTCCCGCCGGCCGAGATGAGCCAGGCCGCCTTCAAGGGCGCCGACCTCCACGAGGAGGGCGTCGCCGGGCAGGCCGAGGCCGCCGTCGAGGACGAGACGCCCGGCACGGCGCCCTCCACGCTCGAACCCCAGTACACCGGGCCCGAGGTGGAGACGCCCGAGGACGTCGCCGTCCCCGACGAGCTCGCGCAGCCCGCCGACGAGGCCGTCCGCGCCCTGGAGAACGAGGCAGAGGGCTCGGAGGAGGAGGAGAAGTAGCCCTCCCGCTCGCGCACCCGCCGAGGGCGGCGGTCCATCCGGGCCGCCGCCCTCGCTCGTTACGGCCGTACGCCGCGCCGTCTCCGCGGCCGATTACGTGAATACGTGATCGCGCGACGGGGGGCAGGGACCGGCATACGCGCCTCCACGTAATC
Organism: Rubricoccaceae bacterium; assembly: GCA_035304085.1. Lineage (GTDB taxonomy): Bacteria > Bacteroidota > Rhodothermia > Rhodothermales > Rubricoccaceae > DATGQT01. Next base: position 8,381 of record DATGQT010000280.1, read on the forward strand.
ACGCCCCTCACGTACTCCCAACGCCCATGCCCGAGAAAGTCCAGAAGTCCGAATCCGAGTGGCGGCAGCAGCTCACCCCCGAGCAGTACCGGGTCCTCCGCGAGAAGGGGACCGAGCCCGCCTTCACCGGCGCCTACTACGACGAGAAGGCGCGCGGCGTCTACCGCTGCGCCGCCTGCGGGACGCCGCTCTTCACGAGCGAGGAGAAGTACGACTCCGGCTCCGGCTGGCCGTCGTTCTACGACGCCGTAGACCGCGGCAACGTCGAACTCCACGAGGACCACTCCCTCGGGATGCGCCGCGTCGAGGTCACCTGCGCCACGTGCGGCAGCCACCTCGGCCACCTCTTCCCCGACGGGCCGCCCGACAAGACCGGCCTCCGTTACTGCATCAACTCCGCCGCCCTCGACCTCGACCGGGACATGGACCCGAGCGCGGTGAAGTAGGCGCGCCGGCTCGGTGGCGGGCGGTTTTTGTGCCGGCGCTGGTCAGCGTGCCCGGCAGCGGTGCTATTCCCGCGCAGGCCCTAAAGCCCTACATTCATCGTACACCAACCCGCTCCGCCCATGCCCCTCGCTCGACTCCTCCTCCTCCTCCTCGCGGCCTTCGCCGCCGCACCCCTCGCCGCGCAGACCACCCACACCGTCACCCTCAGCGGTTTCACCTTCGACCCCGCCACCCTCACCATCGAAGCCGGAGACACCGTCGTGTGGGAGAGCGTCCAGGGCATCCACAACGTCAACGGCACGACGGCCTCCTACCCCGACAACCCCGAGGGCTTCGGGAACGACATCGCCGCCTCGCCCTGGACGTACGAGTTCACGTTCGACATCCCCGGCGACTACGGGTACCACTGCGACGTCCACGGCGGCCCGGGCTCCGGGATGTCCGGCACCATCACCGTCAACGCCCCCTCGTCGGTGGAGGACGACCTCCCGGCGGGGATGGCGCTGAGCGCCGCTGCGCCCAACCCGTTCCGCGACGAGACCGCCTTCACCCTCACCCTCCCCACGTCCGAGGTCGTCCGCGTGGCGGTCTACGACGCCCTCGGGCGCGAGGTGGAGGTGCTCCACGACGGGCGGCTCCCGGCCGGGACGCCGGTGACGTTCACGTGGGTGCCGGCCACCGCGCGCACGGGCATCTACGTCGTCCGCATCGAGGGGGCGACGTTCCGCGCCCTGCGCAAGGTGATACGTCTTCGCTGAGCGCGGCGGCACTCCCGCCCAGCGCACAGGGGCGGCTCCGCACCGGCGGGGCCGCCCCTGCTTCTTCCGCCCCGGTATCCCGCCGCTTCAGCCGAGGAGTGAATGAGGCCGGGGGTGGGAAAGAAAGAGGCCCGGCCCCGCACAGGCGGGGCCGGGCCTCGAAGCGTCCGGAGGCTCCGGAGAGGCGGTTACCCTGCGGGTTACCGCGCCACCGAGACCATCCGGGTGTCGGTGAAGTGCTGACCGACGACGCGGACGACGTAGACCCCGCTCGGGAGCGCCGACGCGTCGAGGTCGAGCCGGTGCTGCTGCCCGGCGGCGAGGGTGCCGTCGTGGAGGACGGCCACCTCACGCCCGAGCGCGTCGTAGACCGCCACGCGGACCGGCTGCGCCTGGGCCACCTCGAGGGTGAGCGCCGAGCGGCCGGCCGACGGGTTCGGGGCGGGCTGGCTGAGCGCGTGCGTGCCCGGCGTCCCGTCCGGCCCCGGCTCGATCGCCACAATGGGGATCGGATCGACGAGCTCCTCGACCTCCTGGGCGGCGTTCATGAGGCCGATCTCGGTGTTGGCCGCCACGTAGGCGACCTGGATGCTCTGGGTCTCACCTGCCCCGATGGTGTAGGGCCCGGTGCCGATGACCGTCCGGCGGTCCTCGGGACCCGCGGGGGGCGCGCCGCCGCCGTTGTGCAGGGCCGCGTACATGAGGGCCTCCGTCGGGTTGAAGCCGTCGCCGACGTCGAAGTGGTACCCGGAGACCGGGGTCCCGTTCTCAGTGGCGTTGAGGATCATCATCCCGAAGTGCTGAGGCGCGCTGCCCGAGTTGTCGTACACGTAGAGGAGGTTGAGGCCATCGTCGAACTCGGCGAGGTTCTGGCTGTAGTCACCGACGTCGTAGTCGGTGAAGACGCCGATGTAGACGTCATCGAGGGGGCTGCCCCCCGTGTTCGTGACGTCGAACTGGAGGACGATGTAGCCCTCACCTGTGAGGGAGTACGACCGCTCGGTGACCGCGATGGGGAGGGGGCCTTCCGGCTCGGCGCTGCAGTCGAACGACACCTCGTAGCCCTCGTCGAACGCGTCGTAGGGGGCGTCGAACGGGGCCGTCAGCGTCGTGAAGGCCGAGGGGTTGGCCCAGTTCAGGGGCTCCTGGCCGGTCGAGCCGGCGTAGGCCTCGCCGCACACCTGCGTCTCGCTGAGGCCGACGATCAGCTGGCCTTCGAAGATGCCGTTGGTGCCGCCGAAGACGTGGCCGGGGCCGCCCGGCACGTTGGCGGCGGCGCCGAGGAAGCCGATGTCCGATACGCCGAACTGAGCGTCGCCGGAGTCGTGTATCTGCCAAGCCTGCGCGGCCACGACGCCGGGGAGCGCCAGGAGCAGGACAGCAGCGAACCGCCGGGTAGTAGCTAAGTGCTGCATGGTGAATTGGAGGGGGTTGGTTGGAGGAGATGGGCCCGGCGGCTCCGGGGAGTGGAGCGTCGGGACCCGCTAAACTAAGGAACCGGGGAGATGATCCGCAATCGGTGATCGAACGGGGGGAGCCGGGCCGGCGGCCTAGTGGACCTCCCAGTCCACCGTGCCCTGGAGGGCCGGCGGGATCTGTTGCTCGCAGGCGCGCTCGAACCGCTCCCAGTCGAACCGGTTGGGGGCCCGGAAGATGAAGGAGACCTGCTTCTTCGCGTAGCTCCGCTCCTGGCGGATCACCCGGCCCCCCTGCTGCTCGATGAGCGCGCGGTAGGCGCCCGACGCCTCCTCCAGGTGCTCGCTCTCCAGGTTCTTCACCTCCAGCTGCCCCGTGAGCGCGTGCTCCAGCACGTAGATCAGCGCGAAGCCGAACGCCGTCGCGAGCACGCCGAGGTGCGGGAGGTCGAGCCCGCACGAGAGCCCGATGAGCGTGACGAGGATGAGCTGCCCCGTGTGCGACACCGACGGGAGCGTGGTGCGGAACCGGAACAGCCCGCCGATCCCGAAGACGACGAACCCGACGACGAGCCCGTACTGCACCACCATCAGCCCCGTCACGGTCCCGACGACGGCGTAGGTGAGGTAGACCTTCGGCGCCTCGGCCTCGTCGAGGCTGTCCACCCGCTTCAACGTGCGGGGGTGGTAGGCGAGGGTGGCGCCCAGCGCCGTCGCCAGCGCGAGCATGAGGACGGCGTGGCCGATGAAGTCGTAGTCCGTGAACCCCGACCAGCCGACGCCCTCGATGCGCTCGGAGGCCTCGTCGCTCAGCACGCCCTGCGCGGCGGCGGCCGGGGCGAGGGCCAGCAGAGCCAGCGCCGCGAGGGCCGGGAGGCGGATACGAGGGCGGGGCATACGAGCGAGGGCGGACGGCCTGCCCGTTCGGCCGGAGGCGGGGCCGCGGGGTCGCCGGTGCTGGGGGGACGGGCGGGGCGAACCGCCCTCGCGGATGAAGATACCGAAGTCGGACGGGAGGCCGAAGAGAGGGGAAGCCGCAGGGGCCCGGGCCGAGGCCGGCGGCGGGGTACACGGCTACCGGTCGGCGGCAGCGGCCTCGGCCTGGCGGGTGGCGACGAAGGGGAAGGTCTGCTCCACGATCATGACCTCGGCCTCGCCCTCGAACCGATCCCCGGCGAGGGTCCCCCGGATGGCGATCACGTTCATCTCGAGGTGCTTGAACGTGAAGGCGGCGCTGTCGCCGTCCATCACGAACGGGTCGATGGGGCTGGTGGTGTCGGTGACGAACGTGCCGCCGAGGTGGTCGCCTTGCTGCCGGATGGTGAACGTGCCCGTCTCCTCGTCGCCGTCGCCCGCCGTGACGACGTAGTCCCAGGTGCCGACGAAGGGGCTGGCCGCGGCGGCGTCGGCCGACTTGGGCTCCGGCTTCTGGGCGAGGGCGGCGGGGGCGGCGAGGAGGACGAGGAGGGTGACGAGGAGGGGGCGCATGGTCGAGCCGGGTCGAGGGAGGGCAGAGAGGGAGGCGGCCCCACCGCCGGCGAGCGCTGCCGGGCCGGTACGGGTTTCGCCGTCGATGACGGCGGCGCTACGGGCCTCGCCCTCCCCGGTTACAGCGCTCCTCGGTTGCTGTGAAGCGGCGGCCCCGTCATCCCGAGCGAGCGGAGCGAGTCGAGGGATCTCTGCCGGTTCCGTGGCTCCTTCGCGGCAGAGATCCCTCGACTCCGGCCTACGGCCTCCGCTCGGGATGACAGGCCCACACCCTGCCGCGTAGTCGCAGAACCTAGGGACGCGGGGAGATCCCTGCTAGTCTTGCACGTTGTCGATCTGCGCGCGCTGGAGGGTGCCCGAGAAGTCCACGTAGACCGTCTTCGTCTCGGTGTAGAAGTCGTAGACCTCCCAGCCCCCCTCGCGGTGGCCGTTCCCGGTGGCCTTCACGCCGCCGAAGCTCATGTGCGCCTCGGCCCCGATCGTCGGCCCGTTGATGTACGTGATCCCGGCGTCCACGTCGCGCATGGCCTGGAAGGCGCGGGCCACGTCGCGCGTGTAGACGGACGACGAGAGCCCGTAGGGCACGTCGTTCGCCACCGAGATCGCCTCGTCGAACGACGAGACCTTGATGACGGAGAGGACGGGGCCGAAGATCTCCTCGCGGGCCACGCGCATCTCGCGCGTGACGCCGGTGAGGATGGTCGGCTGGAAGAAGAAGCCCTCGTCGAGGCCGGGACCGGTGGCGCGCTCGCCGCCGAGGGCGACGGTGGCGCCCTCCTCGCGCGCCACGCCGAGGTAGTACTCCACCTTGTCGAGGGCGGCCTGGTTGATGAGCGGGCCGACCTCGGTGTCGTCGTCGTTGCCGTAGCCGAGCTTCAGCTTCGCGGCCCGCTCCTTGAGCATGTCCACGAGGCGGTCGTGGACGGCCTCGTGCGCGATGAGGCGCGAGGTGGCCGTGCAGCGCTGGCCCGTCGTCCCGAACGCCCCCCAGAGCAGCCCCTCGACGGCGAGGTCGAGGTCGGCGTCCTCCATGACGACGACGGGGTTCTTGCCGCCGAGCTCGAGCGAGACCCGCTTGACCATGCGCCCGGCCATCTCGGCGATCTTGGAGCCGGTGGCCGTCGAGCCGGTGAACGAGACGGCCGCCACGTCCGGGTGCTCGACGAGGGCGCGGCCCGTGGGCCCGGCGCCCTGGACGAGGTTGACGACGCCCTCGGGCAGCCCGGCGTCGAGGAGGGTCTGGACGAGGAGCATGCCGGAGTGGGGGGCCTCCTCGCTCGGCTTGAAGACGACGGTGTTTCCGGAGAGGATGGCCGGGAAGATCTTCCACGTGGGCACGGCCACGGGGAAGTTCCAGGCCGTGATGATGCCGCAGACGCCGATGGGCCGGCGGATCGTCATGTTGAACTTGTTGTTCAGCTCGCTCGGCACGGTGTGGCCGAAGAGCTGGCGGCCCATCGTCATGGCGTAGTAGGCCGTGTCGATGGCCTCCTGGACGTCGCCCTTCGTCTCGAAGAACGGCTTGCCCATCTCGCGCGTCATCGCGCGGGCGATCTCGGCCTTCCGCTCGGTGAGCAGGTCGCCGATGCGTTTGAGGATCTCGCCGCGCTTGGGCG
>DATGQT010000281.1:0-24406 GCA_035304085.1 Rubricoccaceae bacterium
GGCCAGATCCAGGCCCTCCCCGGCGTCCGCGGCACCCAGACCTCCATCGTGCTCTCGACGCTCAAGGAGACGCGCTACCTCCCCACCGTGCCGATGACGCTCTACGAGACCAACGGCGTGACGCGTGACGCGTAGGTCGTCGCTCATCACGCATCACGTGAACCTCCCACCCGGCCCACCGCACCATGCCCGCTCCCTCCCCCCTCACGCACCGCGCCCTCGCCGGCAACGGTCACATGAACGGCAACGGCTACCCCCGCCGGGACGGCCACCCGATGGAGGTCGAGAAGATCTTCGGCCAGAACACGTTCGGCCTGGCCGAGATGAAGGCGCGCCTGCCGAAGGCCGTCTACCGCCGCCTCGTCGCCACGATCGAGAAGGGCGAGCCCATCGACGAGTCCGTCGCCGACGCCATCGCCCTCGCCATGAAGGAGTGGGCGTGCGAGCGCGGGGCGACCCACTTCACGCACTGGTTCCAGCCGCTGACGGGCCGCACGGCCGAGAAGCACGACAGCTTCATCACGCCGAACGCCGGCGGCGGCGCCGTGGCCGAGTTCAGCGGGAAGAACCTGTTCCAGGGCGAGCCCGACGCCTCGAGCTTCCCGAGCGGGGGCCTGCGGGCCACGTTCGAGGCCCGCGGCTACACGGCCTACGACCCGACGAGCCCCGCCTTCCTCATCGAGCACAACGGTGTCGCCACCCTCTGCATCCCGACGGCGTTCGCGTCGTGGACGGGCGAGGCGCTCGACCACAAGATCCCGCTGCTCCGGAGCATGGAGGCGCTGAACAAGCAGGCCCTCCGGGCGCTCCGCCTCTTCGGCGACGCCGACGTGTGCCGGGTCACGGCCACCCTCGGCGCCGAGCAGGAGTACTTCCTCATCGACGAGGCGTACTACCACCAGCGGCCCGACCTCGTCACGGCCGGGCGCACGCTCCTCGGCGCGAAGCCCCCGCGCGGGCAGGAGCTCGAGGACCACTACTTCGGCACCATCCCCGAGCGCGTGATGGCGTTCATGAACGCCGTCGAGGAGGAGCTCTACCGGCTCGGCGTCCCCGTCGCCACGCGGCACAACGAGGTGGCCCCGGGGCAGTACGAGATCGCGCCGATCTTCGAGAACGCCAACGTGGCGGCGGACCACCAGCAGCTCATGATGATGACGCTGCAGCGGCTGGCCCCCCGGTTCGGCCTCGCCTGCCTGCTGCACGAGAAGCCCTTCGCCGGCGTCAACGGCTCCGGCAAGCACTGCAACTTCTCGCTGGCGACGGACACCGGGGTGAACCTGCTCGAGCCGGGCGAGACCCCGCACGAGAACCTCCTCTTCCTGTTCTTCTGCACGGCCATCATCCAGGCCGTCCACCGCCACCAGGGGCTCCTCCGCGCCACCATCGCCAGCGCCGCCAACGACCACCGCCTCGGCGCCAACGAGGCCCCCCCCGCCATCCTCTCCATCTTCCTCGGCGACCAGCTCACCGACGTCTTCGACCAGATCGCCGCCTCCGGGAAGGCGTCGTCGAGCCGGTCCTCCGGCTTCCTCGGCCTCGGCACGCCGGTGCTCCCGCGGCTCCCCCGCCACGCCGGCGACCGCAACCGGACGAGCCCGTTCGCCTTCACCGGCAACAAGTTCGAGTTCCGCGCCGTGGGCTCCAGCCAGAGCGTGAGCTTCCCGCTCACCGCGCTCAACACCGTCGTCGCCGAGGCGATCGACGAGCTGGCGACGAAGCTGGAGGCGAAGCTGAAGGGGCGGAAGCGGAGCAAGCGGGCGCTCGAGGAGGCCGTCCACGACGTCATCGCCGAGTCCATCCGCGCCCACCGCGCCATCGTCTTCAACGGCGACGGGTACTCCGAGGCGTGGCACGCCGAGGCCGAGGCGCGCGGGCTCCTCGACCTCAAGACGACGCCGGAGGCGCTCGCCCAGCTCACCGCCGAGCCGGCCGTCGCCGCCTTCACCCGCTTCGAGGTCCTCTCCGAGAAGGAGCTCGAGAGCCGCCGCGGCATCCTCACCGAGCAGTACGTCAAGACCGTCAACATCGAGGCGGCGACGACGGAGCACCTCGCGCGGACGCTCGTGCTGCCGGCGGCGATGCGCTACCTCGCCGACCTCGGCGAGGCGGCCGAGACCGTCGAGGACTTCGGCCTCGACGCCGACGGCGTCAAGGAGACCGCCGCCGACGTGGTGGACCAGGTGAACGCGCTGCGGAAGGCGCTCGGCGAGCTCGCCGGGGCCCGCGCCGCCGCCCACGAGGCCGGGCGCCCCGCGGACGAAGCCGCGGCCATGCAGGCGAAGGTGATCCCCGCGATGCAGGCCGTCCGCACCGCCTGCGACGCCCTCGAGCGCCTCGTCCCCGCCGACCTCTGGCCGCTGCCGACCTATCGGGAGATGCTCTTCATCAAGTAGCCGGCCGACCACGGGCCGCCCGCGGGCCGCCGCAGGCCGCGCGCCCGCTCTGGCTCCGTGCCGGGGCGGGCGCGTGCGATTTCGTCCAAAGATGCGGGGGCGGCGGGTAGGGCACGCCGAGGCCCGTTGCCGCTCCCGGGGCGGCCCCTTAACTTCGCCCGCTCGGGAACGCCCCCGGGAGCCTTCGGAGGGCTCCTAACAACCCATTGCCGCGGAGCCCTCCTCCCACCTCCGTGGGGCCCGCCGCCCCGCAAAGCAGGAGAGCACCCCCGTATGAGGAAGGAACGCACCCTAGGTGAGGAGACGAACGGGTCCGCCTCTCAGAGCGCCGTGGGCGCCTCGCGCGAGGCGCCGCCGCCCCCCGTCGCCTCACCGGATTCGTCCTCGCTGTTCTGGCCGCTCGCCCGCGTCCTGTACCGATCGTGGCGGCTCGTCGTCGGCGTGACCGGCGCGGTGGCGGTGCTCGCCGTGGTCATCAGCCTGCTGCTGCCGAACTGGTACGCCGGGACGGCCCGCGTCCTCCTCCCCGAGAGCAGCGGCGGCGGCCTCAGCGCCCTCATCGGCGACCTCTCCCCCATCGGGGCCTCCCTCTTCGGCGGTGGTGCGGGCGATTACAACCGCTACCTCGCCCTCCTCACCAGCCGCACGACGCTGGAGCGTGCCGTGGACCGGTTCAACCTCGTCGAGGTCTACGACCTCAGCGAGAGCGAGACTCCCCGCGAGTCGGCTGCCGAGGAGCTCGCCGACAACATCGAGTTCGAGGTGGACTTGCAGTACGAGTTCCTCGAGATCACCACCTACGACAAGGACCCCGAACGAGCGGCGGCCCTCACCAACTTCCTGGTGGAGGAGCTGAACCGCCGGAACCAGGAGCTCTCCGCGCAGAACGCCGCCACCTATCGCCGCTACGTCGAAGAGCGCTACGGGGAGGCCGAGGCCGAGCTCGACTCGTTGCGCGGGGAGATGCAAGCGTTCCAGGAGGCCCACGGGGTCGTGGAGCTGCCGGAGATGACGGCGGCGTTCCTGGAGTCGGTCGCGACGGCGCGGGCGCAGGTGACCGAGGCCGAGATCCAGTACGAGGCGCTCCGCGCGCAGTACGGCGAGGACAACCCCCAGGTGCAGGCCGCGCGCGACGTGGTGATGGCGGCGCGGGCCGCCGAGCAGCGGCTCCTCGGCGGCGCCGAGGCCGTGATGCCGGTCCCCCTGCGCGACCTCCCCGCCCTCGGCAGCGAGTACGCCCGCCTCTACCAGGAACTCCTCATCCAGGCCGAGATCCTGAAGACGACACGGCCGCTCCTCGAGCAGGCGCGGTTCGAGGAGCAGCGGGAGCGAACGGCCGTGCAGGTGGTGGACGAGGCCGTGCCGCCCGCCCTCAAGGCGAAGCCCCGCCGGAGCATCCTCGTCATCGTCACGACGCTCTCGGCGTTCCTCCTCGTGGTGCTCTTCGTCGTAGCGCGGGACTGGCTCTGGCGCAACCGTGAGCGCATCGCCCGCGAGTTGCAGGCCACCTGACGGATGTCCGCGCCCGCCGCCCCGATCACGCCCACGGAGGACGCCGTCTGGCGGTGGGGGCGGGCGCTGCTGGCGCTCGCCCTCGCCTTCGCGCTCGCCCTCGCGCTCGCGCTGCTCGGCCTCGCGCCCGAGCTGGCCCCCTTCCTGCCGGTGGCGATCCTCGCCGGCGTCGTCCTGTGGGTGCTGTCGCGGGTGCCGATGGGGCAACTCTGCGGGGTGCTAGCGTTCTACGCCGCCGCCGCATCGTACGAGGAGGGGATCCAGCCTGAGGAGGTGGTCTTCGCGGCCTACTACCTCGGCTTCCTCGCGCACTGGTTCACCGTCCGCCTCTGGGTGCGCCGGGAGCGCGTGGTGCGCTCCGCCCTTGACGCCGTCTTCCTGTTGCTCCCCCTCTACGCGACGGCGTCGATCACCATGACGGCGCTCTTCGGCGGCCCCTTCGGCGGCGCTCTCAGCGATTGGATCAACTTCTCGATGCTCCTGTTCTACTTCCCGGTCCGGGAGGCGTGCGAGCGGTACCCTGCCGGGCCGTGGGTCGTCGCGGGCCTCGCTCTGCTCCTCGGCGGCGTGGTCGTCGTCCGGAACGCCCTATTTCTGCAGAGCGCCTTCGCCGACGCGGAGTACGCGTGGGAGATCGCCCGCGGGCGCGCCACCATGAACGAGATGCTCATGCTGGTGCCCGCCCTCGGCTGCCTCACCTTCGCGGTCCGCGCCCGGCGGCTCTGGCGCCAGGTCGCCTTCGCGGCGGGGTTCGCCTTCTTCACCGTCGGCGTGATCCTGACGCAGTGGCGCTCGGCCTACCTCGACATCGCGCTCGGGATCGGGCTGCTGATGCTCCTGGGGAGTTGGAGGGAGCGGGGGCGCCTCGCCGTCCTCCTGCTCGTGGGTACGGCGGTGGGGGGCTTCCTGGCTTACCTCCTCTTCCGCGACCTCTTCATGCTCATGCTGCTGGGCGTCGTCGACCGCATCCTCAGCATCGGGACCGCCACGGAGATGGACATCTCCCTCCTCAACCGGTTCATCGAGTGGGAGGTCGCCTGGGGCCTCATCAAGGCGAACCCCATCGTGGGGTACGGCATCGGCACCGAGTTCGGGTTCTACGACGCGATCTTCAGCGCGACGTGGGTGAAGAGCTTCATCCACAACGGCTTCCTGCTCCTGTGGTTCAAGCTCGGCCTCGTCGGGCTCGTGGCCGTGCTGTGGATGTGGAGCCGGGGGGCCTGGATTGCCTTCCGGGAGAGCCGGTCGGAGGCGTTGCCGTTCTCGGAGCGCACACTGGCGCTCGCCTGTGGCGTGGTGCTCGTGTCGCTCATCCCCTCCACGCTCGTCTCCACTACGTTCACCACGTCGGATTCCCAGGTGACGTTCATGCTGCTGATCGGGGTGGCCGTGGGCCTCACGGGACGCGGCCGGAGACTACCGAGCCCGTGACCCTGCCCCCTCGCCGCTCCGGCATCTTCCATAGCCTAGCCTGGCTCACCGCGAGCAACGCGGTGGTCAAGCCGTTGTGGTTCCTGTTCATCACGGTGGGGTGTATCAGGGTGCTGGGCGCGGCGGAGTATGGTACCCTCACGGCCGGGCTGGCGCTGGCGGGGATGGTGATTGCGCTTTCGGAGGTGGGGACGAGCGCGTACCTCACGCGGGAGGGTGCCCGAGGGCCGGAGGAGACGGGCACGCTGTTCGTGAACATCCTGGCGGGGCGCGTGGGCATCGGCCTCCTAGCGCTCGTGGTCACGCTCCTGTTGGGGTATCTACTGGGCTACGTGGAGGCCGAGGTGACGGCCCTTCTCATGGCGGGCCTCTACGTGCTCGGGTTCCGCCTGAACGAGTTGTGCAAGGCGGTCTACCGCGCCTTCGAGGTCTTCTCTTACGAGGCCGCCCTGCTCTTCATCGAGCGCCTCGCCGTCATCGCCGCGGGGGCGGCGGGGCTGCTGGTCTGGAGGAACGCCGCGGGGGCGCTCGGCGGGATGGCGCTCGGCACCCTGGCCTCCCTGGTCGGGAACGTGTGGTTCATTCACGCCCGGCTCAGCCCCCTGCACCGCCGAGCGCTCACCTTCGGAAGGATGCGGACCGCCTATGCGGCGGCCTTGCCGATCGGGCTGTTCTTCGCCTTCTCTACGCTCCTCCTCCTCACCGGCCCGGTGATCGTCGAAGCGCTGCTCGGGAATGAGGCGGCGGGGCTCTACGGCGCGGGGTACAAGGTGGTGGAGATGCTCATGCTCCTCCCTGCCATCGTGTGCGCCCCCCTCCTGCCGCGGCTGTCTCGTCTCTTTCACCAGGGGAACCTGGCGGCCTTCCGGCGCCTCGTCGTGCGTACCGCGCTGCTCCTCGGAGGCGCCGCCGTGGCCGCCGCCGCAGTCATCGCTGTGTCGGCTTCGCACCTCGTGCTCATCCTCGCAGGGGGTGAAGGGTTCGCCGGCACGGTCCCCGTCCTGCACATTCTGGCCTGGGCCTATCCGTTCATGACCCTGGCTATGCTGATGTGCTTCGCGCTGATCGCTGCGGATCGCCATCGCATCGCCGCGTGGATCGTGGGGGCTGCGGCGACGCTCAACCTCCTCCTCGACGTCGTGCTGGTGCCCCGCTACGGCGTGCCCGCAGCGGCGGCCGTGATGCTCGGCTCCCAGGCACTCGTGGCCGCGCTGAGCACCTGGTTGTGGGCGCGGGGCGCCGAAGGCACCCCAGCCCCCTCGCTGCTCCTCTCCAGCCCCTCATCCTCCGCACGCACCTGAGCGCCCGGATCTACCTGAACGCCCATGCCCCCGCCCCCCCCCGACTCCACCCCGTTCCTCATCCGGTCGGCAGAAGCCGCCCGGCGGCTCGGCAGGCACGTGCCCGGCGTCCGGCAGGTCGTAGACGGGCTCGGCGCCGCGATCCGCAACCGGACGTTGATCATCCCTTTCGGAGTGGGCAGGGGGCTCCGGTTCTGCGCGAGGGGCGCCACCGCCGCCCACGCGCTCGGGCTGGCCGAGGTGCCCATCCAGCGCGTCCTCGCGCACCACCTCCGCCCGGGTGACACGTTCTACGACCTGGGCGCGAACGTAGGGTTCTTCACGCTCATGGCCGCACGGCTGGTGGGCCCGACGGGCCGGGTCCACGCCTTCGAGCCCTCCCCCACGACGGCGGCGCTCCTCCGAGCGAACGTGGCCCGGAACGGGCTCACGCACGTGGAGGTGCACGAGTGCGCCGTGGCTGCCACCTCCGGAACGGCGGAGCTGATGGTGGCGGCCGATTCGCCCATGTCCCGCCTCGCTGCAACGCCCGGCCCGCTCACGGAGGCCGTCGAACAAATCGAGGTCCGTACGGTGGCGCTCGACGACCTCATCGAGGCGGAGTCCCTACGCCCTCCGACGCTGCTCAAGATCGACGTCGAGGGGGCCGAGATCGTGGCCCTTCAGGGCATGCACGACACCATCACCAGGCACCGCCCCACGATCCTGTGTGAGCTCCACGGCACCGGGGCGGCGTTCATCGAGGCGATGCGGCCCTACGGCTACGCGCTCAGCGCCGTCGGGCCCCACCGCCCCATCGAGGGCACCGATCGCCCCCACCACGTGCTCGCGCGCCCCTCGCGGTAGCGCACCCGCGGGGCCCCAGCTGGGGCTAACCGGCCGTCTTGAACCGGGCGCGGACGTAGTCGCGGTCGAGCTGGACGCCCCTCCCCCATTTGGAGCCACGGCCACAGGTCGCCGGGCTCCTGCGGCTTGAGCGCCACCGTGGCGAAGGCGTTGCCCTGCCGCTTCGCCAGCTCCGTGAAGACCCACGCGGCGGGCCCCGAGCGCCTTCACGAGCAGGCCCTTGACGGGGCTCCGCTTCACGGCGGCGTGGAAGTGCGGGAGGTTGAGCCCGTAGAAGTACCGGAAGGTGTGGCGGCCGGTCGGGTCGAACGAGCGGACGGTCTTCTCGAACTCCCGCTCCGTCCAGCGATAGATGTAGTTCGGTTGGAGATCGTCACGTCCTTGAAGCCGAGCGCGCGGAAGAGCGTGTGCTCGGCCTCCCCTGCACAGACGGCCAGCAGGGACGCGTCGGGAGCGAGAACCCCCTCATCGAGCAGGCACCGCAGGACCTTGCTCACGAATTCGGTACGCACGACGAAACCGATGCAGCTCAGGTCTGAAGGCTTCGCGCCGCCCCGGCCTGGTGCGCTATGCAACCCGAGGGTGCAACACGAGGCGCACGGACCCATTGGTGCCGGTTTCATGAGCCCTCGCCACTCCCGACGCTATCTTCGCGACCCGTCGACCGCCTCGCCATGAAGCGAATCTGCATCCAGTGGCCCCGCTTCGGGCCATACCACCTCGCGCGGCTGCGCGCCGCCCAGGCGCACTTCGCCGCGCACGGCGTGGAGGTGATCGGCTTCGAGACGGCGGGGAACGACGCCCTCTACGAGTGGCGCGTCGAGCGCGACGCGGTGCCGTTCCGGCGCGAGCAGGTCTTCCCCGACCGCGTCTTCGAGGAGGTCCCGCCCGCGGAGATGCACGCGGGCGTCACGGCGGCGCTCGACCGCCTCGACCCCGACGCCGTCGGCATCATGAGCTACGGCTACCCCGACGCCCGCGCCGCCCTCGCGTGGTGCCGCCGCCGCCGCCGCGTCGCCGTCATCATGATGGAGACGAAGGCGGACGACGCCGAGCGCGTGGGGTGGCGCGAGCGCGTCAAGGCCCTCATCGTCGCCCAGTTCGACGCCGCCCTCGTCGGCGGGACGCCGCAGCGGGCCTACATGGAGCATCTAGGCTTCCCCCCGGACCTCATCTTCACCACCTACAACGCCGTCGACAACGCGTACTTCCGGGAGGGCGCCGCCGCCGCCCGCGCCAACCCCGACGCCTACCGCCACCTCCCGGGCCTCGGCTCCGATGAGCCGTTCTTCCTAGCCTCGAACCGGTTCCTCCCCCGCAAGAACCTCGGCCGCCTCCTCCTCGCCTACGGGCGCTACCGCGAGCGTGCCGCGGCGGGCGGGGCACGCCCGTGGCGGCTGCTCATGCTCGGCGACGGCGTGCTCCGCCCGGAGCTGGAGCAGATCGTACGGGAGGAGCGCATCGAGGGGGTGACGTTCTGCGGCTTCCAGCAGATCGACGCGCTCCCGGCGTACTACGCCTTCGCCGGGGCCTTCGTCCACCCGGCCTCGGTAGATCAGTGGGGGCTCGTCGTGAACGAGGCCATGGCCACGGGCCTCCCCGTCATCGTCTCGACGGGGGCGGGGTGCTCCTACGACCTCGTCCGTGACGGAGAGAACGGCTTCCGTTTCGACCCTGAAGACGTGGGGGGGCTGGCCGAATGCCTCGCACTGGTGGCGGCGCCGGGCGCCGACCGTGCGGCGATGGGCCGGCGCTCCCTGGAGATCGTGGAGGGGTGGGCCCCTGAGGCGTTCGGACGGGGGCTCTGGGAGGCCGTCCAGGCCGGCCGCGCCCGCGCGGACCGTCCACCCAACCCCCTTGCGCAGGCCCTCCTCACCGGCATCAACCGGGCCTCCCGCAACGTCACTGCGTTCCACTCCGTCGAGGTCTAGCCCTCGGGCCAGGCCTGGAGCCGGGGCGCCTCGGCTCGAAGGTACCCCGCCTCGCCCCCTATGGGCGCCCCCTATGGGCCGCTTCGAGAACCTCGACCTCGCCGCACGCTACGCCGTCAAGGAGGCCCTCTGGCTCCTCGGCCGCCACCGGCCGGGGGCCGCCCGGAACATCGCCCTCTTCTCCACGCGCCGGAGCGGGAGCACCTGGCTCATGGAGGTGGTCGCCGTCAACCGCGGCATCCGGTACAGCGACCAGCCGTTCTCGCTGCACCACCCGTCCCCCGGCCACGCCCGCCGCCTCCCCATCCCGGCGCGGAGCCAGTTCACGTCGCTGGAGGGGGAGGACGAGGAGCGCGTGCGTGCCTTCGTAGCCTCCCTCCTCGACGGCTCGCTCTCGGTGAATGCCCCGTGGGAGCTGTGGCACCCGACCTACCACTGGCGCACTGACCGCGTCGTCCTCAAGATCATCGACGCCAAGCCGCTGATCGACTGGTTCGACCGGACGTTCCCGCTCCACATCGTCTACTCCACCCGCCACCCGATCCCCACGGCGCTCTCCGTCCTCCGCAACGGGTGGGCGCTCACGGCGCAGGCCTACCTCCAGGACCCCCGCTTCGTAGAGGCGTGGCTGACGGAGGACCTGGTGGCCTACGCGTGGGACGTCCTCCGCGGCGGCACGCCGCTGGAGCAGCACGTCTTGAACTGGACGCTGGAGAACCTCGTCCCTCTCCGCCTCCTCCCCGAGCGCCCCCACTGGCTCTTCGCCCCGTACGAGACGGCAACGCTGGACCCCGCGGGCACGGTCGACCTCCTCGTCAACCACCTCGACCTCCCCGACCGAAAGCGCATGCTCAAGCAGGCCCGCGCGGCCTCTCGCTCCACGCGCCGCCTGAGCTCTACGTTCGACCCCGAGGAGGCGGCCCGAGAGCGGCTGCGGGCGTGGCGCCGGCACGTAACCGAACCCGAGGAGGACGCGGCCTTCCGGATCCTCGATCGGTTCGGCGTGGGGCTCTACCGGCGTGGCGAGGATCTCCCGGCCCCGGCGCGGCGTCCGCCAAGCCCACGCAACGCGACGGACGCCTTACCACTCCCACCCAACGAAAGCACGGGCTGAGCCCGCCGCCCGACCCCTCATGCACGTCCTCAACCACGACTTCGGGGGGTACCCGTTCCAGGCGGAGCTCAGCCGCGCGCTCGCCGCGCGAGGGCATCGCGTCACCCACGCGTACTGCCCCTCGCTCGTGACCACGCCGGGGGGCACCTTCGCCCGCCGCGAGGGCGACCCCGAGGGGCTCGCGTTCGTGCCGGTGGACCTCGGCGAGCCGCTGGCCAAGTTCAGCTTCGTCCGGCGGTGGCGGCAGGAGCGCCGCTACGGCCGCCTCGCCGCCGCCCTCGCCGCCCGGCTCCGCCCCGACGTCGTGCTCTCGGGGAACACCCCGCTCGACGCCCAGGCCCGCCTCCTCGCGGCGTGCCGCCGCGGCGGTGTCCCGTTCGTGTTCTGGCTCCAGGACGTCATCGGCGTCGCCACGCACCGGCTCCTCCGCCGGAAGCTCCCCCTGCTCGGGGAGGCCGTCGGGCGGTACTACCTCGCGCTGGAGGGGCGCCTGCTCCGGTCCAGCGACGCCGTCGTCCCGATCACGGAGGACTTCCGGCCGCTCCTCCGCCGCTGGGGCGTCGCCGACGAGCGGATCGCCGTCATCGAGAACTGGGCGCCGCTGGCGGAGCTGCCGGTCCGGCCCAAGGACAGCGCGTGGGCCCGTGCGCGGGGGCTCCACGACCGGTTCGTGTTCCTCTACACGGGCACCCTCGGGATGAAGCACGACCCGGCGCTGCTCGTCCGGCTGGCCGAGGCGTTCCGCGACCGGGAGGAGGTCCGGGTGGTCGTGGTCTCGCAGGGGCAGGGAGCCGACTACCTCCGCCGGCAGCAGGCCGAGCGGGGGCTCTCGAACCTCGCCGTGCAGGGGTACGAGCCCTTCGAGCACGTGCCGGACATGATGGGGGCGGCCGACGTGCTCGTGGCCGTCCTCGAGCCCGACGCGGGGACGTTCTCGGTGCCGTCGAAGGTGCTGGCCTACCTCTGCGCCGCGCGCCCGCTGCTCCTGGCCGTCCCGCCCGAGAACCTCGCGGCGCGGATCGTCACGAGGGAGGGCGCCGGCGTCGTGGTCCCGCCCGGGGAGGCGGAGGCGTTCGTGGACGCGGCGCGCCGCCTGCTCGCCCGCCCCGAGGAGCGCGCGGCGATGGCGTCGAACGCCCGCCGCTACGCCGAGACGGCCTTCGACATCGAGGCGATCACGGACCGGTTCGAGGCCGTGCTGGAGCGGGTCACGGCAGCACGGCGGGCGGCCTGAGCGCTCAGCCGCGCCCCGTCGAGCCGAACCCGCCGGCGCCGCGCGTCGTCTCCTCCAGCGCCGCGACGCGCTCGAACCGCACCGGCACGTAGCGCGCCACGACGAGCTGCGCGATCCGCTCGCCGCGCGTGATCGCGAACGGCTCCCGCCCGTGGTTGATGAGGAGCACCTTCACCTCGCCCCGGTAGTCCGCGTCGATGGTGCCGGGGCTGTTGAGGACGGTGACACCGTGGCGCGCGGCGAGCCCGCTGCGGGGCCGGACCTGCCCCTCGGTCCCCGGCGGTAGCGCGATCTGTAAGCCGGTCGGCACGAGGGCGAACTGGCCGGGTGCGAGCGTGAGCGGCGCGTCCTCCGGCACGGCGGCGCGGAGGTCGAGCCCCGCGCTGCGCTCGGTGGCGTGGGCCGGGAGGTCCAGCCCCTCGCCGTGCGAGAGGACGAAGACGGAGACGGTGGCGGGGTCGGGCATGGCGAAAAAAGCGGGGGCGCACCGCGAACCCGGTGCGCCCCCGCGAAGATAGCCGGAGGAGCTCCACCAGGGAGCCGCGTCAGTTCGAGCTCCCCATCATCTTCTTGACCCACGGCGAGATCATGAGCATGATCAGCCCCGCCGCCGCGCTCGTGGCGAAGACGGCCAGGAAGATCCCGCTCAGCGGGTACGACTCGAACAGGCCGCCGACGCGCCCGCCGATGTAGTTGCCCGTTGCGGCGCCGAGGAACCAGATCCCCATCATCTGCCCGACGATCCGCTCCGGCGCCAGCTTCGTCATCGCGCTCAGGCCCACCGGGCTCAGGCACAGCTCGCCGACGGTGTGGATGAAGTAGATGCCGAGCAGCCACTGCGGGCCGACGCGCGCGCCCTCGCCGCCGTCCTGCACCATGAACGCCGCCGGCACCAGGAGCAGGAACCCGAGGCCGACGAGGATCAGGCCGAGGGAGAACTTGATGGGCGTGCTCGGCTCGCGGCGCCGCCGGCTCAGCCACACCCACAGCCACGCGAACACCGGCGCCAGCGCGATGATGAACAGCGCGTTGACGGACTGCCACCACGTGGACGGGAATTCCGCCCCGAAGACGCTGTTGTTCGTGTGGCGGTCGGCGAACAGGTTCAGCGTCGAGCCCGCCTGCTCGAACGACCCCCAGAACAGCGCCGCCGCGATGTAGAACACGATGATGGCCACGATCCGCCCGCGCTCCTCCTTCGTCCAGCGCCCCGTGAGGAACAGCACGGCGAAGTAGGCGACCGGCATGATGAGGAGGATGATGCCCACCATGTTGCTGACCCACTCGACGCCGACCTCGGCCAGGCCCGCCACGCTCGCCACGACGGGGATGGCGACGAGCGCGGCCACGACGGCGACGCCGAGCAGGAGCGAGCGGCGCCGGCTGGCCGCTTCCTCCGCCGTCTTCGCCTCCTCCTTCATCCCGGCCTTGCCGAGGTGCTTCGCGCCGAGCTTGTACTGGATCAGCCCCAGGATCATGCCGACGGTGACGGCGGCGAAGCCCCACCGCCAGGCGATGTTCTGGCCGAGGTAGCCCGCGATGAGCGGGGCCATGAACGCACCGAGGTTGATGCCCATGTAGAAGATGGAGAACCCGGCGTCGCGGCGGGCGTCGTCCTTCGCGTAGAGCGAGCCGACCATCGTGCTCACGTTCGGCTTGAGCAGCCCCGTCCCGAGGGCGATCAGCCCCAGCCCGACGTAGAACAGGGTCCCGTTGCCCGTCGCCAGGCAGGCGTTCCCGAGCGCGATGATGACGCCGCCGTAGAACACGGCGTTGCGCGCGCCGAGGAACTTGTCGGCGAGCCAGCCGCCGGGGAGGTTCGTCATGTAGACGACGGCGGTGTAGAGGCCGTAGAGGGCGCCGGCCTCCGCCACCGTCAGCCCCAGCCCGCCGGTGGCGACGGCGTCGGTCATGTAGAGGATGAGGAGCGCGCGCCCGCCGTAGTACGAGAACCGCTCCCACATCTCCGTCATGAAGAGCGTGGAGAGCCCGCGGGGGTGGCCGAACCACTGCTTCCCCTCAGCCACGGCCACGCCGGCCTTCGGACCAGCGCCGTCGCCGAACCGCTCCCCCTCACGGGAGGGGAGCACGTCCGACGGGGGAACGTCGGCGGTCACCTCGGCGACCTCCCGACCTCGGCGGGAGGGGTTGACGGGGTCGGGGTTGGATTCGGGTCGCTGTGCCATGCGCAGTCGGTTTTGCGGTGAGAAGGCCCCGGCGGCGGGCGACGCCGCCGGGTGGCCGCCGGGCGAGCCGTGACGGGCGAAGATAGGAACAATTCCCACACCGGACGAGGCGGTCCGTGTGCCCTACCCCCGTGGAGCCGCCGCACGTGCGAAAAAAGCAACAGGGGGCCGCTGCGGGCTCCGTGATGCGGGAGGGTGCCGGGGCGTCCTCCGTCACGGATCGTACAGCACGCATCACGTATCCTCCGCCAGCAGCCGCGCGGCGAGGCGGTGCGGGGCGCGCTCGGCGGGGTCGAGGCGGGCCAGCGCCGCGTCGAGGGCAGCCCGTCGCTCGGGGGCCCAGAACCGCCGCCGGAGGGCGGCCTCGGCGAGCCGCCGCACGCGCCGCCCCAGCCGCGCCGCCCGCGTCGCGTCCCACCGCGCCGCGAGGTGCGCCCGGTGCCGCTCCAGCGCCTCGACCAGTTCGCCGCCCCCCTCCCCCGCCGCCGCCGACGTCGTCACGACCGGCACGGCCCACCCGTCCGCGGGCGGCGGCCGGAGGCGGAGCGTCTGCCGGAGCGCCCGCACCACCAGCCCCGCCTCCGGCCGCTCCGCCTTGTTGACGGCGAACACGTCGGCCACCTCCATCAGCCCCGCCTTCATCGCCTGCACGGCGTCGCCGGACTCCGGGACGAGGACGACGAGGACGGTGTCGGCCGCCTCGGCCACGTCCACCTCCCCCTGCCCCACCCCGACCGTCTCGATCAGGACGACGTCGTAGCCGGCGGCGTCGAGGACGTCGCAGGCGGCCTCGGTGGCTTCCGAGAGGCCGCCGAGGGCCCCGCGCGCGGCGAGCGACCGGATGAAGACGCCGCCGTCGAGGGTCCGCTCGTCCATCCGCACGCGGTCGCCGAGGAGGGCGCCGCCGGTGAACGGGCTCGACGGGTCCACGGCCACCACGCCCACGCGGAGCCCCCGCTCGCGGAAGTGGCCGATGAGCCGGTCCGTGAGCGTGCTCTTCCCGGCCCCCGGCGGGCCGGTGACGCCGATCCGCCACGCCCGCCCGGTGTGCGGGTAGAGCGCGTCCACGAGCGCCGCCGCCGCCCCGCCGCCGCCCTCGACGACGCTGATGGCGCGGGCGACGGCGCGGCGGTCCCCGGCGAGCACGCCTTCGGCGAGGTCCATGAAAGGGGGAAAGGGTGAGTGGGGGAAGGGGAGCGGAAGGTACCGTCACCCGCTCTCCCTTTCTCCCTTTCTCCCTTTCTCCCTTTTCCACCCTCCGATAACTTTGCCCTTTACCCCCTGCCCTTCCCGAGCCATGTCCGAGCCCTCCCGCCTCACGCCCACGACGAACCCGCGGCACGGCCGCCGCACCCACACCTGCGGCGCCCTCCGCTCCGACGACGTCGGCCGCGAGGTCGTCCTCAAGGGGTGGGTGGACACGAAGCGGAACCTCGGCGGCCTCGTCTTCGCCGACCTCCGCGACCGCTACGGCCTCACGCAGCTCGTCTTCACCGAGGAGGAGAGCGCCGAGGCCTACGCCACGGCCGAGAAGCTGCGCGGCGAGGACGTGATCTCCGTCACGGGCGTCGTCCGCGAGCGCGAGGCCGCCAACCCGGACCTCCCGACGGGCGGCGTCGAGGTGTACGTGCGCGACGTCGAGGTGCTCAACGTGGCCGAGCCGCTCCCGTTCGTCGTCTCCGCGCACGAGGAGCGGCAGCAGAAGGCGAGCGAGGACCTCCGGCTCCAGTACCGCTACCTCGACCTCCGCCGGCCCCACCTCCAGCGCAACCTGCTGCTGCGCCACCGGCTCTACCAGGCCGTCCGCCGCTACTTCGACGCCCACGCCTTCGTCGAGGTCGAGACCCCCATCCTCATGAAGTCGACGCCGGAGGGGGCGCGGGACTACCTCGTGCCCTCCCGCGTCCACCCCGGCCAGTTCTACGCGCTCCCGCAGAGCCCGCAGACGTACAAGCAGATCCTCATGGTGGCCGGCCTCGACCGCTACGTCCAGATCTGCAAGTGCTTCCGCGACGAGGACCTCCGCGCCGACCGCCAGCCCGAGTTCACCCAGATCGACGTCGAGATGACGTTCGCCACGGAGGAGCTGGTGTTCGAGCTGATCGAGGGGCTGATGGCGGCCGTCTGGCAGGAGACGCGCGGGATCGAGATCCCGACGCCGTTCGAGCGGATGACCTACGCCGAGGCCATGCGCCGCTACGGCTCCGACAAGCCCGACCGCCGCTTCGGCATGGAGCTCGTGGACGTGACGGAGGCCGTGCGCGGCTCGGGCTTCCGCGTCTTCGAGGGCACGCTCGAAGGCGGCGGCGCCGTCGTGGCCCTCCGCGTCGAGGGCGAGGGCGGGCGCGGGCGCGGCCAGATGGACAAGCTCACCGACTGGGCCAAGCAGAAGCTCGGCGTCCCCGGCGTTTTCTACGTCCGCCTCCCGGCCGACGGCTCGGCCTTCACGGCCTCGGTCAAGGAGGAGGCGCTACCGCGCCCGTACGTCCAGGCCGTCGTGGACGCGGCCGGGGCGCGGGCGGGCGACCTCGTGCTGCTCCTCGCCGGCCCGCAGCCGCGGGTGTTCGAGCAGATGGGCGGCCTCCGCCTCCACCTCGGCGCCGAACTCGGCCTCATCCCGGAGGGCGCCGACGGGCCGTGGGACTTCCTCTGGGTGACCGACTTCCCGCTCTTCGAGTACGACGAGGAGGACGGCCGCTTCTACGCCATGCACCACCCGTTCACGAGCCCGAAGCCCGACGACCTCGACCTCCTCGACACCGACCCCGGTCGCGCGCGCGCGCGCGCCTACGACCTCGTCCTCAACGGCTCCGAGCTCGGCGGCGGCAGCATCCGCATCCACGACCGCAACGTGCAGCGCCGGATGCTCGGGGTCCTCGGCATCGGGGAGGAGGAGGCGCAGCGGCGGTTCGGCTTCCTGCTGGACGCGTTCCGCTACGGCGCGCCGCCCCACGGCGGCATCGCCCTCGGCGTGGACCGGATGGTGATGCACCTCACCGGAGCCGCCTCCCTCCGCGACGTCATCGCCTTCCCGAAGACGCAGGCGGCCACCGAGCCCATGAGCGGCGCGCCCGACTTCGTGGACCCGGCGCAGCTCGCGGAGCTCCACATCCGCACCGTCGAGCCGACGCCCGAGGTCGAGCGGACGCGGGTGCCCAAGGACCCGACGTGAAAGTATAAAATGAAAAGTGAAAAGTGAAAAAGGTCCGATCTCCCACCTCTCCTCACTTTCCCCTTCTCACTTTCCCCTTCTCACTTTCCCCTTCTCACTTTTCCCTTTCCCCTTCTCACTCCACCGTCACGCTCTTGGCGAGGTTGCGGGGCTGGTCCACGTTGCACCCCCGCATCACGGCGATGTGGTAGGAGAGGAGCTGGAGCGGGATCACCGTCAGTAGCGGCTCGAAGCACTCCACCGTCCGCGGCACGCGGATCACCGTGTCGCACATCGCGTCGAGCTCGTGGTTGTCCTCGTCGGTGATGGCGATGACGGAGCCCTGGCGGGCCACGACCTCCTCGATGTTCGAGACGACCTTGTCGTAGGTGGCGTCCTTCATCGCGATGAAGACGACCGGCATGAACCGGTCGATCAGCGCGATGGGCCCGTGCTTCATCTCGGCGGCGGGGTACCCCTCGGCGTGGATGTAGGAGATCTCCTTGAGCTTGAGGGCCCCTTCGAGGGCGACGGGGAAGTTGCAGCCGCGCCCGAGGTAGAGGAAGTTCGAGGCGAAGCGGTAGTCGCGCGCGAGCTGCTTGATCGTCTCGTCGGTGCCGAGGACGCGGCGGATCTGGTCCGGGATGGCGGCGAGGGCCTCGAGGTGGCGCCGCATGGTGTCGTCGGAGACGAGCCCGCGCTCGCGGCCGAGGAGCAGGGCGAGCATGCCGAGCACGGTCACCTGCGCCGTGAACGCCTTCGTGCTGGCGACGCCGATCTCGGGGCCGGCGTGGAGGTAGACCCCCGCGTTCGTCTCGCGCGGGATCGTGGCGCCGACGGCGTTGCAGATGCCGAGGGTGAGGATCCCCTGCTCCTTCGCCTCGCGCACGGCCGCCAGCGTGTCGGCCGTCTCGCCGCTCTGCGAGATCACGAGCACGACGTCGCCCTCGTTCAGGATGGGGTTCCGGTAGCGGAACTCGCTCGCGTACTCGACCTCGACGGGGATCCGCGCGTGCTTCTCGATGAGGTACTCGCCCACGAGGCCGGCGTGCCAGGACGTCCCGCACGCGCAGATGATGATGCGCTCGGCGGCCGTGAGCTGGTCGAGCACGTCCTCGATCCCGCCGAGCTTGATCCGGTTCTGGTCGAGGCGGACGCGCCCGCGCATGGCGTTCTCGAGCGCCTCGGGCTGCTCCATGATCTCCTTGAGCATGAAGTGCTCGTAGCCGCCCTTCTCGATCTCCTCGAGGCTCCACTCCAGCTCGTGGACCTCCTTCGCCACCGGCGCCCCCTCGATGCTCATCACCTCGTACCCGTCGCGGCGGACGACGGCGAGCTCGCCGTCGTTGAGGTAGACGACGTGGCGGGTGTGCTCGATGAGCGGGCTCGCGTCCGAGGCGACGAAGTTCTCGCCCTCGCCGACGCCGAGGATGAGCGGGCTTCCGTTGCGCGCGGCGATGATCTGGTCCGGCTCGTCGCGGCTGACGACGACGATGCCGTAGGCGCCGCGGACCTGCGTGAGCGCCTGGCGCACGGCCTCGACGAGCGGCAGCCCCGCCTCCTTCTTCACGTCCTCGATGAGGTGGACGAGCGCCTCGGTGTCCGTCTCGCTCTCGAACCGGTACCCCTTCCGCTTGAGTCGCTCGCGGATGGCCGCGTAGTTCTCGATGATCCCGTTGTGGACGAGGGCGAAGGCGCCGTCGGAGGAGGAGTGGGGGTGGGCGTTGGTGTCGCTCGGGGCGCCGTGCGTGGCCCAGCGCGTGTGGCCGACGCCGACGCGGCCCTTCACGGGGTTCGTCTCGAGCAGCGCGGCGAGCTCGTCCACCTTCCCCTCCTTCTTCCGCACCTCGACGGCCCCGTTGAGCACGGCGACGCCGGCGGAGTCGTACCCGCGGTACTCGAGCCGCTTCAGGCCCGTGACGAGGAGGTCGCCCGCCTCCCGGCTTCCGATGTATCCGACGATGCCACACATAGCGCTACGCGTTTGAGAAAGGGCCGGAAGATAGGGGAGCCGTCCGGCCGAGCGGAAGAGGAGAAAACGCAAGTTGCGCCCTACGGCCCAGAGCGGGCAGAGATCGCCGACGGCAGGGGAGGCTCGACATCGGCCGCCCGCCGTCTTGCTCCCCAACGCCCCACACCTCGCAACTCGGGCAGATATCAACCGGGCGCGCCGCCTCCCGTTCCCCCTCCGCGTCCGGGAAGCGGGCGCCGGGCGCGTGGGGCTACGCCGCGGCCGCCTCGGGCTCCCCGAGCGCCTCGGCCTGCGGCTCGCGGACCGTCCGCCCGACCGCCTCGGCCACGCGGCGCACCGCCTCCATCATCGCGACGAAGTCGGCGAGGTAGAGGGACTGCGGGCCGTCGGAGAGGGCGCGCGGGGGGTCCGGGTGCGTCTCCACCATCAGCCCGTCGGCGCCGGCGGCGACGGCGGCGCGCGCCATCGGCGGGACGAGGTCGCGCAGGCCGACGCCGTGGCTGGGGTCGACGAGCACGGGAAGGTGGCTCTTCGCCTTGACGACGGGGACCGCGCTGAGGTCGAGGGTGTTGCGCGTGGCGGTCTCGAAGGTGCGGATCCCGCGCTCGCACAGGATCACGTTCGGGTTCCCCTCGGCCAGCACGTACTCCGCGCTCATCAGCCACTCCTCGACGGTCGCGCTCATGCCGCGCTTGAGGAGGACGGGCAGGCCCGCGCGGCCGACCTCCTGGAGCAGCGGGAAGTTCTGCATGTTCCGCGAGCCGATCTGGAGGACGTGCGCGTGGCGGGCCACCGGCTCGATCTGCTTCGGCCGCATCACCTCGGTGACGACCTTGAGCCCGTGGCGGTCGGCGGCGGCGCGGAGGAGGCGGAGGCCGTCCTCGCCGAGGCCCTGGAACGAGTACGGCGACGTGCGCGGCTTGAAGGCGCCGCCGCGGAGGAGCCGGGCGCCCGCCGCGGCCACGGCGGCGGCGGCCTCCTCGATCTGCCCCTCGCTCTCGACGGCGCACGGCCCGGCGACCACCACCACCTCGGGCCCCCCCACCGGCACCCCGTCCACGTCCACCACGGTGTCCTCGGCGCGCCACGAGCGGCTCGCCAGCGTGTACGGGCTCGCGACGCGGAAGGCGTCGCGGACGCCGTCGAGGACGAGGACGTGGCGGAGGTCGAAGTCGGGCTGGGGGGCGACGGCGCCGAGGACGGTGGGCGCGCCGCTGCCGTTGGGGCGCCCGTCGGGGCGGTGGACGTCGAAGCCGTAGGCGCGGAGGCGCGCGATGACGGCCTCTACGCGGCGCGGGCTCAGGCCCGGCTCCAGGACGACGACCACGTCGGTCACGGCGGCGGCAGGCGGGTGGGAGCGCAAGATACGCGGCAGGGCGACGCGCGTTTCAGAAATGAGTGAAAGTTGAGCGGTCGGCTGATAGCCGGCCGCCCCTACCGATACCGCTCCAGCGTGAACTTCTCCCCGAGGTAGCGGCGGCGCACCTCGGGGTCCTCGGCCAGCGCCTCGGCCGTGCCCTCCTGGAAGATCTGCCCCTCGTACATGAGGTAGGCCCGGTCCGTGATCGCGAGCGTCTCGTGGACGTTGTGGTCGGTGATCAGCACGCCGATCCCCTTCTCCTTCAGCCCGGCCACGATCCCCATGATGTCCTCGACGGCGATGGGGTCGACGCCGGCGAAGGGCTCGTCGAGCAGGAGGAAGCGGGGCTCGGTGGCGAGGGCGCGGGCGATCTCGGTCCGCCGCCGCTCGCCGCCGGAGAGGACGTACCCCTTCGAGCGCCGCACCTTCTCCAGCCCGAACTCGCCGATGAGCCGTTCCACGCGCGCCTCGCGCTCGGCCTTCGGCAGCGGCTGGAATTCGAGCACCGCGCGGAGGTTGTCCTCGACGGAGAGGTTGCGGAAGACGGAGGCCTCCTGCGCGAGGTAGCCGATGCCGCGGCGGGCGCGCCGGTACATCGGCGTCCGCGTGATGTCGCGCTCGTCGAGGAAGATGCGCCCGCGGTCCGGCCGCACCATGCCGACGATCATGTAGAAGCTCGTCGTCTTCCCCGCGCCGTTGGGCCCGAGCAGCCCGACGCACCGCCCCTGCTCGACGCGCAGCGAGACGCCGTCGACGACGTTGCGGCGGCGGTAGCGCTTGACGAGCCCCTCGGCGCGGAGCACCGAGGTGGGTAGGATGGCGGGAGCTTCTTCGGTCATGCGACGATGCGGGGGGAGGTGGCCCTCCGAGAACCGTGTCATCCCGAGCGGCGCCCCGACGCAGGAGGGGCGGAGTCGAGGGATCTACGTGGCAGTGGGAAACGCTCCCGGTGCACCTTCCCGAAGCGGAAGCAGATCCCTCGGCTCGCTGGCGCTCGCTCGGGATGACACCTCGATAGGGGCGGCCCAAGCTAACGCCACGACCCACTCACACCGTATCCGTAGCGCGCGTAACTTATAGCACTCTGCTATACCCTCTCCCCTCCTCCGCATGGCCGCCGTCAACCGCACCGAGTACGCCGTCCTCGGCCTCCTCGCCCTCGGCGCCCGCACCGGCTACGACATCAAGAAGATGGCCGACGAGGCGCTCGGGCACTTCTGGAACGAGAGCTTCGGCCACATCTACCCCATCCTCCGCCGGCTCGACGCGCGCGGCTGGGTCACGAGCACGGTCGAGCCGCAGGAGGGGCGGCCGGACCGGAAGGTGTACGCGCTCACGCCCGCGGGCGAGGAGGCCCTCCGCGAGTGGTTCGCGATGCCGGTCGAGCCGGTGCCGCCGCGCAACGAGCTCCTGCTCAAGCTGTTCTTCGCCCCCCTCGCCCCGCCCGCGGACCTCCGCGCGCAGGTCGAGGCGCACCGCGAGCTACAGCGGGAGCACCTCGCCCGCCTCGACGCCCTCGCCGAGGAGGTGGCGCGCGAGGAGGCGCACAACCCCAGCCTCCCCTACTGGCTCCTCACGGTGGACTACGGCCGCGCCGCCCTCCGCGCCCTCGTGGCCTGGAGCGACGACGCCCTCGCCCGCCTCGACGCCTCCCCCGACTCACCCGCCGGCTGAACCCTCGGGATCCCACCTTCCTGACGCGGTAGCTCACGTCTTACCTTATCCGCCGGGAAGTCTGCCGTCCTAGGACGAGTATCTCCGATGCGCCACCGCCCGTCCACGCTCGCCCTCCTGCTCGCGCTCAGTGCGCCGATGGCCTCCGCGCAGGGGGTGCTCTACGTGGACGCCGACGCGCTGCCCGGCGGCGACGGCGCCTCGTGGGCGACGGCGTTCCGCGACCTCCAGGACGCCCTGGCCGTGGCCGAGGCCGGCGACGAGGTGTGGGTGGCGGAGGGGACGTACCGCCCCGGCGACGGCACCCCGCAGACCGACGGGCGCGACGCCTCGTTCGCGCTCGTGGACGGGGCCGCCGTCTACGGGGGGTTCGACGGGACCGAGACGAGCCTGGAGGAGCGGGATCCGGAAGAGAACGTGACCGTGCTCTCGGGCGACCTCGACGGCGACGGGACGTACGCCGAGAACGCGTACCACGTGGTGACGGCGAGCGGGGCCGGCCCCTCGACGGTCCTCGACGGGTTCACGGTCACGGCCGGGAGCGCCGACGGGCTGAACCCCCGGAACCGGGGGGGCGGGTTGTATGGGGACGGGGCGAGCGTCGTGGTGCGGCAGTGCGTCTTCACACGGAACCGGGCGGTGCAGACGGACGGCAACGGCGGGGGCGCGGGGGTGTTCGTCGGTGGGGCAGGGTCGTCGCCGCGGTTCGAGCGAGTGTCGTTCGTGGAGAACGACGGAGACAGCGCGCTCGGTGGGGGGCTGTGGGCGTACGAGGCGGAGCGCGTAGCGCTCGTGGACGTGACGTTCGTGGGGAACCGAGCCGGTGGCGGCGCCGGAGCACTCGTGTGGGGTACCGGCCTCGACCTCGCCCACGGTCGGTTCATCCGCAACAGGGCCTATCTCGGAGGCGGTGGCCTGAACATCTTCTTCGATAGTGATGCCGTCGTAGCGGACGTGATCTTCCTAGGGAACGAGGCGAGATCCCTGTCTGGTCTCGATGGCGGTGGCGGTGGGCTCTATGTGCTAACCTCCAGCATCGTGCTAGCCAACGCCGCCTTCGTCGGGAACGAAGCCGTCTTCGGGGGGGGGACCAGCATCGGCGCCTCCGATGCCACGCTCGTCGGCGTCACCTTCACCCGGAACGCGGCCGATGAGGAGGGGGGAGGTGTTCGCTCCGGCTCCGGCGGGCAGGTCCGCCTCCACAACGTCGTGCTCTGGGACAACGATGCCCCCGTGGGGCCGGAGGTCGCCGCCCTCACCGGCGGGTTCTCCATCCGCCGCGCCGTCGTCGCCGGCGGCTGCCCCTCCGGCGTCTCCGTCTGCGAGGGCGTCCTCGACGCCGACCCCCTCTTCACGCGCGCCCCCGACCCCGGCCCCGACGGCGCCTGGGGGACGCCCGACGACGACTACGGCGACCTCCGACTCCTCGCGGAGAGCCCCGCCCTCGACCACGGCCTCGCTGCCCTCCTCCCCCCGGACCGCCTCGACCTCGACCAAGACGGCGACACCGCCGAGCCGCTCCCCCTCGACCTCGACGGCGGCCCCCGCGTGCAGGGGAACGAGGTGGACCTCGGCCCCTACGAGCGGCCCGTCCAGACGTTGACCGTCGAGGCGGCCCCCGTCGGCGGCCCCGTCGTCGTCCCCGCCACCGGCGGCCGGTTCCGTTTCCGCGTCCGCCTCACGAACACGGGCGACGAGGCGGTGACGGTGTCGGGGGGCACGGCGGCCTACCTCCCGGACGGGACGCTCCATGGCCCGCTGATGGAGCGGGCGGGGGTGGTGGTGCCGGCGGGGTCGTCGGTCATGGCGATGTTCAGCCAGCGGGTGCCGCGTCAGGCGCCAGCGGGCGAGTACGAGTACGTCGTCTACACGGGGTCGTATCCGGCGTTCGAGCAGACGGCTTCGTTCCCGTTCACGAAGGAGGCCGGGACCACGGCACCAGGGGAGGCGGTGGGCCTCGCGGGGTGGGCGGTGGAGGAGGTCGAGGCGTTCGCCGTCGAGCACGCGTCGGCCGTGGCATCAGCGGTCGAGGTCGCCGAGGGGGCCGCGCTGGCGGTGGGTTTGCCGTACCCGAACCCGTCGCGGGGGTACGCGGCGGTGCCGGTGCGGCTGGCGTCAGAGGCCGCCGTAGAGGTAACGGTGTACGACGCGCTGGGTCGGCGGGTGGGAGCGCCGGTGCGGGAGCGGCTGGAGGTGGGAGCGCACGCGCTCCCGCTGGAGACGGACGGGCTGCCGGCTGGTGTCTATCTCGTGCGGGTAACGGCGCACGCCGTGAGCGAAGCCGAACGGGGGGCGGAG